>CALFSX010000171.1 GCA_937916515.1 uncultured Planctomycetaceae bacterium | reverse complement strand
AATCAACCGTCCACAATTCTTTTCACCGAAAGAACGGTTTTGTTAGGCGTTCTAACAATGAATTCCTCAGGCAAGTAACAACACAGCAACTAACAGCAAGTTGGTTCCCCTTTGTTAAAGACATGACCATCTGCGGAATTAAATGCTATTTGACACAAAACAAATATTGCCAATCTGCAACAAATGAACAGAACTCCAGAAAAACGATAGAGCATGTTCGGACGGAAACGCTGCCATGCAATTTGCAGAAGCCCTGGATTCGTTAACCGTTAGTCAGGTACCGAGATCCCAAAGTCCCGACTACCTATCGATAACGTCGCACGATTTATCGCGCTCGATTTTGCAAAGACAACGCAAGACTGGAAATTGCGTTACACAAATCCAGAAGCATCGCTCGCAGCTAGAAGCTGCCCGCCGCGAGTAAAATTAAATCACGTTTCCCATCGTCTTCACCGGTCAAACTGCGGACGCGTCAAACTTCTTCGTCAGCCGGATACTCGTCATTCAGGTGCGACTGTAACTGCTCTTTTACGTGCTGTGGAAGAGCAGCGAACCCAGCGTGATCTTCAAACCAGTTGCCATCGGCCAGCATAATTTTGACAGCTTCAGCTTCCGGGATCTGATCAGGTTCCGCCAGACGATGATACAGCCAGTTGCCTCGCTGCGTGTACCACAATTTGTCATTGATGCGGATTGCTTTGGTTGTTTCAAACCAACGACCGTCTTTAATTCGCAATCGCATGATGACAAGCTCACTTCAGAATAACGCATTTACAAAACACAACAACACGACGCTGAAGCCTGTCGCTTCCACGGTCGCTTCGCATCTGCAAACAACAAACCCAACACAGTGCATGGCACCTACACCACAATCCATTTCGTTCAGCTGAACCGGCACATCGGGACCCTGCACATCGGAATCCTGCACAACCCTGCCCTGAACCACCAATCGACTCAGAGCCTTACTCAAAATAAAGCGCGCACGGTGCGAGAATGTTGGTCGTAGCGACAACGGAGCGGCTCGGCGATTCGAGCATTCCATGTCTTCCAGCCAACCACGCCACCAGGTCAAGGGCGAAGTCCTTGTTAGGCAGCTCACGTATCACAATATGGTAGCGACGCGGTTCCACAGATGTCGAACGGACCTGCACGAATTCAGCAAGTCCAATTTCTCTGAAATTCGCAACTCAACACACGTCTGCCAAAAACGTTCAATATTGCGATTGCCTATCTGATTTTTCCGCCGACAATCGAAGTTCCAGCTTCGGTGCAGGCAATTGACGGCTCGAAGCAACAGCCTCCCATCATCCCAAATCACGAAAGGACGCTTCAGCAAAGGACTCCACGACTGATTAAGTTCGAATGCTGGCGGTGAAATTCACCTGCAGGTACGGAAAGTCATCACTAAGGTGTGCTTTCAAATTTGCCCCGCCAACAGATGTGACAGAAAAACGTCGAAGTCCCCAACAACCGGATCCCAGCCCATTCACAAAACCATCAATCCGCTCGACGCGAAAAGGGAATTTTCATGGATACGTCAACGATTACCGCAGACGAAATTATGACCCGACGACTGATCTTCACTTCTCCCGAGACGCACGTCATTGAAGCAATTGAGAAACTGGTGGCCTACCGAATTTCAGGAATGCCCGTCATTAACTCAGCGGGACGGTTTGTGGGTCGCTTTTCAGAACGCACTGCTATCGCTGCTCTGGACCTGGTTGGTGCAGTAACCCACTCAAACGCGACCGCACGCCTGAAAAAAGTGAAAGCGGGCGACCTGATGAACCGTTCGGCTTTAGTGCTGAGATCCGAACTGGATGTCTTCCACGGAATCAACGAACTGGTCAGCCGCAAAGTTTCTGGTGCTCCTGTCTTGAACACAGACGGAACTTTGCACGGCGTGTTTTCAGAGCAATCGGCGATGCACGTGTTCATTGGACTTTGCTGGGAACAACTGCCATCATCACATGTCAGCAGTTGGGTGGACCGACATGAAGGTCGACAGATTGAAGAATCCACGGGCCTGGATGAAATCATCGATCGCTTTCAGGAAACGCCCTATCGCCGACTGATGGTTTTACGCGAAGGAAAATACCTGGGACAGGTCACTCGTCAGGACGCTTTGCACGCTGCACTAAAAACCAGCGCAGAACCGCTAGCCGCGTCTCGCCTGAATCCAGGTGAACGGCAACTTGGCCTGAAGACAACTGTCGGAGGCTGGATGCACCACGATTCTGCGTGCGTTAGCCACAAAGCCAACGTGCTTTCAATTGCACAGCAATTTTTGAATTCCAACGCCAGACAGCTGCCAGTGCTTGACAACGGTGGAATTGATGGCCAAATCAGTCGCTGCGACTTACTAAAAGCCGTTCAGCGATTCTTCCCATCGAACGACCGAACAAAATCCAACGTGCGTCCTCTGTATCTGACATCCGTCAACAAACGCGATGTCTATGCGGTTACGTGAATCATCTGCAAGGCGACGTGAAAGAAACATGTGCCCTTGATAGACGGTAGAACAAGCCAGCAGACCGCAAAAATAATCCTTCGGCAGAATGGGTTTCCGATTCCAGACAACTATGATCCGTCCGTTCATAACGCATAAGCCTTCTGTTAAGTAACGACCCAGGTCGCCTTAACAGAAGGCTTTTTCTTGTGCAGCTCGCCAAATGCCAAATGAAACACCTATTCAGACGTCTCGCTCAGCGTAATCGTGGCTGGAATTTTCTCTCCCTTTGGCACCAGAATCATCGACACAGAATTCACGCAATGCCGAACGTTCTTGTCGGTTAAACCTTCGCCCGTGAAGACGTGGCCAAGATGCCCCTGACAGTTGGTGCAGACAATTTCTGTGCGGTAACCGTCTGCGTCCACGTGCCGAGTCACTGCGCCTGCGATTTCATCGTCAAATGCGGGCCATCCGCAGCCGCTGTGAAATTTCTGATCAGAACGATACAGCGGCGCGTTGCAGCGACGACAGATGTAGGTACCTTCATCTTCCGTATCGGTGTACTCACCAACAAAGGCTCGCTCCGTGCCTTTATTGGCGATCACGAATTCTTCAAAAGAAGTCAGTTTGTTATATTTTTTCACAGCATCTTCCGACACGACGGGTTCCTCTTGCTGAGCTTCCTGGACCGCAGACGCTGCTTGAACATCGGCCTCTGCCTGGTCCGACTGAACATCGCCTGAAATCATGTCTGGCGACGTCGCCATTTTTTCTGTACAACCGATCAATGGCAGCAGTACCAAAGTACAGATAATCTGAAAACGCATCATCCGATCCTTCACTGGTCTCATCCTGACTTACCGGTCAACACCGATACAATTAACGCTCGACGGACAGATAATAGTCGTTTTCAGACGGAAGATCGACAACAGATTTTGCTAAGCGAACACAAATATCCGTGTTGCAGTTCACATAGTTGCGGTTTTTACCGAATCCCATCACCCGCGTGAACGATTCCGGCAACATTCAAATGTGCTCATGACTGCGAATGTGGTCAGAACAATAACACTGATCTGCCGTGCATTGACTGCAGTAACGGAAGTCCATTTTAGGATGGGAAGCATCCGTAATTCCGCAGGTATCACACTTGTGATTGAATGACGGCGGACGAACGGCAAATCGCTTGGCCTGCCCCGCCATATGCCTCTGCCCCAGCTTCGCTCGCCAAAGAATACTGGAGCCAAAAAACACAAAAAAGTTTGCCACGGCAGCAGCCACAGACAATCGCGTGGACCAATCACCGGATACAAACGTCAGCACAAACCCAATCCAGGTCAGCAACGCAAACCATTTGATCTTCACTGGCAGAATGAACATCAGGCAGAGTTCAAAATTTGGATTCAAATACGCAAACGCCAGAAAAACGGTCCCTTGCAAGAACCAATTTGAAACGGGAATTTCCGGAGTCAAAAAACCGACAGCAACCGTGGCTACGTACCCAATCAACCAAAACAGGTTGTACTTAAACGTGCCCCAAAACGCCTCCAACGACGTGCCCATCAGATAAAACAGATACCAGAAAAAAAAGGCCCAGATCGGGTAAGTATCTGGAGGTACCACCAGAAAACTAAGCAGCCGATAGACTTCACCATCTAGAATTTTCTGCGGCACCAATTCCACGCGTGACAGAAGTGCAGGATCAGCCTGCATCCCCACAAAAATCGCAACCTGTCCGGCGATAACAAACAACGTCAGGTTTGGAACAGCAAACCGCCCCAATATTCGTTCCAGCTTCGATATCACGCAAACACCCTGCTTCACAAAACAAAAGCTCTATTCCACTGTCGGTTCGACAAGTTCCGGATTGTCGGCGATCACAGCTTCCACATACGGCGAATCCGCCGACCGCAGCGACGACCAAAGACCGTGATCTGCCATTGTACCTCAAATTCCAGTTCACAGCGAAGCGGAAGTAAGGCTGATGCGACCGCTAAATCAGTACCATTTCTCAGATTAAATCATCCTTCATGGTTTCATGTCAGACATGCAGAAGCTTTTCGGCCAGCGACTGCAAATTTGCGAAGCTCTACTTTGCCTGCTGCGATGTCTCCCGTATTTTCAACTACCCGCTTAGGGACTCGCGACTGCCTTTGTCAGCTGGCTGCCACTAACAGTCGGCTTCTTCCACAGCACTTTTGTTGTCGGTCCTTCCCCGCCGGTGTGAACCATCAGTCGCACGCCTTTGGGCACAACGTTTTTTGTGCCAACATTGGCATTTGCCAGCTCAACCGATTCACCCTTGGCGTTGGTAAAATAGAACTTCGCCTCGCTGCCTTTGCGAACAATCCTCATGGACTGAACTTCGCTTGCTGGCAGAGTCTCACTTCCCAACGAATTGTAGTTTTTCTTTCCCGTCGAATCTTCAGTCACTTCAATCGCTGCGACCTGCTGACTGCCGTCCTGCCGACATACGGCCTGCACATCGATGCGGTGGCTGAGTTCTGATTCAAAAACCAGCCTGAAGTAAGCGCCGGAGTGAGCTCCCACCGTTGGCTTTTGTACGTCCTGCACCTGAAGGTCGACAGAAACATCGAAATCACCCGTCAAACCGAATTCAGAATCCAGCCGAGTTTCCTTCCAGGCATCGGTGCCTGGCGTGGTAACAACAAGGCCATCCTTGCCTGTAAAAAATTGAGTCGGGTCGCCTGATCTCACCAGCAATTCGGACAAGTCAATATCGGTAGCAAAATTGACAGAAACAGTTGTCTGGTTGCCTTCCGGATTCAGCACGGTTGTCTTCACATTGGGCTCCGTGGTTAAAATCTTATCCGCCTGAACGGTGAAGTCTTTCCAGACAACCGACACGCCTCCTACACCTCCCACCTGAGCTTCGAAGTCGATTCCGCCCAGCACCACAGGAGCATCCGAAACTCTTTCCGCCCTTAACACGCGAAACTGCGAACTGTCTTCTGCAGCGTACATCCACAGCACCACATCGCCTCGACGTGACAGCCGAAACCGGCCAAAGTTCGCCGTGTCCGGTGAAGATGATGAAAGATATTTCGTACCGTCTTTGTGATGAACGACCCACATCGATTCCACAACCTGATTGCCGTTGCCGCGAGTTCTTCGCATAACTTCGACGATATCCTTCGTGTCGTTCATAAACGTCAAACCCAACTGAATGCCCGACGACTTGTCTGCGTCTGGAGTTTTTACGTTGAGATCAGCAAAGGCAGCCGTCACATCAAAATCGCCTTCAATCGCCAGATGCGGTGAAAGCGTTTTGGAAGTCCAGCCTTCGCCGCCGGAATGATTCACAACTACGCCCGCAGAAGTAACCTGAACAGCCACACCATCAACAGAGTTCACCGACGCATGAAACAGTTGTTCTGGAAGTCCAGCAGCTTCAAAGCTGTGCGTGATCGACTTCGAAGCATCGGTCGGATCAACCTTCAGGCTGAAGTTTTCGGCCAGACCGGCAAACTGCTGTTCGGCCAGCAAAGGCAGTTCACGACGCCAGTTGCCCTGGTAAGTTACGTTACGAACATTCGCTTCCGTTTGCCCGGCGTAATGAAACAGCCCAAAGAAACGCTGATCAGACTTACTCAGCACACGACGATAAATTTCCGTGTCATTCAACGTCAGCAATAGCCGATCGCCGGTCAACGTAACCTGCATATGATTGACGCCGGTTTTCAGTGGCAACGGATCAGCCGTGATATGGTTGCCGTCAATCACCGTGCTATTGTCTGGCAACAGACCATCAAGCCCATAGATGCCGTCGGAAATCAAGTGTTCACTAACGCGATCTTTACCCAGAATGAATGCCAATCGTCCCATCGCCGGATGGACGTGCCGCACGCCTGAATCGGCTTCAGCGTCGCAAGCAAAGTCGTATTGGATGGTCCCGTCTTCCAGCAGAGGTCGGTGATATTGCAGCAGGCTTTCTCTGGACTCCATGCCATCAGATGCGCGGCGTGTGCCAACAATATCAACACCGTTCTTCACCCAATCCGATTCGCCCTGCCGGAAATGCCCAGCCGTCCAGCCCTTTAAATCCGCCTGGCCTGACAACTGCAGCACATCCGGAACAGCAGGAGTGCCGGTGATCTTTAGGTTGCGAATACTGCCGCCTTCGATATTTGCACCGCATCGAATTGCCAGCCATGGGTCCGGAGTCTCCGAAAGTTGTTCTTCAAAGATTTTGGTGCCATTCACCCAGCGACTGCAGATTCCGTTCTGCACCTGCAACTTACATTGGAACCAGTCGCCAACGTCCAGCGGAACACTACTGAACTCCGTTGTGGGCAACGCCAGCCAACTGCGGCCATGTTCATATTGTTTGCGAGTCGAATCGATTCCCAGCCAATGATCGTCATAAAGGAAGCGAACTTCGCGCCAGCCGAATGATGTCATCTCGCATTCAACAGTGAAGTCGCCGTGCAAGGGAACGGAGTAATACAGCAAATCTTCTTCGTGTCCGCAATGATGAGTCGGGCCACCGTACGGGTTTTGGCTCCATTGAGGCGGTCCAATTCCCAGTGATGCTGTTTGACCGCGAACTCGCGTTACGGGAATCCAGTCACCATCTGGCGGCAACGCCTTTTCCAGACCAGCGGCGATGTTCCAGCGACGCCGTGCAAGACCTCGCATCGCTCTCACCGAATGATCGAACTCCCAGCCATTGGATATTCCCGCGTTAAATTGCTTATCCACGATGTATTCCAGAATCTTCAGCCCTCCATCAATCGTCTCTGGAAACTGAATCGCATTCCACGCCGTCACAAATGCCGACCATCGAAGTCGCTCCGTCTTTTGCCTGGAAACTTTTACACGTTCGTAGACCGCGTTGATTTTCTTGTTTGCCTGATCGAAGTCGCCTTGAGCTGTCGCAATCGCCGACAGAATGGCATCGCAGCTTCTGACATTCTGTCCAAGCCTGTGATTTGCGGAAACGAATTCCACCTCTTGTTTCAACTCGTCCAGTTGCCCAGTTTCAGCGGCGGCAAAAACCATATCCAAAGCGGGTGACACCAATCCACCGGGCTGCCGATGCCAGCTCTTCGCCACCGCCGTTTCTGTTGCTGCATTCGCACTGGCAACCGCACCATCTTCGCTTGCTGAGACTTCTTCGGCTTGCGAATCAGCCGCCGAATACGCCGGAATAAATCCTCCCCGATCTCGCACGTATAAGGTGTTTGAATCCGGCAGTACCCAACGCCTCAAAGCTTTAAGTCGATCGCCAGCCGACAACGTTTCCAGGTCACCAGCCACCGTGTAGCCCAGCAGACTGAACTTTTCCTGTTCAATTGCTCCGGACAACGCGTGGCGTGATTCCTGGGAAAGTTCGATGTTATTCTGCGACAGAATTCCACCTTCAACAGCTTCCGCGAAGGTCTTCGGCCAATCGCCGGTTAGCACAACATTTCGAACACCGACAGCTTCATTAAGTCTGTTGCGAAAGAACCCGAATTGAGTCTGCAGTTGCAGTTCATGTTCTCGTTCCAGCACCAGTTCGCCGTTAAGCACCAGGCGAACGGTCCGCCCATCAATGGATAGCTCTGCCTTGTTCCAGTCGTTTTCTCGCAGTGGCAACTGATCAGGCCCTCGCTGCGAACTGGATTCCACAACGGCGTTGTCCGCGGCCAATGGAGCCCATTCGTGTTCAGCGTCTGTAATCCAATGCAGTTTTACGCCGTCTGGATTTAGCAGAAATGCCAGCTGCCCCAGTGCCGGATGACAGCCTGATTGCCCAGGTGTGTATTGAAATTCCCATGAAAGTTTGTCGCCGCTCAGCATCGGTCGCAAATACGTCAACAGACTTTCAGACCCCGCACCGCTGGAACTGAAGTTCGCAGCCGCTTTCAAAACTCCATCTGCGAACAACCAATCAAACGAATCGTCAGGGGCGGCATCAGCAAACGCCGACGTTAATGATTCGTTGTAGTAAGCACTCCATCCCCGCAGGCGATGATCCGTCAACAGGTTCACCTGCTGCGGAATCCGTGGATTTCCCGTGATCTGCAATTTCGCAAACCCCGCCGACCAGCCGCCGCTGGACTTCAACGCCAGAAACGGGCTGGCTGCCGACGACATGTCACGATAGGCCACGTGCCGATTGACGCAAACGACAGACTTATCGTCAGCGACCTGCAAGGCCAGATGAGTTAAAGCAGCCTGATCCGAGGTGAGATTAATTTCAAAGTTCTTATGCAATGGGCGAGCAACATGCAAAACAAGCAACGATTTGTTGTACGCCTGGTTTTGAGACAAAATTCCATCGTAAACAAACCCACCTTCTGACCAACCCCCTTCTGTGACCAGTGCCGACACTTCAAAATCGCCGACCAGCGGATAGCGAAAATACAACAGTCCATCCTGAGGCGCACTTAGATTCTGCACGAATTGATCGTGTACAACCCATGATGATTTCACACTTCCACTGGAATGCGTCAAATAGCTGTCACAATCAGCCATGTGCCCGTACTTCAGATTGGGATCAGCCAGAATACCGGGATCTGCGCCGGCCTGCATTACATTCAGGTGCTCAATGGCTTGCCGAACGTGCGTTCTTACAGGAGCGTTTTGAGTATCTTTGGACTTGCGATGAATCACATTCAGTAATTTCATCGCAGGGCCTGCCAATGCAGGCATCTCCGCCGCACAGGTCGCCAGCAGATAGTCGTCTAAACTATTCAGCCGAGTTCTTAATGCCGTGGAATTACTTAAAGCCGCCAGAGACTTTTCGCGACCAAGCAGAATTTTCTCCAACAGCTTCAAATCAGGCTCAAGAGATTCACGTTGCGACATAAACACTAAAACATCAACGCCTTCTTCAGGTGAATCGATAAACGGTTGCAAGTCGGTGGTTAGCTCCTCCAGCCGTCCCGCTTGTTTAGCGGCCTGAACAAGCATTCCGCCGGAACTTACGACATCACGCAACAGCCCCATGCGAAGTCGATCGAAGTCTCCAACAGAAACATGCTCCTCTGCACCGGAACTTGTTGCTGGCGGCATAAAGATCGGCAGCGGCGTTGAATACGGCATAAATCTGGAATACAGATTGACGGCTTTGATCGTAGCGCCGGGAGTACACAGTTTACGTAGAATCTCGTAACGCTTTTTCGCATTAATGGTCAACAGGCTGCGAAACAGCGTTCCAGAGTAATCCTGTGAAAACGAACGTCCGGTCACAGCCTGCAATTCGGCGTACTCAGCGATTAAAGGCACTGCATCCTCAAACAACCCCGCTTCAACGTACACAGCGACCGCCGTATTCAGCTGTGCCTGTCGCATTCTGGCCACGTAATCACTGCTGCTACTGCTGTAACGATTGTTATAAGTCGAATTTACATTCAACAGGCGAGCAACAACTTCCCGAACTTTTTCTTTGTTACCGGCTCTGGTATAGCCCGCCGCAAGAAGCTTCAGAATCTTTGTTGCCGGCTCGACGTGGTAGTTTCGATTCGTAGTTGAACCAACAACAATCGGATCAAGCACTTCCTCAACAATGGCGACAGCATCCATCCCAACATCAGGAGAATTCAACATTGGAAAGGCCAGCTGACCGGCAATCTCCGCATCGTGTCCGGTAGGCGCTTGAGCCAAATACATTTTCAATTGGCCAAGTTGCGTCTGCAATAACGTTCTGTCCGGCATCTGAGCTGCCAACATCGCCTGCAACACCGTTGCTGGAACTCTGGCACGTTGACTTGACTTAATGACCTCCAGTTTTGAATTCAACCGCTCCACTGCATTCGCAGCCTGAGCCCACTGAATCACGTACGTTGCCACACTGGCGGGTTGCAAAAAATCTGCCGAACCTTGTGTCGCTGAAGCAATCGTTTGTTCGTAAAAGAAAACTTCTTCCGGACGACCTGCTGGAAGAACGATGGCCTCCAGAGTTTCGTACACAGCCTGCGGATCAAATTTTTGTTCTTTCCAAAGCTGGCTCAGCTCACCCAGGTTCTTGCGAATCATGTCTGTTGACGGAGACACGCTATTTGCCCCTGGCAGTGTTGCTCCAAGTGTGCGGAACCCCTGAACAACGGTCGAACCTGTTGGGGCCAGCTGGATCGGCGGCCCACCGTTAAGCGATTCCTTCGCGGCACGTAACGACAACTGCTGCATGCCATTCGCAGCAGCAAGTTTGGCGATCTGCAACGCTCGTTCGACCTGCTGGCTACTGTGAGCTTTGGGAACTTCGCGAGTTGCCGAGTCGGCCGCTGCTTCACTTGCTGAACGACCGCCAGAAACAGTTGCCTGAGCCATCGCAACCGGCGAAAGCAAGACGAACGCAAATATCGCGAAAACACGATCTCTCATGGGATTCGTTCCTGAACGAGTTCCAGATACGGACACTTCCATCCTAACCCCAAGGGTCGCAAAAGTGAATCACCCGGCCCGTAGACGTCCTCCACACACGCAGAATCGCCTGGTTGTGCGGAGCGAAAGCGATTCAGCGCGTATTGAATTGCCCCGAAACGCAAAGTGGCGGCCAAATTCGGCGCCAGCCGCCAGCACAATTAAAATGGCGGACTATCGTCAGCGTCGAACAAACTGGTCAACGTTTTTCGCGCGGGAGGTGCATCAAATTCATCGTCATCTTCGTCGTCGCCGCCAAAGTGTTCTTCTACAAGCGCCTCGCCCGGTTCTTTCTGCATCTCAAACAGAAACCGCGATGCCACAGATTCACGACGCTTACCCCACTTCATACGAGTTTTTGCTCGCGTAAGTGTCAGATAATCCATCGCTCGGGTCACGCCCACATATGCCAGACGTCGCTCTTCCGCAATGTCCTTGGCCAGATCACTTTCGACGCTGCGTTTGTGAGGCAGCAGGTTCTCTTCCATGCCGACCAGATAGACGCGGGGAAATTCCAACCCTTTCGCACTATGCAGAGTCATCAGCCGCACGGCGTTGTCGGCCAGTTCCGATTCTTTGTCATTCTGGTCGCCTCGATCCATCAAAGCGGTCGTTTCCAGAAACCCTTCCAGCGATGGCTTTCTGGTTTTCTCAGTGTATTGACCGATCGAATTCACAAGATCTTCCAACACCTGCTTGCGCTGTTCGGCTTGAGTTTCTTCTTTGTACTGACGGTCAATTTCACCGTTATAGTTAATCGCCTGCAACAGCCGTTTGGTGGTGTCTGCAAGGCGCTCGGGATGTTCAATCGTCTCTTCGCGAAAGCGATTCAACAGGTTTTGAAAGTCGCTAAGAGCGATCTGGGCTTTCTTCGAAACGTGCCCGTCAGCAATTCCCTGAGGAACAACTTCCCATAGACTTTTCCCTTCCGAAACCGCCAACTGAACCAGCTTCTCTGTGGTCGAAGCACCGATTCCTCGAGTCGGAGTATTAATAATTCGCAGCAGCGATACTTCATCGGTAGGCGAACACAACACTTTCAAATACGCCAGCAGGTCGCGAATTTCTTTGCGATCAAAGAACGACTGACCGCCCAGCAAAACGTAGGGCACATTCAGACGACGCATCTCCGTTTCGAACAATCGAGGTTGTTCGTTGGTACGAAACAAAATCGCAATGTCTCTCGGACGCACGCCAAGTTCGGTAATCAGGTATTGAATTTCCTGAACAACGCTTTCCGCTTCCAGCGTTTCGTCTTCGTAGGCCAAAATGCGAACGGGAGATCCACCGGGCTTGTGAGCAATCAAAGTCTTGTCGTGACGATCTTTGTTGTTCTTCACCAACCTGTTGGCGTAATCGATGATCTTGTCGGTACAGCGATAGTTACTTTCCAGGCGAATGGTTTTGGTGCCTGCAAAGTGATGGCCAAAGTTCAGAATGTGAGTAACCTCAGCACCGCGCCAACCATAAATCGATTGATCGTCGTCGCCCACCACACAGATGTTGTGATGCCCAGCCACCAATTGTTCGATCAGTTGAAACTGAACTCCATTGGTATCCTGGTACTCGTCAACCTGAACGTGATCGAAGCAATTCTGATGTTTCCTGCGGATCTCTGGAAACTCCAAAAACAATCGGTTGGTCAAAACCAGCAGGTCGTCGAAATCGACCGCACCGGATGCTCGCAATTGTTTTTGATAACGTCGATAAGCCATCGACGCCAGAAAGTCGAAGTCTGCCGTCACATGATTACTGGCTTCGTTCTCTGTGATAGCCGACATCTTCCAGCTGCTGATCTTGTTCAGCAGATCACCGGGCTTCATCGCTTTGTCGCCCACGCGAATTTCACGCAGTGCCGTGCGAGCCGCCGCTTCCTGATCGCCTCGGTCGTAAATCACAAACTTCTTGGGATACCCCAGCGCGTTAATGTCTTCACGAAGTACGCGAACGCAGTAGGCATGAAATGTGGAAACAACCGGCTTCAAAGTTGCCCGTGCCCCCAACAACGCCAAAGCACGCTCTCGCATTTCTTTGGACGCTTTGTTGGTAAACGTCACCGACAGAATGCGGTCCGCGCGAGTTCCGTGGCGAATCAGGTTCGCCATACGATACGTGATGACGCGTGTCTTCCCGGTACCGGCCCCCGCCAGAACGAGCATTGGGCCGGACAGCGTTTCCACTGCTTCTCGTTGAGGCGGGTTGAGTCCAGAAAGGTTCAGCATAGGTCCGAAAACGTTGGAAGAAAGGCTTTTTGCGGGGCGGGAGACTACTGCGAAGCCGCAGCGGCTGCAACCGGATCGATGATGTTTCTGGCATGACAACCAGCTTCATGCCGACAGTGTAACGAACTGCCCACGACGTCAAGTCCTGAACCGCGCGAATCGCCAGCTCGCCACGACGACACCGCCAGTCAGGCTGAAGAATTCATCGTGATCGATCGTTTCAGCTGAATTCGATCAAAAAATGTTTTTGTCGAACACCAAACTTGAAACGCACCACGTGTCTAATTCGAAAGCCGATCGCAACATTCCCTTACTTCCCGGGTAGTACCCAGCCAGAATTGAAGTTGGCCGCCCAAACGATTTCTTCGTCAAAACCACCGTCGGCATTCTTCGTGAACTTCTGAACAGCGATGTCTCCCAATCGAGGAAACAACCAGCTGTTGGAATTCTTGAAATCCTGTTCGTGAAACGTGTGGCCGGAATTGATCACGACATACTTCCGAGGATTCAACGGGTTTGGGAAGATCATGCTAAGCCCGTGAGTCTTCGCATCAAAACTTCTGTCGCCGATTTTGATGTGTTCAGTCGTCCATTCTACAGGCAGCTCAGGAAGCACTTTTTGAATCATCGGGTTCGACGTTGCATCGCCGAACAAGATCAGATTCTTCCCTGGCAAATCGTCTTCGCTGACATCGGCAGCCTCCACAACAGGTATGGCCGCTCGCATCCACTTGTCGAATTCCGTTTGAAAGCGGTTAAACGTCCAGTTGGCCCATTGACCGTGATCGTCTACACCAAAGCCGCCGCTGCCGACGACACACACAAACGGTGACATGAAGGCATCATCGATGGGGCCCTGTAATCCGTGACGTTTATTCAGATCCGGATTGTCAGAAAATGCTCGAGACTCATCATAAGTTTGAGCCGTCCAACCGTTGCTTGTTTTTTCGTAATAAACGTTCGGCAGCAAGCCGTCTGCTGCGTCACTGCAAGGAAGCAACTGGTCATCAATGTCAACAAACTGAGCGATGTCTCGAGCAATACTGAACACGGCGACGTTGGTCACACTAATTTTCACAATTCCATTATCCCCGATTGTGGCTTCAATGGTAGCTGGTTCGTAAACCTGCTCCATTTCTTCAATCGTCGCCCAATCGCATTTGTTGTATTTTAAAGTTCGAGTTGTAAAACGAATTTGCCGACGGCCCATGTTGCGAAGCCTGCCAGCGTCGGACTTCTCTTTATGAAACGCCATGTACTCTTTAAAACTATCCGGATGAAACTTATGTCCCATGCCCGGGCCGATCAAAAGTTTTACGTCGACGTCCAGAGCTTTAGCCGCTTCTGTCACTCGAATGGCCGAAGCTGCCTGAGGATCAAGTTCGCCGCCATAAGCACACACGGGCACGTTAGCCGCATTAAGTGAATAGTCCAACGCATCGTAAATGCCAAGCGTTTGGTGTTGCCATTCCGGAAGTCGTTCGGTCTGTTTCTGATACTTGTAAAAATCGACAAAGCCAGCACCAGGTCCAACCGATGACCAGGTCGCCGGATGATGCAGCCCAAGATGCCACGCCCCCGCTCCACCCATCGAAAAACCTCGAAGCGTAATGCGATGATCGTCAATCCGAAACCTCCGGCGAACATCAGACATCGCTTCAAACACATCGGATTCGCCCGCCCAACGATACGCATTGTTTCCTCGACCATAAACGTCCAGCTGAATCCAATTCTGGCCTTCTGGCAAAGCTTTGCCTTCGTGCTTTGAAATGAAATTCACTTCGTTCATATCGTTGGAACGACCGTGCAACACAACCTGCAAAGGCCAGCGATCTCCGGAAGTCAGATTCACACCTTCCGGCAAAGTCACAGCATAGGGCTGCACCGATCCGTCGACGCCCGACACATAGCCTCGAATCGATTGCCCGCTGCGCCATTCCCACGATGCGTTGCCAGCCTTCAATTCCGCCGCTCGTTCGTCACCGATTCGCAAGGCCGCAACCGCCTGCTTTGCGTATTCCTTCTTCGGGAATTCGTTATGCCGCAGCATCCATTCAACCGCCTTCGCAAAAACAGCAACGTCAGCAAACAGCAACTTTCCGTCTCGAGTCTGCGTTTGCGGGGCCTGCTGTAAATCCGCCAGAGTTGCCTGCAAGCCCTTCAAGCCCGCCTGCAATCCCGCAACAACTTTGGGGTCCGGCCCCTGAGCCGAAGAGACGTCCGCAACCAAAGTAAAGCACAGACACATCCACAATACTGTTCGAAGATGACTTGCCCAACACATTTTCGTAACCCCGGAATCGCTCAGAAAAAAGTGATGCAAAAATATATCCAGCCGCGCAGAAGAAAAGCCCGCGCAATCGCCACGGGCACACATCAGGTTTATTGATTAACGGACTGAGAAACAGCCCTGAACAAAAATCGCAAAGAACAGGACGTAAGAACAAGCGTTAACTATCTCAACAGCCTGAACCTTACGACGCTCGTTCAGCAGATTCAAAGCCACAGCGATTATGAGCACCATCACAAAACGGACGGTTGGCAGAAGCTCCGCAACGACACAGCGCAAACGTTTCTTTGCCTTTCAGATCGAACTTGTTTCCATTGGCATCTTCCACGACCGCAGGCCCCGTGACCAAAAACGGACCATTATCTCGCACAACAATTTTAGCTTCTGACACGTTTCATGTCCTCTATATTTGAGCATCACAACATCCGCCGAAACCCGACGGTAAATTTCTCGCCAAACGCTTAAGCTAACGACATGTCGACTATTCAGCAATCAACGAGTCGCGATCTGCTCTTCTAACGCAGGCGAAGTTCGCCTGTCTTTTGAAAATTGCGAACACTTGACCACTTTGACTTTGAACGCCTTGCAAATAGCCACGATTAGACTTTTTCTGGTCACGTCAATACCTTGCAGTGGCTCCAGTAAACAAATATACATCGACTACAGTAGTCTGACGACGTTCCTCAGCTCAGAATGTACGCAACCGCGAACTGCGGCGCTGTCGAATAGAAAGAACGTTCTTCATGCAACATCATCATCGCGGACTTTGGGAGACGTTTGTCGGTGATGGACGGTCGCTGATTTCATTTTGCGGAATCTGCCTGGCACTGGCGGGCCTGTTCGCAATTTTTCAGTCGCTCACCGGACACTTTCTGCCGCATGACGTAGAGTTTCTGCAGATGGCAGCGGAAGAACTTTGCAGTATCAACGAATGCCGCATCGTGCATTTTATGATTCATGACCGCATCAGTTTTGGTGGATCGCTGGTCGCGATCGCCTTTCTGTACCTTTGGCTGGCCGAATTCCCGCTGCAAAGCCATGAACCATGGGCGTGGTGGACGCTTATCGCCAGTGGCATTGCGGGCTTCGGTAGTTTCCTCACCTATCTGGGATACGGTTACCTGGATACGTGGCATGGCGCGGCAACTCTTGTGCTTCTGCCGTGTTTCGTTGGCGGGCTCTGGTTGCAGCATCCGTTTCTGATTCCTGTCAAAGCGAGCATTGGCTGGAAGACCCGGCTTCGCTTTGCCTGCGAGATTCAGAACCGTTGCCGGCTTTCGCTTACCGCAATCCGGCCTGCTTGTCTGCATGTTAACCCCGTCGTGCTGTCTTCTTTATCGCAGAGACCGCACAGAAGCAGAGGCTCGCATAGTTTTCATGAAAGCAACTCCTGATCTCTGCGAACCTCTGCGCTTAATGCGTTTTGTTCCTCGTTACCAGGCTGGCGCTTGGGAACGAGATAAAGAAAACGTACACTTCAATTCGCCGAAAGAGTTGTTCGACCAGACTATGGCGGAGAAATGATGTTTCGAAAACGAGCTTTATTCATTATTGCTTCCAGCGTAGTGATCCTCGCAGGAGCCTTGCTGTATGAGTTCGTCGCACAAGCGCGTGCCGCTGCCCGCTGTACTCAATGCAAGTCCCACATTTTCCAGGTTGGTTTTGCACTACATGTTTATCTTGAAGCGTACGGCGAATTTCCTCACGATGTGGTCGACGAGGACGGAACACCGTTGCTCAGCTGGCGCATAAAGATACTGCCCTACCTAAACGCAAAGGAACTGTTCGACGAATTTCATTTGGATGAGACGTGGGACAGCGAACACAACATTAGTTTACTGCCGCGAATGCTGCCCTATTTTCAGTGCATTGACTGCTCGGTCGAACAGAAAAGCGGCTTCTGCACAAACTACTTCTATGCGGAAGACAGACCCGTATACGCCAAAGAACGGGTCAGCGAGCTATTGCTGATTGAATGCTCCCACTCCGACATTCCGTGGACCAAACCCAGCGATCCGGCCATGACAGAACTAAGCTTCGTCGTCAACAGCCCAGGGCATTCCGTATCGAGCAATCATCGAGATGGCAGCGCGTGGGTCTGCCAACTAGATGGCCGCTGCCGCCGCGTAAAAACCGCTGAAGATGCCAGGTTAATTGATCCCTGAACAGGCAAGAGTGCCAACGACAGATGATGCCTCGCCCCGACATGCTGTCTGCTTCTCTGCGCTCTGTTCCTCGTTACCCGGCTGGAGCTTGGGAACGAGTTGCAGAAAACGTATACACAGGATGGTTATGGAGTCGGTTCAAACTGAACCCATTCAATATTCTTTGGAAATTTGTCTGGTTCTAAACGAGTCGAATGCATCAGTTGGACTTTCCAGCGGTCGTCTTCTTTGACCATCACTGCACTTTCGAGCCAAACGACGGTCCGCAGCCCGCTGTCACGACGAATCTCTGCCTTATTCCAGTAGCTCACCCAGGCCACGTCGCCTTTGTGTCGAGCTCGAATCTGCCTGAAGAAGTTCTTGCGCTCATACGGTTGGCCCTTGGGCTGAACGGCGTCCACGAGCTGCTGCATCGTCCAGTCTTCGCCATGTTCGAGTAATTGGAAGTCCTCTGTTGAAGTCTCCTGCATCGCCTTGCCATCGTGTTTGGACATTGCGGCAAACAGTTCTTTCACCGGTTGAAATGCAGGATGGTCCTCAGCTTCGACAATTCCGTTCAAGAATAAAACTCCACAAAGCCAAACTCCGAAACACACAATTTGAAGCACCAAACCACTGCTTTTCACGACTATCACTCCAGTTATGTAAATGAATCGGGGCCGATCTGAACATTGTACATGGAGACACAATAATGTTTCGAGCCATCGAGACGGAAACATCCAGATCCAGAACCCAGCGACCGACTTCTATAGGTCGCATTTGGGTGTAGCTTTAAGCGACGAGTATTGAATCTTGTCGTTCGAGGCAACGGCGGCTTTGGTGCTTCGTCTACCGCGAACGAAAGATCTCGCTGCTTAAAGCCTCGACGACCGGTGAATTCTTCTGCCACAGATGAAACACAGATGTGACGCGGATCAATGATTGGGCCTATCTGTGTTCCATCTGTGGCTAAGAACTTTTCTCTGTCGCTCTACTTGATGCCGCGCGCAGGCGACGAGCTAATCGGTTATGCAAATCAGAGTCTTCGCAGATCTCGATTACACCACAGAAGCAGCGTTCAATACGACCGATACTTGTACGGGCGGCGAGTTGATTCGGCCGCTTGGTTGAGCACTTCATCGAGCGGCGTCAGTAGTTCAGGGTAAACTGATTGCGGGAGAGTGCAGCATCTGTGAAAATCTGTGTTTTATCTGTGGCGATAAATGATGGAGGAACCTTGTCGTTTGAGCACAAAGAAATTACGGAAGCGATCATTGGAGCTGCGTTCGAGGTTCACAACGTCCTTGGGTACGGATTTCTTGAGAAGGTCTATCGGAAAGCGATGCAGGCAGAACTGATTCAAAGGGGCCACGGGTGCGAAACGGAGGCGCAAATCAAAGTACGTTACAAGAACATCCTGGTAGGAGAATATTTCGCGGATCTGTTCGTGGAAGAGCTGGTAATCGCTGAACTGAAAATCGCAAAGACATACCAGGCTGCGGACGAAGCACAATTATTGAACGAACTGAAGGCAACCGGAATTAAGTTTGGGCTGCTGATCAATTTTGGCCGTGAAAAAGTTGAGTTCAAACGGATGGTGCTTTGAGCAGAGCCGTATCTGACTTGTTATTTCTAAGCCACGGATGAAACACAGATTTGCACAGATGTTGCGAGGTTCAATGCTTGAGCCTATCTGTGAAAATCTGTGTTTCATCTGTGGCTTGGAACTACCGCGAACGAAAGATCTCGCTGGTTAAAACCTCAACCACCATGGTTCGCAGACCGAAGTTATCGGCTTTGACGCGAGCAAGAATGTCGTCGATCTCGTATCGATCGCCGCGCTCCATGTGACGCCCGGTTGAATAGGTCAGCAGCTTTTCGATCAGGTTGCGAGCGAACCCGTCACGGCGATCTTTGGCGAGAACTTGTTTGAAGCTTTCAAAGTCTGCGTAGGTTTCGCCGGAAGGGAATTCTCCTGATGGATCAATCCTGGCCGCTTCTGACTTACTATTGGACTTGGGATATTTTGTTCGCCAGCGTCCGATGGGGTCGAAGGTTTCGAGGGCAAAGCCGAGCGGGTCGATGTTGCGATGGCACACCACGCAGGTTTTGTCGGCGCTGTGTTTCGCCAGCTTTTCACGAATCGTGGTGGCTCCGCTGACATCGGAATCCAGAGCGGGCACTACGTCGGGTGGCGGGGGAGGCGTGACGCCGAGAATGTTTTCTGAAACCCAGACACCTCGAGTGACCGGTGATGTGTCAACTCCATTCGCACTGACGGTCAACACGCCGGCCATCCCCAGCACACCGCCGCGTTGCTTGCTCTCGGCCACGCTCACACGTTGGAAACCATCCGCAAGACGCAAAGTGTCGCGTTCGGGCAACTGGTAAAGCTTCGCCAGGCGTTTGTCGACAAACGCGTAGTCGGCGTCGATGAAGTCTGTCACCGGGCCGTTTTCCTGAAGCAGATTCGTGAAGAACAAACGAGCTTCCTGCTTCATCGACTCCGGCAGGTTCTCTGAATAATACTCCCAAGCCGCTTTGCGAGGCGGAGGCAGGTTGCCGATGTCTCGCAGGTTCAGCCAGCTGTCCAGAAACCCGTTCACAAATTCATACGACCGATCATCGCTAAGCATACGTTGAATCTGCGTCGTCAATTCCGCAGACTCAGTCAACCGGCCCGATTCAGCTGCCGCGAACAACGCGTCGTCAGGCGGCGCGGCCCACAGAGCGTACGAAAGTCGGGATGCAAGATCGAACGGCCGGAGGGCTCGTTCGTCTTCCGGCGTGATTTCGCTGAGGTACAGAAACGAAGGCGAGCACAGAATCATCTTCAACGCGTCCAAAGCTGCCTGCCGTGGCGTGGCTTCTTCGGCCAGGCGTTTCTGGTAAATGGTTTCGATCCGTTTGCGATCAGATTCATCCAGCGGACGTCGGTAAGCTTTCTGACCGAACGCATACAGTTGCTCCAATGCTGAATCCGGCTGAAACCCTGCGCTGCCAAACACGGCCAGTTCTTCGTTGCCTCCGCCCACTTCTTCGATGGGACCGTGAACCTTGATTTCGCCGATTCTGATATGAGGCAACTTGCCTTCGCGAAGCAGAGTCGTGCGGCTGACACCATCCTGTGGCTTCTTGAATTCATCTTTGTAACGTTTGTTCGTTTCGATCACCGACGCCCGTGATTCGTACGGGCCGTTAGGGAAAATGAACCGCGGTGTCTGACCAGCTTCCAGCCAAACTCGAAAGGTTAACCATTCGGGCTGATCGTCGGGCACGATGGCGGTTGCCAGAACCGGTTCAATCGCTTGTGGATAATGAATGTGGCCTTTTGTCACGTCGCCCGGTACGACACCAATCTGAAACGGTTCAGAAAAATCGATGCGAAAGATCTTCGGATCGTAGTGAGTATCGCGGTGCATGGCCTGAGCATTCACTTCAATATCGTAAAGCCCGGACACCGGCACGCCGCCAAGAAAATCTTCAATGTGCCCGTAACCGCCCTGACGCGTATCCGTATTTGGCTGCTCATACAGGCACAGAAACTTGAATTTGAACACGCTTTGGTGCGAGTTCGTCAATTCTTCGTACTGACGAAAATTGTCAGTGAAGTGCCACGATTCCGGCTTTGTGGCCGGCTTGCCCAGTCGAGCTTCTACCAAGCGAGAAGCGGCTTGAAAGTACTGATCCAGCAGAAAGCCGGACGTCACCAACGATTCACCAATCGTGTCAACGTGCTCACTGGTGTTGTCTTTCGGAAAATCGGCCGTCAGCCCCAACGTGTCGACTCGGCGATCAAACAACGCCGCCAGAGTCACTTCATATTCACGGTTGGAAAGCCGTCGCATCACAGTGCGGCCGCCCGTGCTTTTCACCTTATCACGAGCCTGCTGAATATGCTCACGCAATTCGGTCACCACGGCAACACGTTCGTCGTCAGTCGGTTGATCGGCATCTTGGGGAGGCATCGACTTCAGCGTCACCTGGTCGATGATTTCGTCAGCCGCGATCAACTGCTGCACGGACTTCAAAGGCAGAACAAACGAATCAAACGCTCGCTCGCCTTCGGCCGTATCACCCTCATGGCACTGGATGCAGTACTTTCCAATGAAGTCAATCGCCACCGTGTTCGGTTTCGCACCGTCGTCAGCCACGACAGGCATGCGGCCGGCGAGCAGGCAAGCCGCAAACGCGACAACAAGGGCTCCGCCCTTGACCCAGTGGCGTGGCAGGCGGAATAGCATGGGACGTTCGAACCGCCGAGCCGCTCCGTTGTCGCGACGACCAACATGCGCGCAACATGTGCACATCATTTTTAGTAAGACGCTAACTGAACAGCGCCCGGTTGAACAAAACTGCTGCCGATTTGTTGTCTTCATGAGCCGCAGGGCGTTAGCCCCGGTTCCTCCAAATGACCCGTAAAAACCGGGGCTAACGCCCGGCGGCAGATTGCGATTTGGCGCTCTCCAGCTAGATGCGTGCATGACGATCGGGTTTACGAAAAGGTGCCAGTGCTGGTTCCGAACGATTCTTTCTCGATGCCCATGCGCTGAGCGATATCGACAAACAGATTGCATAGCGGAACCTTGCCGACACCGTCGGAAGCAACCTTCTTGAACTGCCCCTTGCCGTAACCACCACCGGCCAGAACGATGGGCAGGTCGCTGTTAGTGTGCGAACTGCCGTTGCCCATACCGCTGCCGAACAACACCGCCGTGGAATCCAGCAAGCTGTGTTCGCCATCCTGCATACCAGCAAGCCGAGTCAGAAATTTACCGAATTGTTCCAGCTGATAAGTTTCCAGGGTAATCAAATTCGCGACTGCTTCTTCATCGTTGCCGTGATGCGAAAGGCTGTGGTAAGACTTATCGATTCCCAGATTCTGAGGCAAAAAGCTGCCGCCGATTTCCAGAGTCGCCACTCGAGTCGAATCGGTTTGCAACGCCAGCGCGATCAGTTCGTACAGCATCGGAAGATCGTCAACCGTGTTGGTGTCGGCCGGTTGTTCAAACGGCGCTTTCGGCTTGGGCTGATCAGACCACTGCCGACGACCTTCGAGCCGTTTTTCAACGTCGCGGATTGAACTGAAGTATTCGTCCAGTTTGGTCTTGTCTTCCTGGTTGACGCGTTTGGAAAGCGATCCCGCTTCTTCTCGAATAGAATCCAGAATCGAAGCCTGCAGCGAATTTTCTTTAACCTGCTGAGCCAGGCGTTCCTTCGATTCCGTCACAAACAACTTGCTGAACAATTCGGCCGGGCCAGTAATCGGCGGAACTCGCACACCCGACCTTGTCCACGACATCTGGCAACCGCCGTGAATGCCGCCTTCGGAGCCGACAGTCAGCGAAGGAAACCGCGTTTGAATGCCCACTTCATCGGCGATGAACTGGTCAATGGTAACATTGCCATCGCGGCGATTTTTCGATTCGTGATGCAGCACGCCCGACAGGAACGTATGCACGGCAAAGTGTCCACCGCGCAGTCCGTGATCGAGTCCTCGGTAGACGGTGATCTGATCACGATTTGCCTCAAGCGGCTTCAGCAGGGTCGTTTGTTCGAATTCGCTGCCGGTGGTTTCCGGAAAAAAATGCTTCTGCTGAAAGCCAAGCAAATTCCCGACGGCCACAAAGCGACGAGCCCCCGCGCCAGCTCCGCGAGCCTGTTGAATGGCCGAATCACGCCCAAACGACTTCCCCATCAAAGACGGAAGTCCAGGCAGAGCAAACGATCCGGCAAGAGTGCGAATCACGAATCGACGACGATTGAAATTGGTTAAGTTTGTCATGCCTAAATTCTAGCCTCCAAACGGCCCCAATGCTACGACAAGTTGAATGGAACAACGTAGGGCCGGTTCCCACCGGCCGTTGCTTATCGATAAGCTGTCATTGTCTTGAGGTTTACCCCCTACTCACCAACCGTATTTTTGATTCGATCGAAACAAGGAACTTCATCTCGATCTCCACACGCCCAACGCTCGGGATACACACCGGCTTCAACCCAACGATGAAAGCTCGACCATGGCCAATCAGTCGGGCAGTGGACGTAGCCATGTTTTACTGGATTGTAATGGATGTAATCAAAGTGGTTCTGGAAGTCGTCTTCCTCTTCGATGGTGTGTTCCCAGAACTTCGGTTGCCAAACTCCACGGCGGCCATCGTTCTTCCTCCCATCGGTGACAGCACATTCGGTGCCACCGGCAGCAAGCCACCGCTGAGTAAACTGCGTCTTGATCCACTGCCATCGGCCAGAGTAGTTGGCATCTCCAGATGGCATGCACCAGATGGCGTGGAGATGATCTGGTAGCAACACGAGAGCACGAATCTCAAATGGATGTGTTTGTTGGCATTCTCGAATCACATTGCCCAGAATCGTTCGCGCGTTCGGCGTTGTGAAGACTGGCCGACGTTGGTCGGTCACAACGGTAAAGAAGAAGGTTCCACCAGGAACAACGGCTCGTCTCCAATTCGGCATGTCAGGATATTCAAATCAATGGTGGACGAAACACATTTAATCCCGCATTCCGATCGGAAATAGGTTGCGAAACAACTTCGAACGGCCGGTAGGAACCGGCCCTACTTGGCTGTGCTTCGGGTGGCAGCCGTTGGCTTTGATTTCACGCCCACGGTGTTGACCGTGATGACTTCATACTTGTGCGGCGCGTCGCCAGCCGTTGTGTCCGTGAATTCCATTTTGGCCAGCGGTTGCGTGGGAGTATCGCTGTATTGCAGGTTTTGAAACAGTGGGCGGCCATAGCGATTTATGCCGCTGCCGGTGACCTCAGCCAGAAATTTACCGTCACGGATGACGATGAATTTTTCAATGCCACTTTCCAGGTCCGCTTCCGCACGCCAGGTCAAACGGCTGCCTTTGATTTCAACCGCCGTCGGTGCGGGCGGTGCCGTTGAATCGGCGACGTTTGTGTCCTGGCGAAACTGCATCCACGCCTTGGCGATGCTTTCGTCCGGCAGCCAACTCATGGTCAGCGGATCCCCGTCGAACGTTGCCGCGGGCACCGCCGTCGTTCCAGTGGGTTCGGCCAGCCAGGCAGTTTCCTGTGAAATCGTCTTCAACGCTTCGCCCGGCTGTTCCGGCAATCTTAGTTCAAGGCATTTGTCCAGCCAGGGAATCGCCATGTAGCGAGAATTTCCACATTCGTGAGCCGTCAAGGGATCGATGGCAACTCCCAGTAATCCGCCGCTTGCTCGAACCTTGTTGAAGAACGCGAGATTGGAGGGCCATACGCCGGCGAACCGACCATCCTTCACGGTGACGCCTTCTTTGGTCCCCGGATTGCACATCATGGGAACTTGCAGCGCCGCGTCCGGAAGTGAGTGCGGCTTAATCCCTGTTCGATCAGGGTTCGCTTCAAACATCGGCACACCAGATCGAAGCCACGCCGCAGCGATACGTTCGGGCTGAGTCATCACCATGCCGCCGCACCAATGCCCACCGCCGCTGTGTCCCCAAAGTGCAAGGGGAGCATCGGCGAGTTCCGGGTGCCCAGACATTTTGCCGAGATCTTTAAGGGCTTTATCAAACGCGGCGGCCGAACCGTTTCTGGGGTCGCACCACATTTGACAGTCGGCGTTTTGAGGCTGTTCGTACGATGGCGACAACAGAGCACAACCATGCTTCTTGGCCAAGGCCTGCCAGTGCAGGTCGTAAGCGCCCGTCAAACCGGAACTGCACGATCCTTCTCCGCAACCATGCTGGTGGACGATAACGCCGCGAAGTGTCTGAACGCCTTCCGGAATCCAGACGGTGTAATTCACGGCAAAGATCAGCTCGCCGGGTAGCTCGGATGCTTCGTATCGAACGCGATGGTACGGAGCTTCCGCTGCGGGAAACGTATCGTACGGAGCCTGCTGAGCCATCGCGGCGGTTGTGGCAAACGCAAAGGTAACGACGATCAGCTGAGTTGATCGTGAGAGGAATGAATTCATGTCGAAGGTTTTCTGTTGCTGATATTACCTATTTGCTAAGTAGCGACATTCCACAGGTTGTTAGAGGCAGTTTCAAAACCGGGCTTTGTTTCCTGTAGGTCCGGTTCCCACTGGATAAACCGCTGCGAATGTGGCCGGTAGGAACCGGCCCTACAGATCACCATCAGTTTTGAAATGAGTTCTAGCAAAAATAACCATTCTTGCGGCAACATGATATCGTCAAATATACGACGGCGAAATTATGGTCGCGGCGGCCTTACTTGTTCGTCGCCCAAATCGCGTGAAAAGCAATAGAAGACGCTGCGGAGAAAAATCCCTGCTCGGCACCTGCCCGCTATGCGTTCAAGCGGGCGTTCCTTAGACCAGCCTCATTGCTTCCGGCGTGCTTTGTCCCAAACACTTTCCGTTTCAACCTGTTTCTCGTCGGCAACTGCTTTGCTCTTACCATGTCGCTGGTCGTAACTGATTGAGTACACATATAGCGTCTCAACTTTTTCGCGAGCCCAGGGTGTTTTTCGAAGAAACTTCAAACTGCTGTTGATGCTGGGCTGGTCGTTAAAACATTTGATGTTGATGCGCTCACCCAACTTCTCCCAACCATACTCAGCAATCAGGTACTCAAGGATTGCTTTTAGCGTGACGCCATGTAGCGGATTTGCAGGCTGTGATTGATTCATGTTTTCTTTGGCAAAGCGATTTGATTAATTTGCCCCGGTGGTCATCGCCAAACAAAGTGCGTTGAGTGGCCAGGGACAAACGTGAGCCAGCCGTGTAGTTTGCCACAACTGTCGCGACATATCCACGCAATTCCAGAATGGCGACGGTGACGGGTGCGTTGACGGGTTGTCGCCAATCGCAGATTGTTGATTCTTGAATATCGGTGGGCAAGGCTGGAAAACGACAATCCGCGTCGGGGCTTTCTGATTTTCTTCGCCGTCTTGCGCGTTCCATTCAGGCGTCTTGCGTGTATGTTGCGGGTGGGCAGATTGATTTTACCTTGATCCGAAATTCGAATACCGCGGCTTCATGAACATTCAGCTGATAGTGACTCATCCGGGCGGAGCCCACAAAGACGATTTTCTGGCCTGTTGCTTGTTGGCACATTTACACGGGGTGCCGATTCAGCGACGTGAACCAACGGATGAGGATTTGGCGGATCCATCAATCTGCGTCGTCGATGTTGGCGATATTCATGATGCCGACCTGAACAATTTTGACCATCATCAGTTCCCTCGCGATGCTCCGCCACTGTGTGCGCTATCACTTGTGCTGCAAAGTATCGGTCTTTACGAAGACGCGTTGGCATTCTGCCCATGGCTTCGTCCGGCCGAATGGCTCGATACGCTGGGACCAAACGAAGCGGCTCGGTTAATGGAGATTCCTCGATCGGCGTTGGGAGCACTCAATTCGCCTGTCGATATGACGATGCTTAACCGCTTTGCAAGCCACCAAGAAATTGGTCCCGAAAGCCCGATTTACCAGGTCATGTGCATGGTGGGCGAAGATATCGTCAACTACCTGCGGACGCTACGTGAACGGCTGGACTACCTAAAACAGCACGGTCAATACTGGACGATTGAAACAGACGGTGAACCGATTGGCGCATTGTTTCTGGCGCACAGCGATACAATTTCCAATGACCCTTCGTTTGGGATCTACGCATTCATCGAAAGCGAAGGAAAAGCAAGCGAGATTCAGGCGCTGGTCTATCCAGATCGGCGAGGTGACGGCTACGGATTGACGCGATACGACGACAGCCAGCGATTGAACTTTTCGCAAATCGAATCACTCGACGAAGTCCGATTTGCACACAAGAAAGGCTTTGTCGCAAAAGTCACAACAACAGATCCAACGCGGTTGAAGCAACTGTTGGAACTTGCCGTTGTGAAAACAGAATAGAGACCACCGCCCTGAATGAATTCGACCACTGCTGCTGCCTCCAAACCGCACAGATGGCGATTGTGAATATCCCCTCCCCCGAAACGCAACATCCCCGCACCTTCGCCTGCTTGTCTGGCACGCGAATGGCTGCCGGAATTCCGTTTCCATTGCCTGTTCCGCCAGCGCCCTTTACTTGTCAGCGACGCCGTCTTTCAGATGCATTTCCCGCCTGTTGTAAGATTTCCTGACTCACTTACTGTTGACACAGTAGATACTGTCGATACAGTACGTTGAGAACAGGAGGGACGACATGACAAAGAAATCGACGGTGGCGGCGGGCGATAGTGGTCAGCCGGCCGAATTTGAAATGCAGATTCTGGGCGTTATCTGGGAACACGGGCCGGGCACGGTGCGGCAGGTCATGGAACGATTGACCGACGGCAAAGATCGAGCCTACACGTCGGTGTTGTCTGTGATGCAGGTGATGCAAAAGAAGGGCCTGCTGGCCGTGAATGGCCGCGATGGCCTGGCCAATATTTTTGAAGCCGTGGTCAGTCGCGAGAAAGTGGTGGTGCCTATGCTGCAGGGTCTGGTGACGAAGCTGTTTGGCGGTAGTCGCAAGGCGGCGTTGCAACATCTTCTGCATGAAGACAAAGTCGACCCGGACGAAATCAGCGAACTTCGCAGCCTGCTGGATGAAGTGGAAGCTCGAGGAAAGCCTCGGAAGAAAAAGTCGTAGAGCGTTGGTGATGGATTGTAGCTCAGTGGTCCCCACTGAGAGTTGTCGCAGCGAATCACAGCGGAGACCGCTGTGCTACATAAAAAAGTTTCGGAGCAACCGATGTCTCGCATTGTTCATTGGCTGACAGATCATTCTCAAATTGTGGTGGAAGCCCTGCTGCATTCGCTGTGGATCAGTTCGGTTGTCGGGCTGTTGGTTTGGCTGGCACTGCGGCAGTTGTCTGTGAAGCACAGCAACCTGCGCTATGCCATCGCGCTCAGCGGTTTGCTGCTGACGGTTGTGGGCACGTTTGCGGCCGCGTCCAGCGTTCATCGCCTTCGATCGCAGCCGGTCGCCGAACTGTCGCAACCTGAAGAAACTCAGACCGGCGTATCACAGGTCAATAGCCAATCAGAATCAGTCGTTGCAGAACGTGCCACGACGTCTTTGCCGCCGTCATCAAATTCGAAAGCGATTGTCAGCACACCAACACCTTCGAAAGATGGCCAGGGAACTGAAACGGCAGTCGGCATGCAAGGCTCAGTGCCGAGTGTCGCGGCCTTGCAGTGGCAGGAGATCAGTCGCTGGTTGTTGATGGTCTGGATGATCGGCGTGGGGTTGATGGTGCTGAGAACTCTGAATGCGTTGCTGGGTTTGCGTCAGCTGCAACGAGCTTCCGAAGTGGGCGATGGCGTTGATCTGACCGACTTGCAGGCGATGGCCAATCACCTTTGCGAACGCATGCAACTGCGTCGGCTGGTGACGCTGGTCATGAACGCCAACACGACGCATCCCGCGGTGTTGGGCTTTTTTAAGCCCGTGATACTGATTCCGCCGGCCATGATGACCGGAATTCCACCGGAACACTGGCAGTTAATTTTGGCGCACGAACTGGCTCATGTCCGCCGCTTTGATGCCATCGTCAACCTGATGCAGATGCTGATTGAATCGGCTCTGTTTTTTAACCCTGCCGTGTGGTGGATTAGTCGTCAGGTGCGCATTGAACGCGAAGCCTGTTGCGATGCGATGGCTGCGAAGGTGACAGGTCAGTCCATCGAATTCGCTCGCATGCTGCTGAACGTCGCATCCGGCGATTGGCAACACAACGCCACCCAGGCTTCAGCGGCAATCGAACGCCCGCCGGCCATGCAGACTTCGCTGGCGTTGACAATGTCGCTGGCCGATGAAACTCATTCGGGTTCTGTGCGTGATCGAGTCACTCGGCTGGCCGATCCGAATCGCAAATCCGCGCCTCGGTTTACGAAAGCCGGATTAGCCGTGGCGTTTTTGGCGTTGATTGGAACGGGCTTCGCATTGCAAAGGGGAACCGACTTCGCTGTGCAGAAAGTTGCCGAACTGATGACTCCGGCAGAACGAGTCGAAACGCTGGCTCGCCTGCAGGCAGAACAATCCGGCGTGTTTGTGAAATCCGGCACTGCGAACGGTGCAGCGGCGACTGAAGAAACTGACTCCAACGTCGACGCTGTCGAAGCCCCGAAGACGATGTTTGAAGTCAAGATCATCGTCCGCACAAACGACGGCGAACCTGTGCCGAAAGGACTTCTGCTGCGTTCGACGTATCATACTCGCAGGAATTCGACGTCATCGTATTCGTCCTCAGGAACCGTCACTTCGGGGATTGATGAAGGTGTGCCGGTTTACGAAACATCAGTCAAGTTGCCGCAATCCGAATTTGTGATTGGTGGATCAGCGCCGGGGTATGCGGCGTTTGCTACGGCACCGCGGACGATCTATGAAGCGGCCGATGCGGCGGCCATCGAAATCACGCTGACGAAAGGTTTTGATGCCAAAGTCGTTGTGCAGAACGAAGACGGCCAGCCAATTCCCGGCGCCGCGTTGACGGGCGGGGCGCTGGTGAAACTCGACGGTTCATCCACCGGCGCGAACAGCTTGCAGGAAGTTGCCGATGCGGACGGCGCAGTTCAGCTGACTAACTGTGGTGAGTTGCTGTACAGCCTGCGAGTTCGAGCAGCTGGCTATCAGCACGAAAGCTTTGAAGTCCATGTGCAGCCGGATGCTCCCACACTGTTGACACTCAAAAAAGCTCGGCCAACGATACTGAAAGTCGTTGATGATGGAACGGGGGAACTTGTCCGAGGTGCGGTGTGTGTTGAGCAGTTTCGCGAAACCAAGTCATCGAACAACAGTCAGAGCATGTGGTCGACTGATCCACGTGACCGTCCTCGTAAAGAATGGGTCATCCTGAGCGAATCAGACTCCGACGGCATCATGAGTGTCGACCAAATGCGAGACGACATGAAATATACTGTCGCCATTTCGGCGGAAGGTTACGGCACGTTTGGCATCAGCAATCTGGAAGCTGGCATTCCGGAACGTGAAATTCGGCTGCACAAACCGATCACCGTATCGGGAAGAATCACCGGCAATCTGACTCAACTGCAGAAGGACAGAAGTTCGCCGGATAAGTTCACGCTTCGTTACAGAAATCCGCTCGGTGGCGAAGAAACACGGACGGCAAGTATTCTATCGACGACAGTTGATGCGGAGGGCCGATTTGTCATCAACGATATTGTTCGCGGGGTTATCGAATTCGACCTGCCGGGCAGCGAATCACGACAACGGATAACCGTCACGGACTCAATGGACGACGTTGAACTTCAGATTGCCGCACCTCAGCCAATGCCGCAATCGGATATCGCCAATGTGCCGATGAGGGATGTTGTTCTGCGATTGACGGGTGTCAACAAAACGGCAGCGGCTCGCGGGTTTCTGCGAGTGTCATGGCACGGCGCAGAACCGGGATTGATTCAACCGGGCACGGACGAGCCATTCGTTGACAACCAGATCAAGCTCAGCGTTCCGGTGGGTGTACCGCTGCGTTATGAAGCTCACGGCATGGTTGGGTATTTCGTCGAACTGAAAGGGCAGTCCGTCAACATCGAAGCCGGTAGCGGAGCTCAGGTAATTGACATTCCCGCCGAACCAGCCGGTGCCGTGCATGGACAGCTGATCGGCGTGGATGGACAGCCAGCGGCAGGTGGGTTCATCAACGCGTATCCGGCCAGCGTTTCGTGGCTGGAAAGCTGGAATGGCGACGCTAAATCTTTGAATCCATCTTCCCAATCCGGCGGTTCAAAGTTCTTTCGTTCTCTACCGTTTGGCGGCACTTACGTTGTGTTCGCACGAATGACCAATGCGGACAGTCTGCAGTGGGCTGTCAGCGAACCATTCACCATCGACGGGGCTCATCCGGTCAAGCAACTGGATCTGCAACTGCAGGCTGGCAAACCGGTTACGATCCGATTGCAGGGGCAAGATGGAAACCCAATCACAACCGCCGATGTCGAATTCACCATCAGTATGAAATGCGAAGGAATCACAGGTACCAGCAGCTTCTCGCTGATTACTTTCACAAACTCAAACGGCATCGCTCGCTTTGCCAGCGCGATGCCGGAAGACAGCGTCGGTCCACTGACCATCACCGGTCGAGTGTCCGTGTCTAACGTGCCCAGGCATATCGGCTTTTCGGCAGAACTAAGTGAACTCAGCAAACGCGACGGAGTTTATGAGTTATCGCTGCAGCCCGCGGTGTCGGCCAGTGGCATTTTGATCGATGCGGCAACGGGCCGTCCGGTGCCCAACGCAGCAATCCGAGTCTACCCGCGAGATTTCGAAGCAGCGTCATTCAAACAGAATATCCGCACAACAAGTGACGCCAAAGGAAAATTCCACTTCAACAGTCTGGAACCGATCGAATACACCGGCCACGTTGATGGAGCCGCCATCAAAGGCACAAAGATTACGATGCTGCCCGGTGGCGGCTACCAAATGAAACCTCCTATCACAGGACTTACGAGCTTATCAATCGTCGGCGGAGCTTCGCAACCCGTAATATGGGAAGTCGAACTTGTCCCGGACCAAGACTTGAAACCATTGCCATAGCCGGACCTGCTCAATGAGCGATTGACTCTTGAAACACCGGGCTCTTAATACTTCTCACAAGCAACGCGATGCAAATCAATAAGTCAGTTCGACACCCGAGTAGAAATTCACACCGGGCCTAAACACGCCTCGACCGCTGCGATAGTCGAGGTGTTCTCGATAATATTTATTGGTGATGTTTTCGATACCAGCAGTGAACAACCAGGGACCATGACGTTTGAAGAATCGCATGTCGTAGGTTGTGAACCCTGGTGTTTGAATTTCCTCCAACGACGTCGCCACTCGATTCTGACGATCAACAATTCTGGCCGCTAATTCCAGGCCCCACGTTTGTTTCGGAGTAGGATCGTGCAGTCGAAGCCCCAAACGCGATTCCAAAGGCGTGATGCCCGGCAGCGATTCATGACTTCGATCAGTAATCCCGCTGCGATCATCGCCGCTGCCGCCGAATCGTGACGATTTGTTGCGCCCCAGGTCTCGTCCTTCGATATAACTAATCGTGCCAAAAGAAGTCAGACACGGCAGTAGATCCACTTCGCCATAGGTTTCGAAGCCGGCAAGAATCGCGTGATCTGTGTTGACGAATTGAGCCGACACGGGAAAGCCCCCAACGCCACCGGCTCCGCCTGATGGAGAAAGACTGTCGTAGGTGATCATGTCGTCGATCCACGAGAAATACGAATGAGCACCAAACCGCGCTTTGTCGAAGTTGCCCTGCAAGCCAAAGTCGATCTGAGTCAGCCGCTCTTCTTTTAGTAACGGATCTCCGTTAAGAGCCGTCAGCCCTCGTTGCAGACTGCCGATAAACGATGACATCGCGTAGAGCTCCGTCAGCGTGGGAGGACGCTGACCATGACCGGCTCCCAAAGTCATCGTCCAGTTGTTGTTAAGTTTTTGTTCAGCGGACAGGAACAGGGACCACAGATAGAAGTCGCGATCAAGCGAATCAACTTCAAAATAGTCTTCCACACTTCCTGGCACACCGTCAACATAACTGTCAGCAGTCGCCGAAATTACATCAAACCGGGCACCGGCACTAAGCGTCAGTGTGTCAGTGTGTCAGTCACTGGTGCGAGTTCCTCCCAGTAAAAGCCCACGTCAGAAGAGTACGATGGGGGAATGGGAAAGTTGTAGTCTCCCGGATAATCGATATCCAGAAGTGGTTCAATGTCGTTCAGTTCCTGACGAACGTGAGTCAGGTCGATACCGAAAGAATTCTGCACTTCTCCGGTGAGGCCAAAAGTGGTCTCCCACCGAAACCCCATAGAACTGCCTTCAGCGTCCGTCACGGCAAAACCATCGTTGCCCGACAGTGAATACAACGTTTGCGACAGAGAAGGGATTTGATACGCCTTGCCGGATTTCAAAGTGTCGCCTTCAAAGCGAGTTGCGTTGTACCACACTTCGGCATCAACCTGATCTCCGATTGCAGGAGCCGTATCCTTGTACTTGACTTCGTATCCATCCGTGACCAGATAGTTGATGTCGTAGACCAGACCCGGAAATTCAAGATCTGTCTGGTCGAGTCTCAGGTAATTGAATTCCAGACTCTTGTGAGGACAGAGGTCCACGCCAAAGGCGACAAACAGATCGCGAGACTTATAACTGGACGGAATCTTCGTACCGGCACCTGTTTCGTAGTCAGTTCCGGTTCGGTGTCCATAGCTGACTCGGTAGCCCCAATCATCAGCACCGCCCCACAGCGATTGGCGGCCATACGATTGCTTACCATTAGAATCGTAGTCAAAGCTGGCGGCACCGTGTGACTCATAGTTTTCATAGCGAGGCGTTTGGATCAGATCGAAATCGACAAATCGAAAGCCGGGGCCGTAGCGAGTGCTGTATGGCCCCTTGATCAGAATGATATCGTCGATCAGTCGCGAGTCGATCTTGTTCATCATGGTGTCCAGGTCAGAACGAACGGGCGTCCAGTACGATCCCGATGCCAGAACCTGACCGGCTTTCTGTCCGCGAACTCGAGTGTCAGTGACGATCGGCGTGCGTTCCTGAGTTGAAATGCCGTGTGATGAAATCGCCTTGCGTAACAGGTCGCCCACGTCGTTGGAAACGCGTCCTTTGGATTCGGCCCCAAAAACAGCATCAGCAGCGGGACTATGAGCCAGTCTGCGGCGACTTTCAGACAATCGGTCTACTTGATTGACTGTACCGAACAGGTCTTCTGGCGCGGTCAGCTTATATTTGCGATCAGCCGGATCCTCGGCTTGTTGAGGACGCCGATCAATGGGGGCCATGGGAGCTGGCTGGCCAAACTGCACCTGCTGAATCTGCTGCTCCGCGGGGTACTCAATATGATCCGACTGAGCAGCCGTGGTGCCGGCAATCCCCATCAGCAATGCGACAATACCGGCGCGCGGCAACCTTAATCGATGGCGCATCGATTCAATCCTCCGTGAACTGCCGGATCATGGATCACTTCCGTGAGATCCGGATTCTTATTTTCTTATGAATAACAGTGGGGCCCGCACCACTCTTTCACGAAGGTGCACCGTCTTTTGATCGTCGGCAATTTCGCCTGGCTGAGCAAAAAAACGGAGTAAGTCCTCCCATATGGGGGTTTTCCACCTCCCTGAGCGTTTAATTATTCGCTCTTAATTAACTGATCAGCCGTCAGACCATTCGGTTTTAGCAACCGTTCCAATTCGGCAACCCACCAGCACAAACGTCGATTTCCAGAGCAAGTCAGATGAATATTCCGGGCTCTTTCCAGCTGTAGTTCAGCCTGAGCAACATCGGCGGAATCCCCGTTTGCCAGGATGCAGCCCAGCACTGCATCGTCCACGCCGTTTGGAAATCGCCGATTGGCCATCGCTGTTCTGATACTTTGAGCGGCTGTGCCTTCTCCATTGAAGTAAGCAGCGATCGCTGCCGTGCAATGAAGGTCGGGTGAGGAAACAGATGATACGTCAATACGGCTAAGCGTGTCGGCCGCTCGTTTCACATCGCGATGACTTTCATCGCATTCCAGCAGACATTGAATTAAAGAACTCGTGGCCGAATCACTTCGACTGCTGCTTGCTACCGACTCAGCCTGAGAAAGCTTCGTCAGCTCAGCAACAGCGGCGTTGTAATGTTCGACGGAAGCGTCAAGGTCTCCAACGGCAATCAACGCCTGACTGAGTTCAAACTGAGTCATTGCAATTGCATGTCGAAACTGCGGCGGTGAATTGTCTTCCATGCGTGCCATAAGATGAGCATGGGCTTCGGCAAAACACTGAACGCTGGCGGCTTTATCGGCTTTGCTCATCATGCAGTGCCCAAGGTTTACAAGAGCATGTCCGTGTGCCAGGTGGTCCGCAGTACTGGCTGCAGATTCCTGCTCAAGGTATTTGAAAATATCAAGCGAGCGGCGAATCTGATCTTCCGCTGCAGCGTCACCAATCATAACAAGTACGTGCCCCAGTGAAACATTGCAGGACGCCAGCCGAGTGGCAGTTTGGCGATCTCCCTGACCTTCCTGCAATAAACCGGTCAGTTCCGTTACGGCGTTTCTCAGCATACTTTCAGCTTCAGCCAGTCGGTTCACTTTCAACGCCATTTGCCCGAGATTTGCCTGAGCAATCGCAAGGTTTTCACTGAAATTGTATTCGCCAAACAGTATCTGGCGGGATTGAGACAGATCAGCAACGGCCATGCGATAGCCTTCTTCGGCTGCCCAGTCATCTCCCAATTGCCGTTCTTCGTCCGCCCAATGCATTCTGGCAATGGCGCGAGTTTCCAGCAGGTCCGGGCGATTGGGATTCGTTTCCAGCCGAACGGTTATTGCATCTGCGTGACGTTGCAGCACCCGAGCCGCCTTCGAATGCTGGCCGATTGTGACATAGGCCGCGGAAAGATCTTCACGCACCGTTCCCAGCAATAACTCCGTGCGTGAATCCGCATGATGTGTTGAAATGTGCTCTGCCCAATCCAAAGCGGACTCAAGGCTGGCAACCGCATCCGAATTTTGGCCGATGTCCTGATAGCCTCGACCAACCACCAGAAATCCTCTGGCAATCGTGTTTCGAAACTCGTCGCTTGAATCGTTAGCCGTGAAGTCTCTCATTGAATTCACGGCCTGCAGCAACTTCGTAGCGTAGTCGGCGTTGAAGCTTCCATCACGAATCGCACACAGGGCAAGACCAATTTCTGCATTCAGTTGTTCACGTTGCAGAATCACCAGATGGGCCACCTGAATACCACTCGCGGACACGCTTAGGCTTTCGAAAGCGTCAGCAGCTTTCTCAAAAGCGTTGCGGGCGTTCGTGTCTTCGTTCGTCAGCAGATACACGTCACCGAGTCTCAACAGGCTGCGTGCGGTTTCCAGCTTTAACCCGGGATCGTCAGCACTGGATTCATACAACTGCTGATACTGCTGTTTTGCACGAACAAGCAAATCCTGCCTTACGGCATGCAGGCCAGGAAAGCGATCCAATGTGCCGCTGAGTCCGATCAACCACGCATCTGCTGCGGTGCGCGCGTCTTCCAGGCGATCCAGTGCCTGTACTTTTGCCAGACTTTCTTCCTTTCGAGCCAGCACTTCGTTTGCATGAGCAGTAGTGGCAGCTTCCCGGGCCAGGCGTTCCTGCTGATGAGCCTTTCTGACAATTGCGGTTGTGGTCAAACTGGCAACGGTGATAACAATCGTCGAAACCAATGCACCCACGACGGTCGCAGGTCGACGACGACAGAATCTTGCCACGCGTTCCAGTACAGAGTCCTTGTGAGCGGCTACGGCTTCATTGGCAAGGTACCGTGAAACATCATCGGCCAGTTCGGACGCTGTTTGATATCGATCTTCCGGAGCAAGTGAAATTGCCTTCACGCAAATTGACGCCAGGGCAGATGGTAATTTTCGATCAATGGATCTCGGATGGTCGAACTTTCCTCTGACCACCTGGTTCAGAGTCGTTTGAACATCGTCGCCATGAAACGGCGGACGACCGGTCAGGATTACGTACAGAATTACTCCAAGAGCATACGTGTCGCTGCGACGGTCGAGTTCGTGAGTTGCACCTCTGGCCTGTTCCGGCGCCATAAACGCAGGCGTCCCGATCACGGAACCATTTTGCGTTGCAACAGGGTCAAACAATCCAGCTGGGGCTGAATTCGCAACCTGAATCATCGGCGTGCCGCCGCGGACCGTCGCTTCGCTTCCCGCAGGTTCCCTGGAAGCAATATCAATCTGCTTCGCAAGGCCCCAGTCGACAACAACTGTTTCGCCGAATTCTCCGATCACCACGTTGGACGGCTTAATGTCTCTGTGGATGATGTTCTTGCTATGGGCATACGCGATTGCGTGGCACACATCAACAAACGAATTCAGCAGCGATAAAAACTGAGTGCGTTTGCCGACACCTTCCGGCAACGCATGATAGTCGCGAATAACGTCTCGCAGGGTGACGCCATCCAATAGCTTCATTGCATAGAAAGGCTGATTGTCGCGCGGGCAGATGCCTCGTTCGTACACCGGAACGATACCAGGATGCTGCAGTTGCCCCGTTATTCCGGCTTCGTGTAAAAAACGGCGAGCAAGTTCCGGATCGGCGTTTGTGGCCTGTGTTAGCTTCTTGACGGCAACATGACGATCAAGTTGCCGGTCTATTGCTCGCACAACGACTCCCCAACCACCACGTCCAATTTCCTGTTCGGCAGCGTAGCGATCGGAACCGGTGGGTAGTTTGCCTGAGTAGTCTCTGCCGGACTGGCGGCTTGAGGTCTGCTGTGCATTGGCGGGCCGGGAATGCGATGCCGCAGATCGACCGCCAACCGACCTTGCCTGACTTTTCGGCCCCAGCGTATTCAATTGAGAACCGACAGATTGCGACTTTTCCGTAACGAAACGATGAATCGATTCGCGCTGACTGCGCGACAAAACTTCGTGATCGTCGATAACATCGCTCACGCTACGACCGGATTTTATCGATTCCAGCAACACGTCTAAAACCGCATCCGAAGGTACGGCTGCCTGTCGGCCACCTTCAAACAACATGGCGACCAGATCAAGATCATCGGCAGGTGGTTTAACTGCAGACACGATTTCGCCCGCCGTGCTTGGCTTCGTATAACTTCATGTCAGCGGCCTGCACCAACTGAGAAGCAGCGTCGTGTTGCGGCAATTGTGTCATGTCGGCCACACCAACACTGATGGTGATCGGCAGTTCGCCACAACACGTTGTAAACGCCTTGCGCTCAACCTCACTGCGACAGGTTTCCGCAAGCAAACAGGCTTCGGCAAGTGGTACTCCTGCCAGCAGTATGGCGAACTCTTCGCCGCCGTATCGCGCGAATACATCGTGTTCGGCCACACAGCCACCGATTCGATGACCTATTTCCTGCAGAACTTCGTCACCCGCCAGATGACCATGAGTATCGTTAACCGACTTAAAGTGGTCGATGTCAAACAGAATTAGAGACAGCGGTACATGACGATGAACGGCACGATGGAACTCGCGCCCGATGATGTCCAGAAACGAACGCTTGTTAAGTGTGCCCGTCAGTCCGTCACGAGTCATCATTGAATAGACGGCTTCGTGGTATTGCGTTTCGATATGATTTGTAGACAGAAACTTAAAGATGAAGCCGCCAATCTGGATACGATCTCCAGGGCTAAGCACGGCTGACTGCAGGCGGCATTCGTTAACGCAGATACCGTTTGTACTGCCCAGATCCGTAATCTGATACTGATCGTCAATTCGCTCGATCAACGCATGTCTGCGTGAGACGGACGAATCCGGAAGACACAGGCCGCATGTCACTTCACGCCCGATCGTCGTTTCCGCCTGAACCAGTTCAATCAGATTGCCGCTGACAGCCAGAGGGTGAATCTGTAGTAAACAGCCTTCTCCTGCATCTGCCGCGCGCAAAACCGTATTCGCGGTAATGGTTTCTTCCCAACCGTCCTGAAACATCGATGGCCCTTCTTCTGTTATCCAGTTGCGATCTTCCCGCCGGGAAGACTCCCAAGTTTGCTGACCTAACGCCGCAAGTTTGGTTCGAATTCAACTGGTTGAAGGACGTCATCACGTGAATCAGAAATGAATCAGCAAATCAGCGCCCCGGTCGGGCAAACCTTAATGAAAGTACCGATTACAACGAACACACCAAACAAAACCCGACGTAGGGAATACGCTCATTCAGGAACCTGCAGGCCGAAGTATTCGTGAATGAACTTTTTGCGATCGTCTGTTGCCTGGACGTACTGCACCAATGCATAAAGTTTTTTTTGATCTCGCAAAAGCTTGGCGGCACGCAGTTCTTCATCGGCCAGCTTTTCCGGCATGGGCCCCAGCACTTTGACGCTGCTAAGATCAACTTCGTCTTCGATCACACCGTATCGTTGAAACATGGCCAGTGTCGTCTCAACACGGCGATCGTGCCGTTGTCGATCGCATAGGCGTTCTCGCAACCAGTCGATGCCAAAAGCCTGAATCTGTTCAGCGTCGTTCACCAGGTGACCGTAAACTCGATGGTAGAAGTCGGCGTCAGGATTGCTCCAGCGCAGAAACTCCATCTGAGTATTCAAATCTCGCTGGTCGTACAACAGCACGCATTCAGACGGTTCTCCGTCGCGTCCGGCTCGGCCAATTTCCTGATAATACGATTCCATCGAACCTGGCACATCGGCATGAATCACAAAGCGAATGTCTTCTTTGTCGACCCCCATCCCAAAGGCATTCGTGGCCAGCACAATGCGGTTACGACCTTTCATGAAGTCATCCTGAATGGCTTTTCGCGTGCGACGATCCAGATCTCCATGATAGCAAACATGTGAAACGCCTTCTTTGCGCAGGTTCTCGCTGAATTCTTCCAGAGTACGAATCAGCGTAAAGTAAACGATGCCACTACCTGTGGATTCCGGCGTGATCCACTCTTCAACAACGGCGTGAATGGAATCGAGTTTTTCATCGCTATCCCACACATCAATAACTCGCAAGTCGAGGTTCGGTCGATCGATGCCTTCGTGGAACATGGTGACATCGTCAGGCTGTAATCCAAGCTGCTTGACGATATCAACCTGTACTTCGGGAGTCGCCGTTGCGGTTAGCGCAATCGTGGTTGGATTGCCCATGATGGCTCGCAGTTCGGCCAGCCGAGTATAGTCGGGGCGAAAGTCGTGGCCCCATTCGCTGATACAATGAGCTTCATCGACCGCCAGCAGACGCACGTCGCGGTGAGCAAGCACGTCCAGAAATTCCTGCTTGCGAAAGCGTTCCGGAGTCACATACAGCAAAGCATATCGACCTTCAGCGATTGCCTTGTACCGTGAAAGTCGCTCCTGTTTTCCCAGAGAAGAATTGATAAACGTCGCCTTGATTCCGCGTTTCTGCAGCGAATCAACCTGATCTTTCATCAAGGCAATCAATGGTGACAACACCAACGTGATGGGCGGTTTCTCAGCAGACTTAGAACTGTCTTCGTCAATTGCCAAAGCTGGAATCTGAAAACACAGCGATTTGCCCATTCCGGTTGGCATAATCACCAGAGCGTGCTTATCTGCCAGCACGTGTTCAATGATCTGCTGTTGCGGACCACGAAACGTGTCGTAGCCGAAATAGGTTTTCAAAATCTCGTTTGTATTGGCCATGAATCTTCTTCGTAACGAACCCGCATTCTGTGGACGCGGTCGGTGTCGCTGACATCTGCGGGTAAGTGAATCTGCCCGGCGGATGAGTTTTCAACTGACGGGCCTCAACGGGAAAGGCGGCTGAGCTATGTTGTGCTAGTTCGTGCTGGCACGGCTGTTTGCCTGTTCAGCTGTTGAGCTATTCAGCATCAAGCCCTGTTCAGTTTAGCCTGTGGCGAACACGCCACAAACAACGAAACGTCGGCCTTTCAACCACGGGTTAGACGATGGAACTTTCGAGACGCAAAACTAGCTTGCGCTCCATTCCCCTTTGGGTTGTGCATGGACAACTGGAACGGTGCCACCCTGTATTTCGTCAACTTCAGCCACCAGCGAGGCGACGTCGTCTTCAGCCAGAGCAACGGACACAGAAAATTCGAACTTCACTTCCTGTTTAGATCCCAGACTGATGACTCGCCCCTGTTCGCGTTCAAACATTCGAAGATTCGGAAAGCTGCTGCCGGGTTCAAGTCCGGTGCAATAGCCATCTTCTTCCGCTTGAGTGTTCTTCCACAACGTAAACCAGGGTAGCTGTGCTGTGTCGAAGCGAATAGCGACGGCCATTGATGCGTCCGCACTTTTCAGAACAGCTGTTGAACGTCCATCTTCGCCAGCGATGGGTTTTGCCAGATAGCACTGTTCTGCGTATCCGGAAACCGGCCCGGCATAGGTTTCCCATGTGGCAACGTCTTCGCTGGCTCGCGCGTCGCGAGGCGCTATTTCTTCTGCGGCAATATGAAACGTGCTGCCTTCGCCCAAAAACGGTCTGCCGAAATTACAGTGGTACAACATTTCAACTTCCGCTGCTGACGAACCCAGATTCTGCACGGCGTCGCTGATTTCAAACGAACTGCTGCCAATGTACGTTGTTAATGTGGACGTCAGTCGCAACCGACCGCCGAACATACTGCATTCGTCGATGGTGCCGACAATGCGAATTTCACCGCCCTCAGAAATGTACACTTTCACTTCGTGAGCGGCCAGATTCGCAATTCGGCCATGCAGCGGCAGAAACTGTTCGGACACTACGTTTCCGGCCGCATCTTTAATCACGTCTGTGCCCGGGGCTCCATGCCAAGACAGGCCGCAGCGGCAAATCAGCTCGTTGAATCCGTCCAGCCAGCCAATTCCTCCTCGACGCATCTGATCGACGAAAGCCGGGTTAACGGGGCGTTCAACGGGCGACTTCCATTCCAGCGGAACTCCAGCCACAGAACCTTTCCAAACACCCATTCCGCGAGTCGGCAAAATCGCCAGCTTTGTGCAGCCATTATCCAGCCAGATCACATCCACGCCATCCGACAGGCCGCCGCACAGCCGTTGCATGCGGACGCTCCAGTCGCCGTCAGACCGACCAATCCCGGTTGACGGGGCGTCAATAATGGTTTCCGTATCGTGGATCGCTCTATCGACATTCAGCAAAGTGAAAGACTTGGGCACAGTAAAGTTCCTATGAACCAGACGTTAATAAAATACCTGCGTTGAGGAATTCGAATTATTGCATCAAACCCGCTGACGTTGAATCAACGTTGCCGACGCGACACAGCTGTGCTTCAAACTTCATCGCGACTTAAGGGCAAGGCCCCGGCCGTTGCGACATTTCAGGGTGTGATCGCGTATTTCATGCTTTGACACTCAAAACCGCGTTTGAAGTGGAAGTGTGAAGTTTCCGCAGCGTCATCAACGCACTTTGGTGTTAACAGATCTTATCGAATTCGTTCATTCGGCGTTATGTACCCGAATGGCGAACGTCATTCGACTTCGCGGCTTGCAAAGTCACCAGGAAATGGCTGGAATCTGTATTCTGCTCACGTTTTGGGCAAGACACATCAATCAAGAACTCTTTAGAGAGGATAAGAATGAACGTTCGAAAACTTGCAGCTGGCCTGCTTTTATTGGCAATTGCAGCACCAGGAATGGCTGAAGATCTGGATCTTGGCCTGAAGGGCAAAATGTATAAGGCTCGCCTTGTACTGGATGGTCTCAGCAATCCGTCTTCAGTGAGCTTCAGCCCTGCTGGAGTACTCACCGTCTGCGATTCGGCCAACGGTCAGGTACTTTTAGTGAAAGATGGCAAAGCCGAAAAATACATCACCGGCTTCACAACGGAATATTGGAAAGTCGACGCCGAAACCGGTGCCAAGAGATTCAAGCTGGGACCTCTTTCATCCGTTTGGGTAGACGACAAAACTTTGGCCGTTGCTAATGCCGGCCTGGCAGACGGCGAAGAAAACATTCTGTTCTTCACCGGTCCGGGCACTGCAGCAGACGGCAAGGCAACCAATGCTGTCGGACCAACATCAGACGATCCCAAAGACAAGGGTGAAGGCAATCTGACGGGTCTTAGCCTGTCTGAAGACGGCAGCACAATCTACGTCGCTGGTCAGGGAGCTGATACAAAGACATGGGTTCTTGCCGTAGATGTAGCCACTAAGAAACTTGCCGGTCTTGCTTCTGCTGACGAAGCGGGCATCGAAATCAATTCGCCGATGGCGACTATTCCGTGGAACAAGCAATCGATTCTGGCATTGTACTCAGGAGCTGGCGGCAAAGACGACGGTCTGATTGTTCAGTGGAATGTAGAAACCGGCAAAGTCATCAAGAAATGGACTCTGCCTGGCCTGACAGACCCAATGGGCTTTGCCAAACTGCCAGATGGTCGAGGGCTTGTTGTTGTCGACAACAACTGGGCACTGACGGAAGTAAAGGCCGGCCGCCTGGCTCGAGTCAGCCTTGTTAAAGACGCTGACGAAGCCAAGGTGAACATCATTTCTGAAGGTCTTCACGGCCCGGTTTCCTGTGCGTTTGGTCCCGATGGCGATTTGTACATCGCTCAGCTGGGCGCTGAATTTGACAAAGACAAAGGCCAGATCATTGCGATCTCTGGCATCAAGAAGTTTGAGCCAAAGAAGGCCAAATAGCCGACACTGCTGAACGACAGTAAATCGAAAGTGATCAGAGCCTCGGACTGCCAAACTGTCCGAGGCTTTTTCGTACTCATCAGTTGATTCCCAACAAGGGCTGCGCCCTTGACCCGGTGGCGTGGTGGGCGGCAAGACATGGGACGTCCGAATCGCCGAGCCGCTCCGTTGTCGCTGCGACCAACTGGCGCACCGTGCACGCATCAATTTCAGTAAAAATCCAAACGTTAACACAGCATCAAGGTTTCCGAATGCTTCGTCCACTTCCTGAATTGCCAACCGCCGCGAGTCGAGACTTATTCTTCACGCTGCCTGGAAAAGCCATTTGTCGTCTCACCCTTCTTTTGACTCTATTTGCCGCACACTTGCTTGATTGCCGTCCACTCGTTGCCGAGCAAGCCTCACTTCCCAACATCGTCGTGATACTGGCGGACGACATGGGTTACGGTGACATTCAGGCATTGAATAAGAAATCAACGATCCCGACTCCAAACCTGAATCGTATGGCGACTGAAGGCCTGACGTTTACCGACGGCCACTCTCCATCAGCAGTTTGCACTCCAACTCGCTATGGCTTGCTGACGGGGCGTTATTGCTGGCGAAGTCGATTGAAACAAGGTGTGCTGGGCGGATACAGCGAACCGTTGCTGGAACCTGACAGACCGACTGTCGCCAACATGCTGAAAAAAAGCGGCTACAACACAGCCGCTGTTGGCAAGTGGCATTTGGGATTGGCACTGCCATTGAAATCGAAGGACACCAATACAAAAGCGTGGGATGGAGATCCGGGAATTGATTTTTCAGGCCAAATCACTGACAGCCCCATTCATCACGGATTTGATTCCTACTTCGGCGTGACGGCGTCTCTTGATATGGCTCCGTATGTTTATGTCCGCAACGATCGATTTACAATGTTGCCGATGATTCAACAGCAGGCGATGGAGTTTCCGCACTTCGTCAGAAAGGGGCCGCGAGCCGAAGACTTTGTGCTTGATGAAGTTCTGGACAAGCTGAAGGATGAAGCCGTCTCTTATGTTACCTCAGCGGCGAAGCAGGATGCACCGTATTTTCTGTACCTGCCGTTGACAGGGCCGCATAAGCCAGCTTTGCCACACGATCGGTTTCGCGGAAAAACGTCGTTGAAAGAATACGGCGACTTCGTCCATCAGGTTGACTGGACTGTGGGAGAAATCCTGAACGCGATCGATGCCAGCAACGAAGCAGACAACACGATTGTAGTCTATACCTCCGACAACGGATCATACATGTACCGCTACGACGAGGCCGACAAAAAAGACCACGTCGATGATGTCAGCGTACAGGGTTATCGAGCCGAACACCATATGGCGAATGGTCAATTGCGTGGCACCAAGTCAGACGTCTGGGAAGCCGGTCATCGAGTTCCTTTTCTGGTCCGGTGGCCAGCCACTGTGAAAGCGGGCACCCGTTGCGACGAACCCGTTTGCCTGACAGACATTTACGCAACCTGCGCACAGGTTGTCGGCGCAAAGCTGTCATCGAATGAAGCCGAAGACAGTCTGTCGTTACTGGAAATGATTCAGGGAAAAAACGTCAAACGTCATGCTCCGGTGATTAACCATTCGATCAGCGGGATGTTCGCGATTCGAGATGGCAAATGGAAACTTGTAGCAGGCACCGGTTCCGGTGGACGAGCGATCCCGAAAGGCAAGCCTTTTGAAAAGCCGTATCAGCTGTTCGACCTGCAATCAGACCTTGCGGAATCCAACGACGTTGCAGCAGCACACCCGGAAATCGTGGAACACATGACCGAGCAGTTGGAACACATTCGCAGCAGCGGTCGGAGCGTCACTCGCTGAATCAACACCGCTGAATCAGCACCGTTGAATGGTGGGCAATCACGACGACAGAATAACGGCAATCGCAATTTCATCGCAGAAGTGCAGAGGAAAACGCTGAACCTTGCAATTCATCCGGATGGCCCCTTCCCATCGACGGACAGTCTCCCTGATTACCCTGCACCCAACCTGGATTGATAAGTTTAACCCGATTCGTAGAGAAGGTCGGGCGCAACCCGCCGCCGTCCTCCTCGAGGAGGACGGTTAACAGGGAACCCCTTATTTTCAACCGCGCAACGTATAGCGTTCGATCATTATCAGCGGACGCTCACAAAAGCGTGGCAAGTCTGGAGTCAACAAACTCACGGATCTCATCCCGCACACGACGATAGCAGTCCAGCGCCGCTTCTTCGCTGGCTGCTTCTTTTGCAAGCTTTGGCGGGTCGTCAAAGCCGACATGAACGACCTTCGCCTTCGTCAGAAACGCGGGGCAATTTTCATCAGCGTGCCCGCAGACGGTCATCACCAAATCCAGCGGAACATCCGCAAGGGAACTGGCAAGCTTTGAGGATTGCCCCGAGATATCCACGCCTGCTTCTTTCATGACCTGTATGGCATTGGGATTCATGCCGTGAGCTTCGATGCCAGCTGAATAGGCTTCGATCGTGTCACCGTGGAAATGTCGCGTCCAACCTTCAGCCATCTGGCTACGGCATGAATTCCCAGTACACAAGAACAGAACGTTCTTCTTCGCCATTTTCGTTTCCTTTGTTGGTTCATGTATGAATCAGGCTGGTGATTCGCTTAGCTGCGTGATTCGTCGCAACGCATCGATCCCAATCGGTGGATCGGTCTGCCAGGGAATAAGTGCGACGCGATCAGCAAGCTGAGAACGAACTTCCTCAATAAATGGCAATTCGTGGTGCTGACGGCGCTGAAGCGTCGGATCGGTAACATTAAGTGTGGCAAGACTTTGATTAATCACCCACGCAAACGGTTCGATCTGTGCTCGTCGAAGGTCTTCCTGCAACCGCGCGGCTTCGTGTACAGGCGTAGCTTCCGGCAGAGTCACAATCAAGACACGCGTAAAACTGGAATCACGCAAACGCGGCAGCAGATTCTCAACCGATTCAGGAATCTCATGAGATTGACGAGACACTTCCCGGTGATATGCCAGAGCCGAATCAAGCAACAAAATGGTGTGCCCCGTAGGAGCTGTGTCCAACACCACAAAGCGATTGGCCCCTTCAGCCACGGCATTCGCGAATGCTCGGAAAACGGCAATTTCTTCCGTACAGGGCGATCGCAAGTCTTCTTCCAGCAGTGCCTTTCCTGCGGAATCCAAATCTTGTCCAGCCGCTTGCATGACTTCGCTGGCATAGTCAGCCGTTTCTTTCGCCGGGTCAATTCGGCCCACCGTTAAACTCGCAATCGTATCCGCAGCGATCGTCGCAGCAATATGAGCCGCCGGATCGGTCGTTGATAGATGCACGTCGAATCCACGTTCGGCCAAAGCGACTGCCACAGCTGCCGCAACAGTCGTTTTACCAACGCCTCCTTTGCCCATGGCCAAAATCACACCATGACGAACGGCCGATAATTCGCCGATCAAACAACCAAGCCCGCGAGGAAAAGAATCCGCGTCAGGAACATCGTGTTCTACTTCAGTTGTCTCTGCCGAAAACTGGCCCACCTGACGCAATGATGCGATTCCCAATAATCCAGCGCCCGCCAACGGAATCGTCGTCCGGGGAAGCCTGCCGATTGATTCCGGCATAGCAGCGATCGCATGGTCACCCCGTTGCTGCATCGCAACGGCCACGGGATCGGAGGGCGTTTGGCTTTGGAAGACTCCGTTGACGATCAAATGCTGATTGCTGACACCAAGCTTTCGCAGCTCTTCACTTGTTCTGTTCGCTTCGCGAAACGCCGACTTATCCGGGCGAGTAACCAATACTAAAGTCGTTCCCGCCGCATCGCCAAGGGCATTGACGGTTTGCTTATAGATCGCCTGCTGTGCCTGCAAGCCGGCAAGCGGTCCAAGGCAAGACGTTCCTGATGTATTTGTTTCCATAAATCCTGACCATGCAGACGGCAGCGTCAACAATCGCAGCGTGTGGCCGGTCGGTGCCGTGTCAAATACTACGTGGTCGAAATGACTTGTCGCTTGTTTGTCGCCAAGCAACTTTGCGAACTCGTCAAAAGCCGCTATCTCCAACGTACACGAACCGGAAAACTGTTCTTCCATGCTGGCGACGGCTGTGTCTGGCAACACGCCACGGTACGGCCCTACCATTCGTTCGCGATACTCCCGAGCGGACTCCTCGGGATTGATATTCATCGCGAATAGTCCTGGCACACACTCAACCGCGGTCGGCTTATTCGCCAGCGGCGTCTGAAGAACTTCATCAAGGTTGGAAGCCGGATCGGTTGAAACCAGTAACACACGCAACCCGCGATCGGCCAACTGAACCGCCGCCGCACACGCCATGGACGTCTTTCCGACACCGCCTTTGCCCGTAAAGAACAGGTTTCGCGTCGGCTTCATTAAGAATTGCATTGCTGTTCTCCGTTTAATGGTTGAGTCACTCAATCAGCAGCATCCAGAATCGCCACAGCATCCGCCGGAGTCGACTACCGGTAGAGTTGCTTTCGGTTTCATCGTCGTACCAGTCCACATCGCAAGGTTCTCACGAGACGGATAGTCACCGCGACTAACCACGCGGTCGTCCACAATCACCAGCGGCAGGCAATCAACACCGTCATCGGCAAGCATTTTCTTCACAACTTCGTTGCTCACATATTCCGCCGGGTTTTGAGACAGATTGAACCGCGTGACCACGTTTCCATGAGACTTCAGCCAGTCCAGATCGGCTGCAAAACGCGGCAGTACCGGGTCGACCTGTGGGCCGCAAACACCTGTCGAACAGCACATGGCTTTGTCGTAAATCAGGACTTTGCTCATTGTCACATTCCTTTCAAGAATCTTTCTGCCAACACAAAATCGCCCATCGACGAATAACGATTAATCTGGGCAAAAAAACAGACACCTATAATCCCGTGACCAGCGCCTTCAGCCTCTCAAGCTGAACGCGATTGATGCAGTAACACACCTTCGGTCCATTAACTTCGCCCTGAATCAATCCGGACTCTTTGAGAATTTTCAGGTGTTGTGAAACGGTCGATTGTGCCAACGGCAAACAGGCCACAATTTCACCACACACGCATGCTTCTCGCCCAATCAATAATCGAACGATCTGCACCCGAGCCGGGTGAGCAATCGCCCAGGCCAAATTGGCAAACTCCTCCGCCGTCGGATCAGCCATCAGCTTCACCGGCGTCGAATCACATGGCTTCCGTTGTGTTAATCGCTTTGCCATCTTTGCCCCGCATCGTTCATCTACGATCAACGATAGCCATGAACTCTGAACGTGTCAATACGCTTATTGCGAATCCGAACACATAATGAAAATGGAAGACACATAGAATGTTCGTATTGCTGGTGCGGTTTCTCATTGCTCTTCAAAGAACATTACAAAATCGAAGTTCCTGCTGACATGTGAACCACTTAAATCAGGACTCAATCAAAAACATGTGAGCGAAGGAAGCCTCTGTTTTATGGCTTACCGATCGCGAACAGGTGCTTTTCGCCTCGGATGAAGATTTGGCCGTTGGAGATTGCTGGCGAAGCGAATGTAAATTCCCCCAGCGGATTTTCGTTGACGACGTCAAGCTTCGATCCAGGGCGAACAACTTTTGTCGTGCCGTCGTCGGCGATGAAGTACACCAGACCGTTGGCAGTCACCAGTGATGCACTGAAGTGGTTGCCGACTCGGTCCTGCCATAGTCGATCACCGGTTTCTGTGTCGAAGCAATTGGCGGTGCCTCGGTCATCAGCGACAAACAGGTGTTTTCCAACAACAACAGGTGACGGCACGTAACAAGCCGCCTGTTTGCTGTGCCATGCCACATGAGTTCCTGAAACATCTCCGGTGCCATCCGGGCGAATTCCAAGAACATGGTGAGTTGGAAAGCCAGCCGCCATGTAAAACTTTGATCCATCAAACACCATCGACGCCACAAACTGTTCGGTTGGGCCTTCAACCAGCCACATTCGTTCGCCAGTATTTGGATTTAAGCTCACGACTCGCTTGCTGCCGGACATAACCATCTGTGTCTTGCCATCGATTGTGCGGATTAACGGCGTGCAATAGCTGCGAGTCTTTTCTTCTCGAGGAGTTCGCCAAACCTGCTTGCCGGTGAATCGATCCAGCGCGGCGACATACGAATCGCCGTCATGATCTCCGTTGATGATCACAAGACCTTCATGAATTACCGGCGACGAACAGAACCCGTGAACGCTGACGAAAGCACCCGTTGTTGTTTGCCAAAGTTTTTCTCCAGCGAAGTCATAGGCTGCCACAACGATCTCACCGGGAGTCACCGGTCGAGGCTTGCCAACGTTAGCGGCATCCACTTCATGCCCATCGACTTCCAGAAACGTCACATAAACGATCTTTCCGTCAGTGGCTGGCGTTCCGGAAGCATGGCTGTTCAAACGGTGTTTGGTCTCCAGAACAGACTTTACAACGGTCTTCTGCCACAACGTTTTGCCAGTTGCTCGATCCAAGCAAAGCAGAACTCGAGCTTCCTGATCTTCCAGACAACTGGACAGAAAAATACGATCGCCCCAAACGATTGGCGACGAATGCCCGGTACCCGGCACGGCAACTTTCCAGGCAATATTATCGCCCGTTTCGCCTTTCCATGAAGTTGGAATGCTTTGTTCCGCTGATGTGCCGTCTCCGCGAGGCCCCCGCCAGCATGGCCAGTTTTCCGCCAGACTTCGCGAACTGCTAAACAACAACAGCGCGGCAATCAGGTTAAGCAACACAAATCGAAATCGCATCAAAAAGATCCCGGAGGGAAGGTGGGGCAGGGTAGACGGAAGGCAGATAACGTCATGGGGATTATGCGCAGATTATGTGAACAAAAGTCACAAATACAAACCCCGTGCAAGCCACATTAAACACGGCACTTCAGGAATTTGACGCAGCAACAGTTAAAAAACACAGGCGATCAGAAGCTTCGGACAACAAAACTCATAAACAGATCTCAGACAATCGCATGCACGGGCGAAAGTAATTCCGAGACATTTCACTTTCCATCACATGGGGCTTCATTTATCCTCAGCACCCAAAAGACAAGAGATTCATGTGTCATCGGAGCCTGCATTGCGGAAAAACAGAAGCTGGAAAATGCGCGCTGCGGCGGTTTTGCTGGGGCTTTCGGCGTTTGCTGTTTTCGAAGGACTGTGCCGCATAACGGGTTGGGGAGCGGAATCTGCTGCGACCAGTGACTTTGCTGAATTCGCCGACAAACGCCCTCTGTTTGTCCGGTCAGACGATAGTGCGGAATTTCAAGTTGCCGATAACCGGCGCTTGTACTTCGCCAAAGAATCGTTTCCCGCCGTTAAACAAGCCAACGAATTTAGAATCTTCGTGTTTGGTGGATCGACCGTTCAAGGTCGTCCGTTTTCGATTTCCACGTCGTTTACGACCTTTCTGGAAATCGCGCTGCGACAGATCAATCCGTCCATCAAATGGGAAGTCATTAACTGTGGAGGCATCTCGTATGCCAGCTATCGATTGCTTCCGATTGTCAAAGAATGCCTGAACTATCAGCCAGACCTTTACATTGTGTGTTCCGGGCACAATGAGTTTCTGGAATGCATTACATACACCGACGCCAGACACGCATCCGGCATACTTGCCGACAGCTACGGCCGGCTGAATCAGCTCAACAGTTTTCACCTTCTGCAAAACGCATTCAACTTTGTCACGCGGAAGCCACCCTCAACAGACACGCCCAACTTCCTATCGAATGAAGTTGACGCAATGCTGGACCATCAGGGCGGCCTTGATGCTTATCACCGCTCTGCACTACATGCCGAAGAAATCGAATTGGGGTTTGAATCCAACCTGGTCCGAATGATTGCGATCGCAGACGCTGCCAACGTGCCACTGATGTTTATTGCTCCACCGTCCAACCTGCGAGACTGCCCGCCGTTTAAATCTGAGTTTTCCGCAGCGACCGACGCGACGACTCAACAAAAGATTTCAGAGAAACTGAATCAGGCGTTCGAACTAATTTCAACGGACACCACATCAGCCGTAAGACTGCTGATATCGGCAACGGAAGATGACCCTGCGTTTGCAATTTCATGGTATCAGCTTGGTCGAGCCCTCATTCAGCAAAATCGAATCGAAGAAGCTCACGCTGCATTCATAAGAGCCAGAAACGAAGACGTTTGCCCACTGCGCATGACGTCTGATCTAAAAACAACACTGCTAAACGTTGCCAGCAGCTACCAGATCCCGCTGATGGACGCAGAAAAGCTACTGAGCGCTCAGTCAAGAAACGGAATTCCGGGCGACGCCGTGTTGGTTGATCACGTACACCCTTCGTTTGGAAGCCATCAGAACATCGCTATGGCGTTGATAGATATGATGGAAGCGAACAACTGGATCGAAATCATCAATTCCGAGTGGAGAATTGCCGCCACCAGCGACTTTGAAAATCACGTGCAGTCTTTGGAAAACATGTATTTCCTGAGTGGGCGACGTACACTGGAAACATTGAAACTCTGGACACAGGGCCGAGGCGACGGTCCGCCGCTATCGCAACAGCACAAATAAGCGAATCAATCCGACGTACAGTTATGGCACAAGAAAAAGCGGCAGGCACAGCCTCGTGCACCTGCCGCTTCTATTGATAGCTCAAAACAAGGGCTTCGCCCTTGACCCAGTGGCGTGGTTGACGGAAAGACGTAGGACGCTGGAATCGCCGAGCCGCTACGTTGTCGCTACGAGAATCATGCTCGCATCTTTTTTAGTAAGACTCTAACGAAGCGGTGCCTCAGACCATTCGAGGTGCCGCTCGGAAATGCTCCGCTGTCGCTCTGAAAACTTGACTCAACGTGAACATGTTCCCTGCAAAAGTAGTCTAACTGGACTGGGCCAAGTCTCTATAAGCCGCAAGGCGTTAGCCTCGGTTTTCCCCTGATTCGCAGGAACCGGGACTAACGCCCTGCGGCTCATGTGGATCACAGAAAAATGACGTTTCATCAAACCGGGGTTATCCAGCTAATCCAATGCCTGCCCCCCTCGCGAACGTCACGAAACACGCTCAAGCTTCGAAACACGTCCAGTGCCAACCCATTCAGCAACATAGATATCGCCGTTTTCAGCAAAGCAGGCGTCGTGTGGATGAACGAATTGACCGGCCAGCCATTGGTCAGGCTTCGTCCGCAAATCCTTCACCTTGCCAAGTCGATCAACGGCAGCTCCAAGGTGAGCAACCACTTCGTTCTTTTCGTTCAGCAAGGTTACTCTGGCTTTTAGTTCCGGCACCAGCATCAAATTTTTCCAGGTGTCGATATTAGCGGGCAGGCCGAATCCGGTCAACGTTTCCTGGTACTTTCCGTCCATGTCAAAAATCTGCAGAGTGTTATGAGCTCGGTCCGTCACAACAATGGATGGCACTCTTCCGGGGCGTTTATCCACCCACAAACCGTGAGCCGTCGCAAACTTGCCTTCACCTTCGCCAGCACCGCCAAAACAGCTGACCCAGTTGGCATCTTTGTCGTAGCGATGAATCTGGAATGAACCATAGCCGTCTGCCAGCAGAAATCCGCCGTCATCAAGGAAGCCAAAGTTTGTGGGCAGAAACCCTTTTCGGTTCCATGTTGCCTGTGTGCTGGTATCTTCACCCGCTGCGTAAACGCCGGATTCCATAGGAGCTTTGCGGAACCAGACAATTTCGCCAGTTAGCGTCATCTTGGCGAAACACTTGACCTGCTGATAAGCAGCTACGTACAAAAACTCTTCGCCGCCTTCGTCGCGAACTTCGATACCATGGCCACCGCCCTGAAACTGGCTGCCAAAGGCCCGGACGAACTTTCGATTTGCATCGAAAACAAAGATTGACGGATGATCTTTCTGCTCTTTGCGACCTTCATGAATGACATACAGGTTTCCAGCCTTATCGACGGCGACGTTGTGAGTCGTCTGCCAGTTGTATTTGTCGGGCAGCATGGGCCAATCGTGGCGAACTCGAAACTTGTACTCGCCTTCTCCCACAATTACTTCGTCGCTTGTCCGACTGGCGGTGAATGCCATGGGAGCCCCGGCGATAATAGCCGCCCCGGCAGCTGCCGAAGAAATGAATTGCCGACGAGTCCTTTGGTTTTTGTGCGTCATATCTGAAATGCTCCTGGCCTGCGTGGCTTATATTGCAAATATCGCGGTAGCCACCGCGAAGAAGAAGTCGCCTGAACCTCAAAATCGTACGGAAGCCGATGTTGAAATCAAAGCGTGGCCTCAGAATTGCGACAACAGCGTCTTAAACGCGATGCTGTTTAAACCAGACGACCGCTGATGGATTCTGGCCGCAGGATGTACGTACTTCAGCAGCAGGCACGTTGAACTTGGAAACAGTTCATTAAACTGATCAGGCGCGCGAGTAAACAAAAAAGACTCCGCCTGCCTGATGACAAACGGAGCCCTTAGGAAAGTTGACTCGCAGAAAGAAGCTTGAGAAGAACTAACGTCATCTCCATATGAATACGCGAGTCTTGTCCGGAACTTTCGAATTGGAATTGGTTTGGAAAATACGCCCAGTGCAAGTAAGCAGCTGGAAATGATTGCAGTCGCCGGACAGCGATTGAATTAGCAGCTCGTGTGCCATTTTGAGAATAATTGATGAAAACGGAAAATTGTTCAAACACATTCGCGGGTCAGATTCAAATTTGAATCAAAAATCCAGCAAAACATGATCTGGCCGAAATCAGAACGTGCCAGAAGTGCAGGAAACCTAAGTCACCCCAAGGACAACATCGAAAAGCATTTGCCGCAATGTGCGCGGCCCAAATTGCGGAAGTGTTGCGAAATGCACAACAAATGGGGCTGCTTTGCGGCAATTCCCCGAACGCTTCCACCGCGACCCAGCGACACCAATCTGCCTATTTCAACTCATGACAAGATGCCTTCTTCACGACAGTCTGCGATTCCCGTTTGCACTCCGATGGCCTAAGATGCGTGTGCGAAGATCCGTTTCGCCAGTGAATCTCGTTGATCGGCAAGGATGCCACCATGAAAATTCGAAGTGGAATTGCGAACTGGCTGATCGCCAGATTCGGAACATGGGCTTTGAAAGCCTTGTTTTTGACCGTTCACGTCGACCATCGGAAAGTGGTCGAAGACGGTACGCCCTACAAGGCGGCAGTCGGCAGCACTCGCTACTGTTTCTGCATGTGGCATGACGCAATTGTTGCCGCCGTGTTTTCCCTGAAGACCCATAAACTGGCAGGCCTCATCAGCCGTCACCAGGACGGGTCCTATCTGACTCACGCGGTTAAACTTGTTGGAATAACGCCTGTTAGAGGTTCCGCCAGTCGTGGTGGAGCTCAGGCGACTCGCCAACTGATTGATCAACCAGACCTGCACGTCTGCATTACTCCCGATGGCCCCCGAGGTCCTCGGCGAGTTATGAAAGACGGAATCGTGTACCTCGCATCTCGCACCGGTCGCCCGATCGTTCCGACAACACTGGTCTCCACAAAGTATTGGTCGATTCCCGGCGGATGGTCGGACATGATGATTCCCAAACCGTTTTCCCGACTGCTGATGATTGCCGGCGCACCGATCGAAATTCCGGCGGAAATCAGTCGGCAGGAAATCACACGCCTGACCGAGGAAGTTCAACGAGAAATGGACAGGCTTCACCTGTTGGGACACAGGCTGATTCGCGGCGACGAATCCGTAACGCCTTTGATACCGCAAATTGGCGTCTATCCAAATGACCGATTGCCCAACGAAGCTGACCTGAAGATATTCAAGGACGCGGCTTAGTTTTCCAGCAGCGGACGATGGTGGAACCAGACGCTGAAGAAGGAAGTAATGCGGCCAAAACAACGTTCGCTGTTTCGCAGCCAACCTCCCCCTGGGCAAGTCGATCAGCAGTCACCCGATTGCGAACAAACCCATGTTGGACACATGGGCGACGCACTGACCACGCTTAGCAGACTTCCGGGTCTCAAGAGTTTTCAGGTTCTGAGCGGAATTTGAAAGGTTGGCCTTTTCGCAGCAATCCGCATGAGGTTTAATCGGTGGACGGTGACGTTGAATTTGCGGCCAGGTACGCGAACCATCAAAGTCAGGTTATCCGCAAGCAATTTCAGCATAGCATTGCCCTGCAGACTACTTCCGAAACTCTTGGCGTTCGTCGCTGCGGCGTACGTTTTTTAGCGATCCTAAGAGTTGCACTTCCTCACTCAGGATAAAACGCGTGGATTCCTCGCGCCCGCGATTAGTTGTGTCCGGAACACCGGACGACGCCAGAACACAGTTCTGCGAAATTTTGGGCGACACAATCGATGTTGTCCTACCGGAGACTCCCGGCGCAGAGGATGCTGAGGGCCTGCTGTTGCTGGGAAGCGCCAAGGGCCGGTTTCGAGACATTCAGCTATGTCTGGACGGCTTTCTTGATGCTGTTCCTGATGGGCTTGTACTGATCGATTCCAACGGCGTCATTGTGTGGCACAATGCAAGGTTTCAGCAATTTACTGGTGTTGACCAAAGCGTGGTTGGTCAGACATTTTTGAATTCTCTGGGATCACCTGAATTGCTCAGCCCGCTGCCAGTTTCACTTCAGCCACAGCCTGACGAAACTGTAAAGGCCATCTACAAAACGGGCGAACGTACATTTGTTTCGATCCGAGCGGCCCGATCAACTGAGTGGTCTGACGCTGACTCATCGAAAAACTTCACTGCGATTGTTATTCGCGACGTCTCTGAAGAGATTCTGGAAAACCAAAAACGCGAGGCGATTTACAAAGCCGGCATCGAACTTGGGGACCTGTCTCCTGATGAAGTCACTCAAATGTCACACGCGGATCGTACTGATCTGCTGAAAGAAAAAATTCTGGAATACTCCCAGGACATTCTGGGCTTCGAAACCATCGAAATTCGAGTACTGAATCCGGATACCGCTGAGCTGCTTCCGCTGCTGGAAATCGGCATGCAGCAGGAAGCCGCCACAAGAAAACTTTTTGCCGCACAGACTGGCAACGGAGTCACAGGGTTTGTCGCCGCAACTCGGCAAAGCTATCTTTGCGAAGATACCAAGCGGGACGCAATGTACCTTAGCGGAGCCGCAGATGCCCGCAGTTCACTCACCGTGCCTTTGGTCATGCATGAAGAAGTTCTGGGCACGTTTAACGTAGAAAGCCCCGGCGCGAAAAGCTTCGACCGGAAAGACCTGGATTTCCTTGAGGTCTTTGGTGGAGTTGTCGCTATGGCCGTTAACCAGTTGCAGCTGTTGGTTGCCGAAAAAGTGGTAACGGCAGCCGAAAGCTCTGTGCGACTTCGTAGAGAGGTCGCTCTTCCAACGGACGATATACTTTCCACCGCAACGGCGATTCTGGAAAAGTACATCGGACACGATCCGGACGTTTGCGAAAAGCTGCAGCGAATCGTTGATAATACTCGCAAGATTCGCGGCCAGATCGAACGCGTTTCAGAAAACACAGACTCCGCGGAGACCGGATTTCGCAGTTGCGCCATCCGAACAAGGATTGAGCGTCCGGCTCTTCAGGGAAAACGAATTCTGGTTGTGGATAGCGACGAATCGGTGCTCACTTCAGCTCACGAACTTCTGGAGCAGCACAGCTGCATCGTCGAAACGGTTCGGTCGGGCGAAGCAGCCTGCCAAATGGCTCGCAGCCATCCCTACGACGTCGTGCTTACGGACATCCATTTACCCGACATGAACGGGTACGATTGCTTTTGCAAGATTCAGGATATCCATGACCACTTACCCGTTATTTTAATGACGGGTTTTGGTTACGACAGCGGGCACTCAATTGTCAAATCGCGTCAACGAGGCTTAAAGTCCGTGCTGTACAAGCCGTTTCGCAGAGAGCAACTGCTAACGGAAGTCGAAAAGGCTGTTACGCCGCCGCCGCCACATCAATAGAACAAGCCTAAGGCAATAACTCTTCAGGTTTCACGCTCGCACGTCAATTGCAACTACGTGCATGCGAAAATGCGTGACGTTTGGGGAGGCAATCACTACTCGGCAAAAAACGAGCTCACAGCACTGCGCCGCATTAAGCCGAGTTAATTGTTTTCCGTGCAGAATCAGCATCGCGACTGCTGTCAGAATTCCGCTATCAGAAGCGGCAACATGCCAGTCGCATCAGATTCAGCGGGCAACTCTATTCAGCTTTAGGTTGCTCAGACGATTCGCGTTTGATCGCCTCATAAATTTCTTCACGGTGGACTGTCACGTCTCGGGGAGCATCGATTCCAAGACGAACTTTGTCGCCTCGAATTTCAATTACCATCAATGTGATGGAATCGCCGATTACAATCTTCTCATCTTTTTTTCGACTAAGTACAAGCATTTCAAGTCCCCGGTCAATCTTTCTTCTTGAACGATCGCCGCCCGTCCCCAGCATCGTCAACTGCTACAGTCGCAGTCAACAGGGCAAGCCGTGCCAAATTAAGAACGCAGTGTCCGTCTGTTATGGACGCCATCCGTCCGTCGCGTTTGAGTCTAAGGCACTAATTCGGTCAGACGCGATGGCTTTCTGCGAAAATTGCCGCACTGCGAACTCTATCCCTGCAAGTTGTGCCGGTTTGTTCCTACAGCAACGCCTTTGACGCATCCTGATGTACTAAATGTAACAATGGTGACGGCAATTCCGTTTTGGAAAATTCAGCCTGTACTGACTACTCCTGATGCCCTCGAAATCAGGCAACAGCTAACCGTAGGTACATCAATAAACGATCGTGGCACGCTCATGCGAAGGACTGTTTGATTCCGTCAATGAAACTCGGACGCACTCCGACGTTGAAAACGAACCGTCTATTGAGCATAAATGCCATGAGCCCGTCCAGCTGGACCTGTTCTTAGTACAATCCGGCAACTCAAAGCAGATTTGCGAACTGAACTGAACCATGCCCCAAGCTAAAAATATCGCCGACCGCCTTCGTCATGCCGCCCTGGCCACACCGCATCAAAAGGCGGTTGTCTTTCCGGAAGGTCGCGATTCGGCTGGCAGAGTCTCCTACACTCACCTGACGTTTTCGCAACTCGATCAGGAAGCCGACCATATTGCCAAAGGACTGATCAGTCTGGGAGTACGGCCAGGAAACCGCCTGGCGATGTTTGTACCGCCATCGCTGGAATCAATCGCACTTACGTTCGGAATTTTTCGCTCCGGAGCAGTGTGCACGTTGATTGATCCGGGCATGGGTCGATCCAACGTGTTCCACTGCCTGGATCAGTCAGAACCACATGGGTTCATCGCCATTCCGTTGGTTCACTTTGTTCGTCGCCTGAAATTTCGACGTTACGCCAAGGCACGGCTTAATATCGTTGTGGGCCCCAAAAACAGGCGACTCGGCTGCCCCTCGTATTGCGAACTGGTCAAGCTTGGACAAACGTCTCACGTCGAACTACCGCAAACACTGGCAACAGATCCGGCTGCCATCATCTTCACCAGCGGCAGCACCGGGCCACCCAAAGGAGTTCAGTACGAACACGGCATGTTCGATGCCCAGGTTGACCTGATTCGCGATCGATTTGGAATAGAGCCGGGGGAAGTCGATCTGCCTGGCTTCCCATTGTTCGCCTTGTTCAATACCGCAATGCAGGTCACAACGGTGATTCCGGATATGAATCCGACAAAGCCAGCGCTGGTTGATCCCGTTAAAATTCTGGAAGCCATCAACAATCAGCACGTCACACAGGCGTTCGGGTCTCCCGCACTGTGGAACACGGTTGGAAGATACTGCGAAAAGCACGCTATAAAACTGCCTACACTTCGTCGAGTTCTGTCAGCCGGAGCACCTGTCCCCAATCATGTACTGCGGCGCATGACGAATGCATTATCGGAAGACGCTGATATCTTCACACCGTACGGCGCGACGGAATGCCTTCCGGTGGCGTCTATTGGAGGTCGACAGGTATTAAAGGAAACGGCTCAACAAACAGCGACCGGTGCTGGCACATGCGTTGGCACGGTGTTTGATGGCATGGAAGTCCGAATCGTGAAAGTCACGTTCGAACGGATCGAAAACATCACTGACGCACAGCAATGCAGTCATGGAGAAATCGGTGAGATCATCGTCAAAGGCCCAGTGGCGACTCGAGAATACTTCCGCAGACCCGAAGGAACGACGCTCGCCAAAATCAAAGATGGCGACACGTTTTGGCATCGCATGGGTGACACGGGCTACTTCGACCAACAGCAACGACTTTGGTTTTGCGGAAGAAAGGCACACATCGTATTCACGTCCAATGGGCCTCTGTATTCCGTCCGCTGTGAAGCGATTTTTAATCAGCACCAGAGCATCTACCGTTGTGCGTTGGTCGGCATCGGTGAATACGGGCAGCAAGTTCCCGTGATTGTTGCGGAACCAGAAAAGGGTGCCTTCCCACAAGACTCAGCCGCGGAAAATCTGCTGCGCACACAACTGCTTGAACTCGGCTCGGAAAATAAACTAACGCAGGGTATCCAGAAGATTCTGTTCCACAGATCACTGCCCGTTGATACTCGACACAACGTTAAAATCAACAGAGAAGCCCTGGGCGAATGGGCGGCAAAGCAGCCGATCAGCTAGATACGGTGCCCGCGAGAGCCTTTTGGAAATCGCACCCAACATGCTAAGCAGTTTAGCTAACGAACAGACCTCACAGCCTGTTCAAACAGATGCTTCACAGCTCGACCGCTGATCGTTTCGTCGTTCATCAGTGCGTCAGCAATCAATTGAATTGCCCTTGCGTTCGATTCGTCATTCAGAACGTGTTCGGTCTTATCCAACATCCGGCGAGCCAGCTTGTCCAATTGACGTTCGCTGGTCGCTCGCTTTTCCAACAGGCGTCGTACGGCTCGCAAATCCTGCGATGCACCTTCCTGGCAATAGCGATTTGTTACATGACTTTCGCCCACCATGCCTGCCAGCAGAATCAAAACTTCATCTTCCAGTTCATCTTTCGACGATTTGGTGCGTCCCTTCTGAATCTTGCAGGCCCCCAACCGACTGCCGCCAGTCTGTAGTTGTGCGGGAGAAATCGTCACCTTTTCAACCGGACGACCGATCAGATAGGCCATCACGGCATGCCCCGCTTCGTGATAGGCGGTCGCCTTCAGGGCCATGAGTTCCGATTTTGAAACCAGACTGTCGCTGGGATTCGGGATAGAGTGATCGTCATTCATTGCGCAAGGTTACAAAATCAGCGGCGTGATTGCATCAGTTCAACAATTTGTTGACGGTCCGCTTCCGAAGGCAGACCGTAACCGTTCTCATAGCCGAACAGATCGGTAACCGTGCGAGCTCCAAAATGCCCGTCCATGATTTCCAGATCGTCAGCCGTCACCAGTGCGGGGTGAGGAACTCCGCAGGCTCGACTTAGCGCGATGATTTCTTTACGAAGATTCAGCACATAGTTGGCAACCCGAGCTGACTTGAGAGTCGGATCGAGGCCACGAATCAGCCAGCGATTCTGTGTGGCAACACCCGTTGGGCAATGATTGGTTTGACACTTTTGAGCCTGAATGCAGCCAACAGCCAGCATGGCTTCTCGGGCGACATTCACCATGTCACACCCCAAAGCAAACGCAAACAACGCAGATTCCGGGAACCCCAGTTTCCCAGAACCGATCATGACAATCTTCTCTGAAACGCCACGTTCACGCAGCGTTCGTTCGACCAGGCTAAACCCCTTTTTAAACGGGCGAGCAACATGATCAGCGAACACCAGCGGCCCCGCACCAGTGCCACCCTCTCCACCATCAATTGTAATAAAATCAGGAGCACGATTAGTTGTATCAATCAACCTGGCAAGATCGTACCAAAAGCTCATTTGCCCGACGGCAGACTTTATGCCAACTGGCAAGCCGGTCTCATCGGCGATCTGTTCAACAAAATCAAGCAGCCCATCGGCATTGCGAAAGGCCGTATGAGCCGCCGGGCTGACACAATCGCGATCCATGGGAATGCCACGAATTTCAGCAATCTCTTTGGTGATCTTCGACTGCGGAAGAATTCCCCCAGCTCCTGGCTTTGCGCCCTGGCTTAGCTTTATTTCAATCGATGTCACCTGAGGACACCTGGCGATCGTTTCTCGCAACTTGTCTAAGTTGAAGCTGCCGTCAGAGGATCGACAGCCGAAATAGCCAGTGCCGATCTGCCAGACAAGGTCGCCGCCGTGGAGATGATAGGGTGAAATTCCGCCTTCACCGGTGCTTTGCAGACAACCGGCCAATGCTGCTCCCTTATTCAAAGCCGCCACCGCCGGCGCACTTAGCGATCCATAACTCATGCCCGAGATGTTCACGACAGATGCTGGTCGAAACGCTTTCCTTCGCTGCCGATAGCCTCCCAAAACCTTAGCGCAGGGAAGCCTGTATTCGGGATCGTAGCCCGGGTCGCCTTTGTGCGGCGCCAACATCGGAAAGGTGTTGTGATTGATAATCAGATAGTTCGACGATCGCTCCATCTCGCTGTCTGAACCGAACCCGAAATAGTTGTTCTCCGCTTTTGCAGATGCATAAACCCAACTACGCTGGTCGCGAGTGAAAGGACGCTCTTCATCATTACTGGCAACAATGTACTGACGAAATTCCGGACCCACCGATTCAATCAAAAATCGGAAGTGTCCCAGCACCGGAAAATTGCGAAGAATCGCGTGCTTCTTCTGCGTGACATCGTAGATCGCAACCAGCAGAACAATCGTGAAAAAAATCCCGGCAACAGTCATCCAAAACATGTCCAACTACCCAGCAACAGGATGGCACTCAATCACAATTCAAACTAAACCGAAAAACACGACTACAGAATGCTTTCGTAATCTTTTTCAATTCGCGTCAGATCCAGATGACGCAGAAAATTGGAATAGCACATCCAGGCGCTCAAAGCATGCACGTCTGCAAACTGAGCGGGGACAAATTTGGGAGGAATCACCAATCCCTCTTCCACTGCGTTTTGAAGTGGCTTTAAGTCGGCCAGAGTTGCCTTGCCGCAAAACAACATTGGAATGCGGTTTAGTCGCCCCCGTCGCACGGCAATGCTGATGTAGTTATACACCAGCACGAACCCTTTACTGTAGCTCAGGTCCTTCGTAAAGGGGCCACCCGCTGGTATACTACCCCGGAAGATGCGGGAAGCCAGGCTGAAGCTGTCATGTTCCTGATAGTTCTGACTGCGAAAGAATTCGTAAACCTGCAGGAAGTCGGCCCCATTTTCCGCCATGGCAACTCCGCGAATTCGGTTGGTCACTCTGCGAACTCGGTCAGGAAAAGAGCTCAACGTAACAAGCTCCGTAAGGATCGCCAGCCCCTCCTGAGTCACTGTGGAAGACGGCGGCCCCTTGCTTAGAAACGTACAATACGGCTGCTGAACTCCGTTTAACGTTGTGCCCAAATGCACCCATCCTTCATGAACTTCCAGCAGGCGTATATCGCGAACATTAAACATCGCTCCCTTGCGCAGTTTGATGTAGTCTGCCCCCGCCGCAGCATCTGCCACAATCCCGTCGCTTAGCTGCACGCGAATTGGCTGATCTGTGTTTGGCATCGATTCGTTCAGCCGCTGCTGCAGCATCTGAACCGCATCTTCAGCCGGAATCGATCGTTGTTCTGTTAGCTCCGGACTATGCTGTTCAATAGAATCCAGAGCCTCCGACATCATCCGGCCAAGGTCTGCCAGCGTTGGCTCACCAGCGTAAAACACATCGTCTGCGCTGCCGTACAAGTCTCGAGACTTGCGAGTGAAGGCCGGAGTTCCTCGCGCTGCCAACATCTCAATAACGATTTCATACTCGCGACACATCCGCCGCATAATCACGGCAATCGGGTTGTACTCACCCAGCTGCCTCTGGATGTCGAGCTCCAGTTCTTCCAGTTCCGTCAGCTTCTTTTCCACGTCAAATGGCAGTGGTCGATCGACGTAGTACTGCTGATTGACGGCAGGTAGTTCTCGACACTTCTGAGCGAAGAACTGCTGCTCTATGGTTTCATCCCACTTAATCGCATCCAGTACTCGAATTTCCTGCTGGGCGCGAACAAGTCGGTCCGACAGCTGCCGAACGGTTTCGTGGTATCGTGTTTGTTTACCGGAAATCTCAGACATATCATCATCCATCCGTGATTGAATTTCACAGAGTTATAGCTGATCGCAGGTCGCCGTAACGTCATCAAGTGCAAGAACCTTTAAAAGTTCCGACAGCAGGTTTTCGAAACGGACTGCCCGGCTGGAGTTGGAGACGTGTTTCTCCACAGATTTCCAGCATGCCTGAGTGTCGCTGAAAAGCGGCTATTCAACAGAAACGCCAAACAGCCAACCAATCAGCGATGTGGTTGCCATGGCAGCCAGCCCCCAGAATGCAACTCGCGACGCGGCTTTCAACACTCCCGCCCCGCCAGCCCAGGCCGAGAGTCCACCCAACACTCCAAGTGAAGCAACTGTCGCCACCACAACACTGCTCACCATGTACGAACGAGGTACAAACACAACAACCAGCAATGGCAAAGCGGCTCCTACTGCAAACGAAATTGCTGAAGCAAAGGCGGCCTGAATAGGTCTTGCCGCAAGCTCTTCGGTAATTCCTAATTCATCGCGCAGATGGGTTCCGAGTGCATCAAATTCCGTAAACTTGATGGCCACCTGTTTTGCAAGATCTTCGTCCAGACCACGACCAATGTAGATGTTCGTCAGTTCGATAAGTTCCGCTTCCGGTGTTTCTTCCAGCTCTTTCGCTTCTCGCGCCCGATCCGCGTTTTCCGTGTCAGCCTGAGAACTCACCGAAACATATTCGCCAGCAGCCATCGACATGGCTCCCGCTGTCAGTCCAGCAATGCCAGCCAGTAAAATGCCCTTGGGATCAGCGTCTGCGGCGGCAACTCCAACAACCAAACTGGCCACGGAAAGAATGCCATCATTCGCACCAAGCACGGATGCTCGCAACCAGCCAATGCGGTCTGAGCGGTGATTTTCTTTATGTATCATCCAGACCACTGTAGCCGGAATCTCACCGAAAGAAAAACTCATCACAACGCCACGTGGAAAACCCAGCCGATCATCCAGCTTGCAGCGTGAACGAATTTTGACCACCGCCTGTTCAACGGGACATTTTTCCCCGTGGGGCAAAATGCCTCGCTAAACCTGAAACTGCTGACGACCTGCAGCCAACGACGCGGATTCACCGGAAAAACGCTGATCGCGACAACCTATTAGCAAGAACGGGGCCATCTGCCACGTCCTGAACTCCGCTTCGAAAACCGGCAATGTCCGAATTTTGCTTAGGTTCCGGCAAAATCCGACTTTGGCATAACGTGTGCTTATTCAATCTGCCAGTCAGCAAAGTTGTGTGCTGAGACAGGATGTTCGGAACAGGCCTGACAATGCCGCTGTCAATAACTGATGAGACATCTGGTAACGCCGAACTCATCAGCCCAACACCAGCACGAATGACGAAACCGACCTTCCATAAGACTACCCAAACACAAAAAAAATGTACCAACAGGAGACAAGTGTTATGAAACGTAACTCAAGAAATTGGATCGTGGCAGCACTAGTGCTGTCGGCCATTGCCGTCGGAGCCACTTTGTTTAACCACGAAAGTGGACAAGCAAACGCTGGCACCGCAATCAACTGGAATACAGCCGCCACATCAACCACTGCCGTCGCCAACGACTCAGTATCTCAAAGCCACGCGAAATCGCTTTCGAACGCGTTCCGCAGTGCCTCCGGAAAAGTGCTGCCTTCGGTTGTTACGATTCGGTCGACTGCATCCGCTTCTAAAACCGGCAACGTTATGCAGGAAGGAAATCTTCCGGAAGAACTTCGCAACCATCCGATGTTCAAACGCTTCTTCGAAGACATGCCCGAAAGCCGTCTAGCTCCTCGTGGTCGCGAACAGTCTGGCATGGGGTCCGGAGTGATCATTGATTCGTCGGGCATCATTCTAACAAACAACCATGTTGTGAATGGAGCCGACAAGCTGCTGGTAAAAATTCACGATGGTCGCGAGTTTGAAGCCACAGAATGGAAGACCGACCCTAAAACCGATATTGCCGTTGTTAAAATCGAATCAAAAACAAGTCTTCCAGCGGCCACGATTGGCAACAGTGATGGACTGGAAATCGGCGACTGGGTCATTGCCGTGGGAGCACCGTTTGGTCTTGATGAAACCGTAACCGCAGGCATCATCAGTGCGAAATCACGCGGCATTGGCATTACGGATCGTGAAGAATTTCTGCAGACAGATGCTGCGATAAATCCGGGAAACAGTGGCGGTCCGTTGGTAAATCTTGATGGAGCGGTTGTTGGCATCAACACAGCAATCTCCACCACAAGCGGAGGCTATCAGGGAATTGGTTTTGCGATTCCAGTTAACCTGGCTCGCTGGGTCGGTGATGAACTAATGGCGCACGGAACGGTTCAACGAGCATTTCTTGGAGTCGGCATTCAAGCCATCGACGATACGCTTTCAAAGCAACTGGGGCTCGATACTGTCAAGGGAGCGGTTGTGACAGACGTCCGAAGTGGAAGTCCAGCGGCAAAATCCGGCCTGCAAAGTGGTGATGTGATTGTCGAATTTGATGGAACTGCAATTCGCCGTCCCAGAGACCTGCAAGGTCAGGTTGAGCGTGCGTCTTTGACTGAAGCACATGAAGTCGTGGTCATTCGCGACGGCAAACGAACAAAGCTATCCGTTACTGTTCAAGCTATGCCCGACAACGTGGCGTCTATCGGTCAGTCTCAGGAAAGCAGTTCCGATCCGTCATCAAGTGCACTGGGCCTGCAGTTGTCAGAACTGACAGCGGATGTTGCCAGTCAACTTGGTATCGAAGGCACGAACGGACTGGTCGTCACTGGCGTCAAGTCCGGAAGCCCAGCGGACAGAGCGGGCCTGAGCGATGGAATGGTGATTCTGAAAGTCGGCCAGGTGTCCGTAAAAAGTCTGGCAGACTTCAAGGCGGCCATTGATGCCGCATCCGACAGCGACGGAATCCTGATGTTGGTCAAGTCTGGCGAGTCAGCTCGGTTTGTTGTGGTTAGAAAATAACCATCCAGATGTTCTGCACCGCCCGCAACCTTTTGCGGGCGGTACACAGGCTGCTCACGTGATTTGTCGTTGTCACACCAGCGACACTGTCCGGACAAGCTAAAACAAGCACAACAGTAGCTCGCAGACCGTGAACGAACGCCCCTCAAAAATCTAAGGAGCTAAGAATGATTGCGACACCTCTTGCAGATCTGAAAACGATCGCAACCACACCAATTGAATTCATTGACTCGACAGACTTCAGCAAACCCGATGCTCAGAAAAAAATTCTAAGTTCGCCTCCAGCTTCGCTGCCAAATCGAAAGCTGAGTCCCAGCAACAACGAACTTGGCGTTTATCTGGGCGATAAATGTCGTTTACCGCTGCTCACCGCCGAGCAGGAACAGTTCTACTTCCGACGGATGAACTATCTTAAATGGCGAGCTGAAATGCTTCGACGTTCGTTAAGCATCAATCGTCCATCTGTGAAAAAACTAAAACAAATCAACGCTGACCTGAATCTCGCCAAACAGGACTTTCAGCATATCATCGAACACAACCTCCGACTTGTCATCCCGTTGGCAATCAAAGCAGAACGCTTCGATATTCCTCGCTGGGACGGCATAAGCGAAGGCAACTCTGCGCTCATGCGTGCGGTCAATGGGTTTGACTATAAGCGAGGCTTCCGTTTTTCAACGTACGCAACCTGGGCCATCAAACGGTCTTTGCAAACTCTCGGCCGACGGAACCATCGCGACCGAAGCCGATTCACGCCCACAGAAAACGCCAGCATGGTCGCACTTCCCGAAGACAAAGAAAGCGTGACTGCAGAGGAAATCCGGCACAAGTCAACAGTTCAGACAGTAAACCGATTGCTTGACACACTTGACCAAAGATCGCAATCCATCCTTAGCCTTCGCTTTGGTCTTCAGGATGATCACGCCCCAATGACACTCAAAGACGTCGGCAAACAATTCGGCGTCTCCAAAGAACGAGTACGACAAATCGAAATGCACGCCTTAAAATCACTCAGAAACCAAATCGGCAATGCTGCACTGACGGAATAGAGCAACCAGCCCGAACGTCGCAATAAGTGTGGTCGCACAATGGCCTGACATCAGCCAACTGCAAAATGAATCAGTTGCGTGTGATCGCTTCGTCAAGATTTAATAGCGCGCGAGAGACTGAAATCCAGGCAGCAGCTTCAACGTGATCCGATACAGGCTGGTGTTCTGTGGAACTACTTTTTGATTGGCCAGCGATCAGCAATTCGTTCGCAGCATCAGGCGAAGACCTGTAAAAAGCGAAAGAACTTTCGAACAGTTCCTTAAACACGGCAACCTCTTTTTCATCCGGCTCGCGACTAAGCACAACCTCCATTGCAAACGCCAATCTTGTGTCAAAGGTCGTTGCCGAAGATTCCCTGATTATTCGCTGCGCCAATCCATTGGCGGCTTTCAGAAAAGTAGGATCGTTTAATAAAGTCAAGGCGGCCAGAGGCGTGTTGCTGCGGGGACGCTGAGCCGTACATTCTTCTCGAGATGGAGCATCAAATGCCTTCAACATTGGATGCAGAAATTGACGCTGCCAGTGCACGTATAATCCTCGACGCCATTGCCGCTCATCTGTGTGATGCGAATATTTCCGAACAGGAAAATTCAAATGCCGATAATAACCTTCCGGCTGATAAGGCTTAACACTGGGGCCACCAACCTTATCGACCAGCAGGCCAGAAACCGCCAAAGCCGAATCTCGAATCACTTCAGCCGGCAATCGGTAAGTTGACTGTCGAGCATAAAGTACGTTGCCCGGATCTTTCAGTCGAAGTTCGGGCGTCCAGTAAGATGCCTGCTGATAGGTCCTGCTGTTGACGATCAGCCGAATAACATGTCGAACATCCCAACCGCTCTTGACGAATTCCAAAGCCAGCTGATCCAGCAATTCCGGATGTTCCGGGGCCATCCCTTGACCGCCAAAATCATCAAGCACAGGTGATATCCCGTTGCCGAACATCAAATACCAAAACCGATTCGCGAATACTCTCGCTGTAAGTTTGCCAGCGCCGTGATCTGAATCGACAAGCCAGTTTGCCAGGTCAATTCGAGTCGCTCGCGGTTTGCCGCCGGAATCCACACTTCCCATGAATTCCGGTATCGCCGCGTTCACTATTTCACCACTATCATCCATCCAGTTTCCTCGGGGCAACAGCCGCATAATTCGAGGTTCTTTGGCGACGCTGATCATGGTCAGGCGAGCAGACCGTTCCAGGTCTTCAATTGCAAAACCCATTTGCTTCTGCTGTTCAATCAGCCCGGCATCGTCGGGAGCCAACTTCAATTGTGAGTCCAGCGTGGCCATTTGTTCTCGAAGCTCAGACAACTGTTCACGTTCTCGTCTGGAATGAACTTTGATCTCAGGCGGGCGTTTTGTAGGAAGAGCGTTGGTGCCAACTTTAAAGTGGCCATCTTCATCAAGGTCTGCAAAGAACGCCGCCAGGGAATAAAAATCTTTCGCTGTATAGGGATCGAACTTGTGATCGTGACATTGAGCACAGCCGACAGTCGCTCCCATCCAAACGGCGGAAACGTTGCGAACTCGATCTGCCGCATAGATTGAAAGGTATTCTTTGGGCTGCAAGCCACCTTCATGAGACGTCTGCAGCAGTCGGTTGTATCCAGACGCGATTTTGTCATCGATCGTTGATTCCGGAAGCAGGTCTCCTGCCAACTGAGCACGCGTGAACTCGTCAAATGGCATACCATCGGCGAATGCGTCGATCACCCAATCGCGATACGGTGAAATGTTATGATCCTGATCCCCGTGGTAACCAACTGTGTCGGCAAAACGAACCAGATCCAGCCAGTACATTGCCAGCCGCTCTGCAAAGGCGTCTGTTTGCAACAGGTCGTCAACAAGTTTGGCATACGCCGCTTCTGAAGGGGCCGCAAGAAAGGCAGCAACCGTCTGCGGCTTTGGTGGCAGGCCAGTCAGGTCGAAGTGCAAACGTCGAACAAGAGTCACCGGATCAGCATCCGGCGAAGGTCGAAGACTTTCCTGCTCAAGGCGAGCCAGAATAAACTGATCGATCCAATTGTGAGCCCAGCCGATTTGCTTCACGTTGGGAGCCGGTACATTCTGAGGCTCAACATAAGCCCAATGCTTTCGAAATTCCGCCCCCGATTCGATCCAGCGCCGCAGGATATCAACTTCCGATGCGTTCAGTTGCTTTCCCAAATGAGCCGGCGGCATAACAACATCAGGGTCTGAGTTGGTAATCCTTTGCATCAGTTCGCTGTGAGCCGGATCGCCGGGCTTTACAACCTGATATCCACCTCGATCCGCTGTGGCACTGCCGGAATCGTCCAGCCTCAGATCAGCTTCACGGTGTTTTGCGTCGGGGCCGTGGCAGGACAAACAACGATCGGACAGCAAAGGCCGCACTTCACGATTGAAATCCGGAGGTCCAAAGGCCGTCAAAACGTCAGAAAACGCAAGAAAAATGACGCAAACCGCCAGTGCCTTGCACAGCAAACCAAGCTGAATGGGACCAGAAACCGCCTTACGGAGGCCATTTTTTGCTTTAAACATCAGTTCTTTAAGGCGATTTAGCATGACCAGAGCGATATTGCCTGAGTTCAGGATTTTTGAGACCATTGTCGGTCCCACCTCATTATGAAGCCTCAATTGTCTGAGGATTTTCCGCCAAACGCAACGTGCGCCATCCGTCGCTCGTGCATTTCCTGAAACATGTCCCATTTCGTCAACGGACGACGGAAGAGTCATTTGCCTACTCCGGACCTCAACACATTCAAGCTCCCGTTGCTGCGACGACTTTTCGTCCTGGTGATCGCTGCTTGCCTGCCCGGGTGTCATATGGCACAAAAGACCTTCTCCGTTGATAAACCACGCTCTCATCGTACTGCAACCGATCACTTCGAAATCCGCAGCGATTTCCGCATCGCGAAAGATTCGCCGCTGGTGCTGGAACTGGAAGAACTGCAAAAGCAGATTACCTCCGCCCTGCAGTTACCAAAGCAAAGAGACCCGGTGGTTGTGTATCTGTTTTCAGACGAACAGACTTACCGAAACTACATGCAGACCACATGGCCAACTCTTCCGGCCAGACGCGCGTATTTTGTGGGAACCAGTCGAGAACTCGCAGTTTACTCATTCCACAGCGAAACAATACAGGAAGACCTGCGTCACGAATTTACTCACGGTCTGCTGCATGCATCATTAAACACAGTACCGTTGTGGCTGGACGAAGGACTGGCAGAATACTTCGAAGTTCGCGGGCGAGAAGTCGGGCGAGAACATTCCGGACACGTGAAGTATCTGCAAACAGCACGAGTCAACGGCTGGACACCGTCTTTGTATAAACTGGAGCAGATGTCTGACTTCCAGAAGATGACTCAGCAGGACTACGCAGAATCATGGGGATGGGTGCACTTCATGTTGCACACAAACGAGCAGACACGACAGGTACTGATTAACTACCTTGCCGAACTGGAAACAAGAACAGTCCCTGGCAAACTTCTGCCACTGCTGGAAAAAGCAGCTCCATCATACTACGACGGTATGTTGTCTCATGTGTCCAACATGTCGCGCGGTATCGAATTCGCCAGCCATACAACCCCTACGCGATAATGGCACTGTCCGCAGACAGCCGGACATAATGCGGATGGCACCACGAATTGAACCAGAAGTCTGTCGCAGGCGATAAGCTTCCTGCTGAAGTTCACCTTCCACGCGGGCAATCTGACTCTTCCGTATCGCACGCTGGCACGCGCACAAAACGCGGCCGCGCACAGAAGCCGCTGTTTCCCCAACAAGGGCTTCGCCCTTCACCCAGTGGCATGGGACGCAGAAAGACTTGGAACGCTCTAACCGCCCAGACGCTCCGTTGTCGCTGCGAGCACCGTGCGCGCATCATATTCAGCAAGACTCAAAAACGCACAAAGTCAACACAAAAAACACCTCGGCGTCAACATCGCCGAGGTGCATCAATTCAACTTACCAAAACAACTGGTACGGCAATCCGCCGCTTAACCAAAACCGAGTGACCGCGACACCCCACCAAAAAACTGATGCAAATCAATTTAGCTGAAGAACGCTTGCCGAAACTGCAGTTATTTTGCAGGTGGAGTCGGACGGAAGTTCCATTCCGGGCTGCCTTTCGGATCGGGCGTTTGCGTTGAATGGCCGAGCTTCAGTTGGTCGGTTGTCAGACCAAGATTTTGCCAATATCCCTGTTCCTTAATGAAACCGTAGAAACTGGGATAGTATGGATCAACAAAATCAACGTCTGCCTTCCTGGGCACTTCCTTATCCAACAGGAAATAGGCGGCATTAACGACGATACGTCGCAGGTCTTCAGAAACGAAGTCTACGGACGCTCCGGCTGTCGTACAAAACGAACGTCCTTCCCCATTTCCATCGGGCGTTTTGTAAGTGTGCAACCACGCCAGAGCCTGCATAGGCTCGTTCTTTTCACCTTCCACAATCTTTGAAGCAGGATCAAGCGTTTCAGTAACCGCACCGCGCATCAGGACGGTGTCTGAATCGGTGAGATGTGTCACACCATAAACGTCACTGGGAGCAAACACGTCGGCAACTCCGTTTAGAATAGCGTGTGAAGCATTCGCTTCCTCAATCACTCCGCGACAGCCTTCTTTTTTGTGATGTCCATGGTGACTCACCCATTGCTCACCCAGCACTTTTCGACCAAATTCACCAAAACCAATGCCTCCAAACGATCCGTTGCCGTTGAACGCATGCGTGGCTGTTCGGATACCAATGACTGGTTTCCCGGCGTTCAGAAATTTCGCAATGTGAGCCGCCTGAGTTTCATCGGGCTGACGAAATCGAGTACCAATAATCATCAAGTCAGCAGAATCCAGTGCCTCAAGTCCGCGTAGCCCCTTCGAATTATTCGGATCGATATGGCTTGCCCCGTCAGGCCCAAACGCAAACAAAACCGTACACTTGAAACCATGCTTTTGGCTAAGCAATTTGGCCAGCATCGGCATCGTTTCTTCGGTTCGATACTCTTCATCGCCCGCAATCAACACGGCATGTGGAGCATCACCCTGAACGTTCTTTGCTTCAAAAACCAGAGTATCATCAGCAAACAGGTTGCCTGCACAAACGGAGGCGATGATTGCAAAAACAGTAGTCAACTTCATGGTAGATTATTCCAACAAGGGCGCGGCCCCTGACCCAAAATCGAGCTAACCTGCGGAAACACTCCGTGGTCGCTCATCAAAACACAATATCAAACTGTAACAAACAGTCATTCGGCAAATAGCTCACTCACCCGCAAGCGGCCTGATTGAAACTACGGCACCAACAGATATTCCAATCGTCTTTGAACGGAGTCGTTCTTCCTGACCGACGGCTTTAGCATTTGTGCCGTAATGGGGAAATCGTAGCCTGGTTTTGCGTCACGCAAAAGTGCGACAGAATTAAGAATTAAGCCAGCTTCAATGCCGGAATCCGATTCCTGAAGAGCTTTCGCGAACACTGCCTGCGGCTCCGCAGCGCGCAACAGTCCAAGGAATTCTGCAGCTCTGATTCTTACAAGAATGACTTCATCGTTTTCCGCGATCTGCTTTGCCTTTTCGACAAACGTTTCAGCAGCTGCCCCGTGAGCACTGCAGACGATCAATCCCCAGTATCGAGTCATTGGATCAGCAGATTCCAAAGCCGCAGCGATCCGACCTTTCGCTGTATTGAAAGACTCAAGACTTAAGTCTGCAATATCGACAAGCTTACCAATATCATCCTGCATTCGTTGCCCAAACGCCACTGGATTACCAAACGCTTTTTCAGCTAAAACGCTCTCAGGATAAAAGCTCAGGTCCGGCATAGCCTTCTCCCTGGCGACTAACGAAGCCCGCAGCGTTTTCAGAGAGTCCGCATATTCCGGATTCTTCGACAGATCGTTCACTTCATGCGGATCCGCTTCAATATCGAACAATTGCTCTGCTGGTCGAGCCCTGAAAAAATGGCTCTGAACATCATTCAGCTTGCCAGCATCGAACAGTTCCCGCCACTCCTGATAGGCCAGCATTTTGTAGCGATAAAAGTTGTAAAGACCATCGGAATTGAATGGTTGATAATTGCGGACATATTCAAAACGCCCCTTCCGAAGCGTACGAACGAAGTCATATTTTTCATCAAATCGATCTGCGTAGCCAAACGCTTCATCACGTTGATCAACTTCCAACTGTGTCACGCCTTCACCCAAAAATGGCTGACCGTCAACGCCTGAAGGAACTTCAACACCTGCCAGATTCAAAACCGTCGGGCCAAAGTCGACAAAGCTGACAAACCCCTGTTGCCGACCACCTATTTCCGCATCAACAAGATGCTTCCACCTATCCGGAACTCGCACCACGAGCGGCACGTGCAATCCACTTTCATAGGCGTAACCTTTTCCACGAGGCAGAACTCCACCGTGGTCGCCAAAATAGAAGATGAATGTATCTTCCAGCAGCCCATCTTTCGTCAGCTCATCAACTACGTTACCGATCTGCTGATCCATCTGCATCATGCGATCATAGTACCGAGCATAGGTGTAGCGAAACGTGGGAGTGTCCGGGTGATATGGAGCTACGAAAACGGAATCAGGATCGGTGCTTGTTTTTTCCGACGCCATTATTTTTGGCGAAAAATGCAACGAACTCTCATGGCAGACAGCGAAGCTTTCCATGTAGAAAAACGGCTGACCTTCTTTACGAGCACGCCAGGAAGCTTTCCCAGACGATTCATCCCACACGTTTTTTCCAGCAGTGGCGTTGTAGTCTGTCTTTCTGTTGTTGGCGGTATAGTAACCTGCGTTTCGCAGATATTCAGGAAACATTCGCACACCGTCCGGCATCGGCACCTCCACGGATCGGCGATGATATTGAGTACCAATCCGAGGACCATAACAACCCGTCGCCAGCGTTGTACGAGCAACACTGCAAACGGGAGCGTTTGAGAAAGCGTGATCATAAATCAAGCCGTGTGCCGCAAGCTGTGCGATACGAGGTGTTTCCGCTCCGTGTTCGTGAAACAGTTTCATAAAGTGAATCGAATTGTCTTCGGAAACCAACCACACCACGTTCGGGCGTTCAACGGCAAACGTCGACTTGATGGCAACCAGGCTTAACAACACAAAAACACAAGCACGTAATCTACAGATCATCGGTACCAGAAACTCCTCAAAACAGATCACTGAAACGCAGAAGCAACGCTGCTTCGAGCGAATCCAGCCCAGACGATAAAATTCGTTTTCGCAGCAATAAGCCGCCAACGACTATCCCAATACACATTCAATCGCTGTGCCAAACGCTGAGTATGGTGGTTGCATCCATGGAACTCCAGCCAAACGCAAGTCCGGAAGAAAACCGGGCTGATTGTTCGCAAATCAGCCTTATCTTGGCTCAGCCCGCTGAAACAGCACGAAGCCTGGACCGGAAACGATTTCGGTTAACCAATCAGGAACGGCGGCAATACTGTTCGGCACGGCAAGTGCTGATAGTTTGATTCAGTGGTGTCAGTCC
>CALFSX010000170.1 GCA_937916515.1 uncultured Planctomycetaceae bacterium | reverse complement strand
TGCCACACTACCTAATTTACCCACCTGGCGCCAGTCTCCCGTGAAATGCGCTCTATTTCTTCACGATAAATGGGAACATCCGGTGGAGCTTCAATCCCAATTCGAACCCGGCCGCTTGTGCACTCCAGCACAATGACCGTGATGTCGTTACCGATTGCAATTCTCTGCCCTGCTTTCCGACTTAAAACCAACATGGCTCCCTCCGCATATTCAAAAGTATCCAGCGTCCCACGCTGAGATTCAGCTTTAGAAAAATTCTTAACGTCTGTGAGCATTCTTCAAGACGTGAAAGCAGAGGTTTTTAGAATTTTCTTGCCGACTCATCTCGTGACATCAAAAAATTCAAAACATGGGAGTTCATAAATAACACCACGCGTCTAAAATACGCGTGAGGGGCAGCTGGAATGGCAACTGTCCCACGATGAAATCGACAGACGCAATCAATTGAAGGAGAAATTTGATGTTTAAGAACATGTCTAAAACAGTGCTGGGAGGCATGTTGGCAATGGCTATCGCGTTTGCCGCACCATCATCAGCCGAAGCCGGACACGCTCGTTTTGTCCGGCCGTCACCAAGAACCATCAACAGCTACCACAGAGACGTACGACAATTTCAACGGCAGTCGACCCGTTCGTTCAACCAGTTCGACCGCAATGTCAGACGCACGTTCTACGGCCCTGCCCCCGTTCGCTACGCACCACGTTCAAGTGGCCTGTATCTGGGCGGACAACGCGGCGGTGTCTTCATTCGTTTCTAACAAGGGCTTCGCCCTTGACCTAATGGCGTGGCACGTTTAATAGCGTGGGGCGTTCGAATCGGCGAGCCGCTCCGTTGTCGCTACGGGAATCATGCGCGCTCCGTGCGAGTATCTTTTCAGTTAGCGCAACTCACAGGAAATTGTCGGCGGTTCTGGCTCGCGGCAAACATGCACAGCGTAGTTCACGGCCACAAGTCAACTGCATACGCTGTATGACACACGATTCGCTTACGCAGTCCACACCCGTTGCCTGAGAAAAGCAGGCGTGGGGTTCTGCTTGCGTCAAACTATCAACCCTTTTGAATCCTGATGCGCCAACGGGTCTATGCTGCTGTCCTGTATTCTGAGAATAGGATCTGCTTTATTCTGCCTCAGACAAAGGGTACGATTGCCAAAATACAAAGCAATTCCCTTTTGGAGAGACTAAATGAAACGACGTGACTTTCTGGCTGCCAGTGCCGCTGCTTCTGCATTGATTTGTCGACCGCAATGGCTGTTTGCCAGCAACGACAAAGATATCTATCGCAACGAAATTGGCATTCAGCTTTACACGCTCAGAAACGAGATCGGCAAGGATGTTAAAGCGACGATTAAGGCCGTTGCGGATGCTGGTTATAAGCAGGTGGAATGCTATGGATTTCCTAACGCCGAACCAATGATCAACGCCGCCAGAGAAAACGGGTTGGCGATTAACTCGACTCACTTCGACTGGGATTCCGTCGTTAATCCAGACGACAAAGGTGTCCGACCGTTTTCCGAAGTTCTGAATAAGGCGAACGACGCGGGCATCAAACATCTTGTCGTGCCGTACCTGGCAGACCGAAACCGAAAAACGCTTGACGATTACAAGCTTCTTTGCGAACGGTGCAACAAAGCAGCCGAACAGGCAAAGAAATCTGGCATCCAGTTGTCGTACCATAATCACTCGTTCGAGTTTCAGCCGATGGAAGGTGGAGTCACCGGCTATGAAACGATGATTAAGGAATTCTCGCCCGACATGCATTTTGAAGTCGACGTATTCTGGATTCAGCTGGGTGGCAAAGATCCCGTCGAAATGATCCGTGAGCTAAAGGGACGAGTATCACAGCTGCACCTGAAAGACCTTAACCAGTCAATCAAGGCCCCGATGTACAGCGGTGTTCCGAACGAAGCGTTTGAAGAACTGGGCGATGGAATCATCAGGATGCAACCGATTCTGGATGCCGCCAAAGATGCTGGTGTCAAGATTTGCCATGTTGAGCAGGACCATTCTCCTCACCCAATCAAAAGCATCCAGCAAAGCATAGCGTATCTGAACACGCTTTAATACTGTCATAAAAGTCGCGAGATTTAGGCCGACGTCGTATTGTGCGACGTCGGCTTCTGTTTACCCGGCCGTATAGACCAGCCTCCGCAACAATTAACCTTGGCTAATGCCCGCATGACGGTTATTGGTATCCAAGTTTCTTTGCGTAGTCATCAAACGCCTGAGCGCAGGAACGTACGATAAGCTGCCGAACTCGCTCTTTGGATATTCCAAACTGTTCAGCAATCCGGTGCAGAGTCTGGGACTTACCATCCGGCGTTAATCCGTACCTCAGCCTGACCATCATGCGTTCTCTGCGTGGCAATGACGCAAGAATTTCGTCGATGTATTCTTCCGGCTCGCAGTCAACACACTCGACAAACTGGCCTTCAACCCATGGTTCAATAAGGTCTTCGCCGGAGATCGGTTTGCGTTTTTGTTCACGCTGTACAAACCGACTTAGGTGCCGTCGAATCGCATAGGTGGCGTAGGTGCTGAGCCGATAACCTCGGCTGACATCAAAGCTATCGATGGCTTTCATGAGAGCCAGGTTACCCTCGCCGATCAGGTCGGCAAGGTGTATTCCCGCTGACGTGAACCCGTTTGCGTTTGAGATCACCAACCTTTGATTCGCTTCGACAATCTGGTTGCGAGTACGATTGGCATCTTCCAGGGAATATCTGATTGCATTGGGGGAAAGCTGCGGATCTCTGCCGCTCAGCAGGTCGTCCTGCCGTCGTGCAGCGATGTAGCGAAACAGATTCATCCTTAAGAACAAAGCTTTCTCTGCAGTCGCCGTCAGCAAGGGGCGATTGGGCAGCAGATACTCTTCGCCAATCAGACGCCGACGACGGTCAGCTGTAGTTGTTGGTTCCCATTGTGGAATGGCTTCCAAAATGTTGTGAACCGCCTCGTGGTCATCAAAGTCAGAATGATGCACGAACCGAATTTCAAGAGGCTGCCAATCAGCAACTGCAGTCTGCTTAGCAGCTTCCGTAATCTGATGTCGATCCTCTTGAAGTTTTCTGTTACGGCTTGCGAGCGTCTTCATGTTCCCATTCCTGTTCAAAGATCAGTGGATGGCGGCGGAACTCATCGAATTTTTACGCGCGTCGCAGTCATAGAACAAATAGAAAGATGCATCGCAAATCATAGAAAAAACCAATACCAGCGAGAGACGCTGAAATTCACCGCAAATTGCGGGACGGAACAATCTGACTCCCTCCCGCACCAGCCACTGCAGTGCTATACAAAGCCTTCACGCGGGGATGCGATACGCCGAACGCAATACGCAGCTCAACGGCAAAAATCCGGTCATGCGTGGTCGACAGCCATCAGCGACAGCAGGTCTTCGATGGTTCGGTGCGATTCAACAGAATGCCGCAACGACTTGTCGGTCATGATGCGATATTGGTTTTGACGACCCACCTTTTCGCGTTCAAGAATTCCGGCTTCTTCCAGGTCAGCGATGATTCTTTGCACAGCTCGCTCAGTAATTCCGACCTGCATGGCCACCTGCCTCAACACCATGGATGGATCGCGAGACAGTAAAATCAGCACGTGAGAATGATTCGTTAGAAAAGTCCACCTTGCCGCGTGAGAGTTTGCCGCTGACGACGCGGTGTGCACTGAAGACACGCCGCCGGGCTTTTCAGCGGAAACTGTTTTTGATCGGCGAGCAGCCGGAGTTTGTGCTGCCTTTACAGCTTGACCACCGGGATTCTTACGTGTCGTCGTTGTCGTTTTTGAAGCCGATTTCTTCATGTTTGTCGCCTTAAGCTCAATGTGGATTCCTGCAGCGAAGACTCTGCACAGCACAAACGGGGGGGGATCTTGAATTTCGAGAAATCCGCCATCAATTGCAAATTGTGCCACACGAATGATCTTATCGCAAATACACGACACATCAATCGCAAATAAAATGTCGCGAATTCATTGCCGCAACACAATTAAAACCCTCAATGCTGAAGTTCCTGCAAAAATATGACGACATTCAATTGACGACATCGATGTCGTGCTTTAGTGTTCGCATATATTAAGTGCCTCAAGAACTTGCCACCTCAATTGAAAGGCTCGACTTAGTGACCATGCTGCAATCCTGCCTGGCGGCTGCCGCGCCAGCTCTGCTTCTGCTTCCCGGCCTGTTATCTTCAGGGTTTGCGAATCGCCACGTGAGCCTGATGCGGGGCATGTCTCTGACAATCAGTGGGCTGGCGTTGTTGTGTTCGGCGGCTTCCGTGGCCATGCTGCCCATGTTTGGTTCCGTTGACATGCCTTTGCTGAAGGTGTCATGGCCCGTTCGCTTCAGTCCGGGAGTTTACCTGGATTCGCTGTCGGCCATCATGATGCTGTTGATCACGTTTATCGGCCTGGTGATCGTAAGGTACTCGGTTCGCTATCTGGATCGCGATGAGACGCAGGGCCGATTTCTGAAGTGGATTCTGACGACTCTGGGAGCCGTCCTGCTGCTGGTGGTTTCGCGAGATCTGATCATGTTGACGGCCTCATGGATGCTGACCAGCTTCAGTCTGCACAAACTGCTGACTCACTACCCGGATCGATCATGGGCCACCTGGGCGGCTCGCAAGAAGTTTCTGATCAGTCGGTTCGGCGACGCTATGCTGTTAACCGCACTCGGACTGACTTATGCGTGCTTTGGCAGCGTTGAGTACTCAGAAATATTTGCCGGCGCTCAAAGTGTTGCCGATGCCGCAACTGCGGGAAGTTTCTGGATACCGATCATCGGCAGTCTTTACGTACTGGGAGCAATGACCAAGTCGGCTCAGTTTCCATTTCACAGTTGGCTGCCCGACACCATGGAAACACCGACTCCTGTATCAGCTCTGATGCATGCGGGGATCATCAACGCCGGCGGATTTCTTGTGTTGCGTTTGAGTCCTCTGATTGCGTCGTCGCATCTGGCTCTGGATGTTCTGGCGTTAGTGGGTGGATTCACGGCTTTGCTGGGAGCGGTCGTCATGCTGACTCAGACAAGCGTGAAACGTCAGATCGCCTATTCCACGATTGCTCAAATGGGCTTCATGATGTTGCAGTGTGGGCTTGGTGCTTTCTCGGCGGCTTTGCTGCACATCGTGGCTCACTCGCTGTACAAGGCTCACGCGTTTCTTAGTTCGGGCAGCGTGCTGGATGTCGCTGCCGGCCAGGAGGTGAATGGCACCCGAGTCAATCTTAACGATAGAAAACTGCTGGCACTGCCTGCTGCGTTGATTCTGGCTGTCTCGATCTATGCTGTTGTTGGGTGGAGTTTCACTGCCAGCTATCTTGAGAAACCCGGGGCACTTGTACTGGGTCTGGTTCTGTCAATTGCTTTAACGCAATTGCTGTGGTCGGCCTTTTCAGCTGGTTCGCTTCGAGTTGCCGGATGGGGAATTATCGCGGCGATCGGTGTCAGTGTGGGCTACTACGGAGCCTACGTGCTGACCGATCTGGCTCTGGCGACTTCTGTTTCACATCTTAGGATTGTCCCGTCGCTTTTTGATTCGCTGGTAACGGGCTTAGTCGCCGCTGGATTCGTGGGCATTTTTCTGCTGCAGGCGGCAACAAGATCTGGTTCGCAGGGATCGCTGGTAAGGTCGCTGTATGTTCATGCCGCGAACGGATTTTATCTGGACGTTCCTGCCCGACGAATCACAGCCTGGGCCTGGGGGCACGGCGGCCCTGTTCAGTAAAGATCAACTGTTGAAAAATCGAGTATGTGAATTCTGTGTGAATCGTACTTGCCAGATCACTTCAATAAGAAACCCACGAAAACAGGTTCGGAGCTAAATCATGCCATCGCCCAGCGTACACGAAGAAGAAGACTTTGACACGGAATTGCCCGCTTCGACATCAACTGCAGACGCAAAGAACGCGACCTGTTTGTCGAGTGTGCTTACTGAAATCCAAAGCATCGTGCCTCCACTATGGCCGTTGCGAGACTATGTTGCCGTTAATCCATTTTTGGGGTTATCCAGCAAGTCGTTTCTTGATGCTCGTCAGTTGCTGTGCAGTGTTCGCAATTGTGACTTGCTGATGTCGCGCAGTTACTTTCAGTCGCTGCTTGAAGACAACGCTATCGCTCAGGCTGACATTGCTGAAGCCTTGCAGCAGTGCCGACGCGAATACCCTGATCAATATTCTGACCTGGAAGCGGCAGACGTGATCGACTGGATCAATGGTGCAGCTTCAATGGTCGATAGTGAACGAACGGTTCAGACGGTTTCCGAGACATTGGATCAACAGCTTGGCAGTACATGGACGAGCCATATCATCAACGACATTTCGCGATATCTGTCGGCTCACTATGACGAAGGTCAGGCGTCGTGGCAGAGTCCCTGGAAATCGCTGTCGTTGTACGAAGCATGGCGACAATCATCGATGATCAGCCGCCGGATGGAGCAGTTGGGAATCGGCGATTTTCGTAGTTTTGTCGGGGATCTGCAGACTTCAGCAACCGAAGCCATCGCTCAAATGCTGCGTCTGCTGGAAGTGCCTCGATCTGACTGGCGATCGTTTCTTATGTGTGAGGTCTTTGCTGTCAGCGGCTGGGCTTCTTATGTTAGATTTCGAGGCTGGAACCCTGGTGCTCCACATCAGGATAATGAAGACCTGATCGGCTTGCTGGCAATCAGACTTGCGTATGATGTCGCCCTGCTGCGGTGCCACGATTTGACCTGGCCTTCCACCTCGTGGCCGTCAATTACTGAAGAATCCGATGCCGCACCGACGAACGTTCTTGCGTTGCCAATGGACGTCGCGGCAAGGTACTGCCTGCAGGTCGCTGCCGAAGTGGCTTACCGCAGAAAGCTGTGCACCGACCTGTTGGACAACGTTCCGTCGACGAATAATCCACCGGAAAATGCTGGGGCAGGCAGTGCTGAGACAGTCAAGCAGCTGCAAATGGTGTTTTGCATTGACGTTCGTTCGGAGGTTTTTCGTCGCAACCTGGAATCGGTTGATCAGGGTGTTGAAACCTTCGGCTTTGCTGGCTTCTTCGGAATGCCGTTCGAATATGTTCCGCTGGGTGCCGACGCTGGAGCTGCTCAGTGTCCAGTACTGCTTAGTCCAGGCTTTAAAGTGAAGGAAACGATTCGCGGTACGGACGACGCGACTTGTCTTCAGGCAACCAAAGCTCGTGATATTCTTCGACTGACAAGAAAACGCTGGAAATCGTTTCAGAGTTCCGCGACGTCGTGTTTTTCCTTCGTGGAATCAATGGGGCTTTTCTACGCGGCAAAGCTGCTGACTGATTCGCTGCGACTAACGCGAACAGGGTCTGGTTCTGATCTGGATGGCGTGGCGAAGCATCAACACGGCCAACTTGGGCCGGACCTGAACGCAAAGGATTCGCTGACGTCCGCCGATTCAGCTTTAAACGTCGATCAAAAGTTGACGCTGGCAGAAAACATGTTGCGAAACCTCGGGCTGACACATTCGTTCGCTCGCATTGTCACGATTTGCGGTCATGCATCGGAAGTCACGAACAACCCATATAAAGCGGGGCTTGATTGCGGAGCGTGTGGCGGTCACTCAGGCGAATCCAACGCGCGAGTCGCGGCTGCCTTGCTGAACGATGCAGAAGTTCGAACTGGCCTTGTCGCTCGTGGAATTCATGTTCCGCATGAGACGTGGTTTGTGGCGGCCGTGCATAACACCACGACCGACCAGATTCGGTTTCTCGACACAGACTTGCTGCCCGCAGCGTTCGCTGCAGACTTTAGCAGGATTAAGGAATGGACCGAGGAAGCTGGTCGGTTAAGCCGTACCGAACGATCGACCAGATTAGGCTCGTCATCTGAAGCTGACGTTTTTCGACGCAGCTGCGATTGGTCAGAAGTTCGTCCGGAATGGGGACTGGCCGGCAACGCAGCGTTCATCGTGGCGCCGCGTGCTCGAACCGCCGGAATGAACCTCACCGGCAGAACTTTCATGCACAGTTATGATTATCGACAGGACACTGACCTAAAGGTGCTGGAACTGATCATGACCGCGCCGATGGTTGTGACCAACTGGATCAATCTTCAGTACTACGCGTCGGCCGTTGACAATCGATCTTTTGGCAGTGGCAACAAACTGATCCACAATGTCGTCGGACGACTGGGCGTGCTGGAAGGCAACGGCGGAGACCTGATGACCGGTCTTCCGTGGCAGTCAGTGCATGACGGCCAAAGGTATCAGCACGAACCGTTGAGATTGCTTGTCTTGATTGAGGCTCCCAGAGAATCCGTTCAGCAGATTCTTGAAAAGCATCCTCACGTTTGCGATCTGGTTACAAACGGCTGGCTGTCGCTGATGGTTCGGGAAGAATCCGCATTCTACCGCTGGACGTCAGAGAAAGCCTGGCAAGCAGATAACTCTGCGACGTCGCTGGCGTCATAGAGGACAGCGTTGAAGTAAGCGCTACAAGCACACGGCGCAAGCAAGGAATTGTCCCGAATCAAAATCCTGAATGAGATTTCCTGCGAAGGATGTCTGGAAAGATCATTGCCTTCAATAGTTTGGCTCGGATAGCGGAATGTGTTTTCGAACCGTCGGTTGTATCAATGCCCACAAGAATCTTGACGAGTTAAATCGGTCCGAAGGCCCAGCAGTTTACCTGGCCCAGCCTGAAGGGCTGGGCCAGGTAAACGGATGGGGCTTTGCCCCGCAAACACTAATTTCCAGCTCATTTGCTGTTGCCACTAAATCGTTGTGAGTAACGACACGGCTTGCTGGCCCAGACACCGTTCCTAATTAATTCCGGAAGTCACTTCGGGACTGGTCCCAAGAGAAACACAAACGTTGGGGATGCATTCACTTGCTTGCGCGGCTTGTAGGTTTCATCTACAACGCTGATCAAAAACTCGACTCACGTGCAACTTGCTCTTCGTATTAACGAGCAGCAAAATTGAAGAATTCCGGTCTACTTCAGTTTGATTTCATCGACGGGTGAACTCACCAGCACCTTGAGAGTCTTATCGGGGGCCAACGAAAAGATCGTACGAATGTGAGGATCGGCGATCAGCAGATTTTCACCGCTGCGGCACAAACCGACCGGGCGATCCAAGGGTTCACCAACGACCCATTTTTCTTTTTCGCCTTCCGCTGTGACTTTCCAGACACAATGTTCGTAGTTGTCCGTCACAAAAAAGCTTCCGTCGTCTGCTCGGACAATGTTGTGAGGAAGATTAAATGGATGGCCCTTGACGAAGGGTTCAATTTTCCCATCAGGAGTCACCTTCTGAATCTGGCCGTCTTTGCTGGATGTCGACAGCACCCACAGGTGGCCATCTGGATCCAGCGTCAGTCCGCGCGGCGAATTGATGACGGCGAATTCTACGGGTTCTTTTGAACCTTCCTTCGGCATTTTCCAGATGCGATGCAGTTCCAGATCGGCCGTATAAATCGTACCATCGGCAGCGACCGCCATTGCCATCGGAATGCCAATCCAGCCATTGGTTAATGGCTGAGGCGTTCCGGCGTCATCAAAACGATAGACTTCACGAGTTGACGAATCACCGGCGAGAAGTTTGCCCTCATGGTCGATCGCCAGACAGCGCACGGCGTTCAACGGAGTGCGGAATTTCTTTGAGCCCTGAAAGTAGACGCTTTTTTTGCCGTCTTCAATCTTCCAAATGCCCGGCATGTTGCGATCGGCAACATAGACGACTCCGTCTGCTGTTGCGGTAACTGCCAGCGGATAATTGAATTCTGTTGGTGCGTCCTGAGCATTCGCTGTAGACGCTGCGACAACAACAAGAACAGAAAGTAGATTCTTCACTGTAACTTCGCTTTTGAATTTGAGTCGAGAATTGCTTATGCCGTGTGGCTGGATTCGCAACGGGAACGAGCCCTTACTTTTTACGCAATGCATCCCAGAACGGTTGTCGCTGGTATTCGCGAGTTTGCCATTCGTCGACGTACTGTTTGTATTCTGCTGAGTCCGGAACCTGATCGTCAGCAGCAAAAGGATACCGACTCATCGCTCGAAATGGGAATGGTTCTGACGACTGACCGTAAATTGTGTTCAGATCCGCGTCTTTGTCGTAGCCCACGTTTCTAAGCACGAAATCGCGTTTCCAGCCCGGACGAACGGCTTTGGGCGGGACAGCGAATTCAACCGTAAGAGCGTCACCAGGCCCCATGACCACCATTTTGTCATCATGATCGACCAGCAGCGGAGACGTGTCTCCATACCGAGTGAATCGGCCGGCGATGGGAGCCCAGCGAGGTTCTGTCGTCGCTGACTGGTGATCGTAACCTTCAGGAGCACGGCCGTTTCGAAACAACGCGTTGGCATCATAAGTGCGTCGGCTGAAGCCTCGATAAAGCAGTTCGCTGCCAACAAGGTCGCACGACTGAGCCACCGTTTCTGCATCAGTTTCATCAACCGTAAAGAACGCTCGATCCCAATACAGTTCCATCGTCGACCGCAGGCGAAAGCGGAAGTCGCTGCCTGTGAAGATGTCAGAAATATCAACCACCATCGCTTTTGTTTTGCCGCTTGGGAATCCGATGAACGGGCGAACAATCTTCCAGCCACCGTTGCCATCAGGAACTTCAATGGACGGTGGAGCTGGGCCGGCAAGGTTGGGATTTTGTTCAATGCCCAGATTCAACGAAGTGTCCGTTGGAAAGATCCAGCCGATCAGAAACAGCCGAACATCGCCGGGGGCCGATAAGTCGCCGAGATCAAATTCCATCGTCCATTCATCGGTCAGCCCCTGCATGACTCGGCCTTCAAACGCCTGGATATAGTTGCCATCCTGAGCAGTCAATCCGCGCAAAAGATCGTTGCCTCGACCATCGGTCACACTCACCGGCAGGCGAGCGTTCTTCACGGTGTGAATCCTGTGTTCTGCCATATCCGGCGGGCCAACTTTTTCGTTCGTGAAGATTTCCACATCTGCCGGATGGTCGATGGCCGTTAGCTGAACCTGATCGAAGTAAGCAACCTCCCACAATTCTTCGGTCAGCTGCAGCAGATAGCTGCCGTCTTTTTCTGCCAGTGCTTCGCCGGGAATCAACAGGTTTTCCCATTCTCGTGTCGGAGCGATTTCTCCGTTCGCCTGAACCAAACCGATTGGAGCCGCCCAGAGGCAGTCGCTGAAGTATTCGAAGCGCTCTCCCGTCCATGTGTAGATGTACGGGCAAGAGCCTTTCAGAATTTGCGGAGCCAGAATGCCAATGCGAGGCCTCAATAATTCGGGCACGGTTACGTTTTGAGGAATCCCGTCGGTCCAGATGATTCGAATCGCATCGGCCTTTGAGGCTTTGCCGAGGCCCAGATGAATTTTGGGGGTTGTAATAACTTCTGCATGATATAGACCGCCAGCACGCATTTCGATTACCGAACCGATGCCATGCATGTTGACTCGATTGGACGGAAACTGAGGGTCATCAGGCACGGCTCGCGCAACAACATCAATCCAATTATTTGAATTACCGCCGTTGTTGATCAACAACCCCAGAGAACCGTCAGCGGCGGCAACGTAAACAATATCGAGATCGCCATCTTCGTCGATGTCAGCGGTGGTAACGCGTCGCATGCCATCCGGCAACGGCGGCAATTCGTCTTTCGCCAACCCTGTATTCGTCCTTCGCAACGCGACCGACTTCGATGTGGATACACACAGTGCGTCACTAAAAGAATCATTATCCAGATCAGCTGCCAGCACCTGAGTTGGAGAGAAGTCCAGTTTCAATGGCGCCAATTTGTATTGCGCATTCAAGCTTCCCATCCATGAAGCACTTCCACTGGGAATAGACGACGGCACTTCTATCCACCGAAATCGCCCGTGCAGCATGTTCTCAAGCACTCCAAAACGCTCGGTTTCTTGCGATACAAGTGTACAGGCAACATCATTGGCGAGATCCAGATTCCAGTCAGCGATTTTTAATTTCAGCACGGGCTCAGAAGGCAACGAAGCGGAATCGTTCATATTTTGAAAAACGGTTCCGTCGATGTTCTTCCACAACGTCAGCCCGGCCTTTGTTGCGAATACCAGATCAAGGTCACCATCAGCTTCCAGATCCACGGCAACAACGTCATTCACCCCCGAGATCGATTCATTCTGCGGAACTTCGTTCAGCGTGCGAACGCTATCCGCGCCGACGACGTTTCTAAGCACAACAACACCATTTTCACCCCAGGCAATTACGTCCAGATCTGTGTCGTACCAGCGATTCTTCCCTGTTGGGTCTTCTACAATTTTTCGATCGCCGTCCGCATCTTTCAACACAGACGGGTTCTTCACATCACTAAGCGTCTTATCAAAATCGCGATCAATGTCAGCCAGCAGAAAATTCGTCACAACAGTTCCGGACTCCGGCGAAATCATCATCAATTTCCAGTCGCCGGCCAGGTCGCTACCGCGAGAATACACTTCAACTTTTCCATCACGAGCGACAACCAGATCGTCGAACCCATCCAGATTCATATCCATCATTTCCACATCGGTTGCGCCAGTGATTTCCGGCAAACCTTCCGTAGCAACAAATGACTTCACAACAGTCGGTTCTGTCTGGGGAATGGCGTCCACCGAAACTGCTGCAGCCAGGAATTCGGGATCGAAATCCGGAACGAGATACTCCAGCAGGTTCTTATTCAAACGGCGCTGATCAATCTGCGTAGCAATTTCCGGCAATAGTAAATTGCCGGTCATCATGGCTGGCCCCATCAGCGTCGCGGTGTTACTGCCATCAAATCCGTCAAGTGCCTTGGTGATGGTGGCGACAAGGTCCATGCGGCGCTGCTTCTTGATGGATTCATTCAGCGGGGCCAGAAGTTTTGTGGCGGCCTTCAGCGTGTCGGTTACCCGTAACGCAGCTTTCAATGTTGCATCGTTTTCAGAACGCAAACACAACGCCTGACGCTGCATCAACTTTTGCAACGCAAACAGATTGTCAGGTGCCAACTCAAAAGACTTCTGCAGTGACTTTAGCAATAAAGCAGCCTTAGGCGAATTTGCATCTGAATAACCACTGTCTCCATCCATGGCCATCGCCACGGCAAACCTGAAGTCAGCCGCGGTCGGCAAGGCATCCGCCGCTTTTTGCAGCAGAGAAAGCCCCTGATCAAAGCTGGGTTGTTCCGGAGAATCAATGTGAACCAGCAACTTGCCCATCAGCAAATCCGCTAATGCCTTGTCAAAGTCAGTCACCGCCACGGTGCGAAATCCGTCAATCCCCGCTTGAGCCGAGTTGACGGCTGCCAGATAGGCCGCGACGTTTTCATCTCCGCCGGATCGAGTGAACGGCGATTCACGATCTGTTAACGCCAGCACTCGCGAAATGGCCAGATTTCTAACGGCAAGCAAATTCTTAGGCAGAAGCTTGACCAGTTCAGCCAATGCAGTTTCGGCGTCAGCCCACTCTTTGTTTTCAAGATGAGCGATGCCTCGGTTTTTGAACTCAATCGCTTTGACGAATTCGTCTCGAGCTAACTGGGCGACAACTTCACCACCGTTCTGTGTGCCGTTTTCGCCCGTGTTGCCTGATTCCGTGTTTTCTGAACCCGTGTCTCTGCACCCCGAAAACACGGCGACTGCAACGACCAGTATCATGCAAACTTTGATTCGTCGAATCATCGAATTTCTCCGCCCTGTCCGGTGATGCAGGTCCACCATGCACCTTCGCCCCGTTCTGTATTTACGCAGCTTAGCCGTTTTACCGACGAACGAAAACACAGGCAAATCGCGAATTGACAGCAATCTTTGGCTCAATCTGCATCGCATCTGACTCCACGATGCCAGCAAAACAGCCTGCGGACGTCTGCATCTACGAGCTACAGGAAACTGCCAGCAATTGGTGGATTGTGCTATCATGACCGATTTACCAACCACTTTGCCGTCATCGAAAAGACCGCCCATGCTGATACGGATCATTTTAGAAGACCTGCAACAAGCCAGAGCCTACGCAAACGAGATGCTTAGTCATGTCGACGAATCTGTCTGGTTCCGCCAACCCGCCGACAGCGTCAATCATATCGCATGGCAGGTCGGCCATATGACGATCGCTCAATACGGCCTGTGCCTGAAACGTGTTCGAGGCGTTCGTGAAGAGGACTCGCAGCTGTTTGACGTGCTGGAATTTGGTGAACTATTCGGCAAGGGATCAATCCCGTCCTGCAGCGAACACGACTACCCAACACCAGTCGAAATTCGCAACGCCTTCAATGCCGTACACGCTCAGGTGGAATCAGAGATCGCGGCCATTGATCCATCCGTGCTGGAAGATTCGGCTGGCCCCGAACATCCTATGTTCAATACCAAAGGCGGTTCTTTGCGATTCAGTGCGAAACACGAAATGCTGCACGTTGGGCAAATCGGACTTCTACGCCGATTTTTCGGATGCACGTTTATTCGTTGAACGCCCCGCATGACGCCATGAACAGGCAGAACAACAAATTTCGCAACTCGGAACTTCATTTATTCCGACGATTGCACAAAACTGCTAGTCTTCGCATTCACCCAACAAGGGCTCCGCCCTTGACCCAGTGGCGTGGCTTGCCGGAAGACGTAGAACGCTCAGATCGCCAAACGGCTACACCACTTCACGCCGCGAGCCATTTCACGGTCAGGCTATCCAACAACACCACCACGCACAAAACGGAATACGCCATGCGCTGGCTCTATTACAACAAACTGGATTCTTCAGAAGCTGCTGCTCACGAACGAACGATTCGACAGGTTGATTCGTGGTGGAGAGAGTTTTCACGCAACACAGAACGGCTGGACGCATTGTTTCGACAGGACGAACAATGGGACCTTCCCGGCTGGATGCAAACTCACCTGCAAAGCATCGCTCCCAACCTGATGTGGGAATTCGGCCCGGCATTGCGAGGCGACGGACATCGCCTGGTGATCACTCCCGAAATTCACAGCGAACTAAGACCTCTGGCGGAAGACATTATCGCAAGAGCCCCACGCATTGAAGGCTGGGAATTTTATACTTATCGCGTACCGGAAAGTGTGGAATCGACTTTGCAAACGGTGGAAGCCCGCTGCAGGATGAACATTACAAAAGTAACCGTTGCCGTGGCAGTTGGGCAACACAATCGCGTTGATCTGTCCTTTCGCTGGGATCGATTGCCGGACGACGAAGATCAGGCATTCAACGCGGCGTTTGTGGCCGCAGAAACACTGCTGGGAGAAAAACTACTGGATCGCTGGGTCGGCACAATTGACCTGGTTGATGATCGAAACCCCATAGAACGTGCTCAGAGATTTCTGCCTCTGGATCGACTGAAACCAACGTTTGATGCGTTGGTTGACAGCATTCAAACTCAACTTCCCGCAGAACCTCACGCGGCATTCGTCGACGATGGACGCTGGGCCGTGCTGAAACTGGAACCCGAAGAAGCTCGCGACTATCCGGAACGCTATGACCTGCTGACCTGCGTCACATGCAACCCAGACTTAACGGGAGCGACGTTTTCCAACAGTCCCTTTTATTCAGAACGCTATAGCCGCTGTAAGGAAACGTTCTGCTATATCAAAATTGACGGATCAACAGATTCGCCGGACATGGGTTTTCATGATCGCGAAGACATGGAAGAAGCCGCCAGAAATGCTCTGCAGGCCCAGGACCTGGGCGGTCTTGTCGGTGGCGGCACCGGACTGCGTTACAGCTATATCGAACTGGCGCTCACCGACGTTGAACGAGGCATTACGGCTGTTCGTCGAGCGATGCGAGAAGGAAACGTGCCTCGCCGATCATGGATTCTGTTCCACGACGCCGACCTTGCCAACGAATGGATCGGCATCTACGAAGACTCCCCTGCCCCACCGATGGAAAAAGTCGAGCGATAGGCCGACCATACGCCCCAGTTATCCAAAGCGATCAAAGATCGCTTCTGTGAAGCAACGATCAAACATCTCAGCCAGGACTACAGCTTCTTGACAACCAATTTCCCGTGAATCAGTTGCTGTGACTCATCCTCGTTTCCGTTGACACGGGTTATGGTCAGCGAATACGTACCTAGATTTTCCGGTGCAAGGAAATGAAATTCGAAGATGGCGGTGCCAGTCGAATCTCGATTCCAATTGCCGATGATGGGCATCATCACTATTCGTTTTTGTCGTTTCACTTCCAGTACCAGGGAGCTTTGGCCCATTTGTTCATCTGACAGCTCACCCTCAAACCTGCCTGCCAAAACGGTTTCCGCACCACCTGATTTCACGCTCATATCTGGAATTGCCGTAGACACCTGCGAATCAAGCTGAAGTGGCGGCAGGGTAACTCTTAGGTCAGGACTGGATAGCACATACCCCTGCGACGGATATGTAATTTGAGGCACAGACTGTCCGCCGCAACCCACGATCGACACCAGAACCAAAAGCCCCGAGAGGATCAGTTGCGTTCGACTTAGTGTTCTCATAGACATGATTCTCGCTCCCCGCGAACGCTGCCGCAAAAATCCAGACAATCACCCACGTGCGCGCGGCAGCAACGGCATCCACAACTTCCGCTTGATTTAACACGTTGCCTTGGCAGTCGCCTGAACACCACCTGCTTTCCGGTTCCACTGCAAACCAGAAAACTATCGTGAACACAAACGCAATCAGAAGAACGCTTCGAATGCGTTTCGCGCTCTGCTTCGTCACCTGGCTACAAAGTTCATCTGATTCACATCAGATCGGGAACCCAGATCTCGCCACACGCCAAGATCGATCGTATCGGACTGAAAGGCAACATGCCCGTCCGCAAACACACAGTTCACTCCGCCATCATGAGCACTGCTGGCCGTGAAAATTCCACCGACGCTTCCATACCCGCCCGCCCATGGAGTACAGCTGGGCTTATTGGGAGTCAATGCGTGATAGTACAGCGACTTCCCTGGAATTACCTCAAACCAAGGTGCACCAATACTTCCGTTGTGTTTATAGCCAAACCTGGCTGGACTGTTTCTGGGAATGGCCAGACAATGGCGAGCCAAAGTCGCCAGATCTGCGCCGCCCCCAATCCTTACTGTCGCGTACCAAATCATCCGCCGTGAATCATCTGTGCCCGGGGCATCCGGCATTGGCATCCGGTCGCCACTTCCATGAAGCCACTCAGAAACCATGACCGTGTTGGATAGCCCATCAATGACATCGCTGGCCCGCACGGGCCCCGTCTTGAACAAACTCTCAGGAGAATCTCCACCTTCCCTGAAGATGCCGTTATAGCCAAATTCCGGTACCCAGGTGCCAGCATTGCCTGGATAACTTAACGTCCCGGCTGAAGGCAACGAGTCTGCCGGACATTGAAATCCGGGAGGTGAAATCTTTCGAAGCTGGTCTGCAATAGAATCCCACCCAGGCAGTCCATACCCGAGCTTAAAGTCGCCTTGAATTTCCAAAACATGATCGTGAAATACCTGCTGATCCATAAAGGGCAGAATCGACATGATCCAACCAGAAATATCTTCACGCCCTAATTCGATCGACATCGGAAAGTGCCCATGAGTCGATTCGAACGCGAGCGTCGCCAGCCCAACCTGTCTTAGATTATTGACGCATTCCGTCTTTCTGGCCGCAGCACGTGCTGACTGCACCGCCGGAATAATGATTGCAGCCAGGATGCCAATCACCCCGATCACAACCATTAACTCCAGCAGGGTAAAACCCGATCTAGGATTAGTTGGTCCAGTCGTCATAAAAGCCTCACTCCCGAAGACACAAAGCCCCCACGCAAATCAACACCGCCGCAGGCCGACCAACCAACAATACACACTGGGGGGGGGGCGTCAATGCGACTTAAGCAATTTTCCAAGAATCTTCCTGCCCACCAAACTACACCATCGCCCGGCCGGG
>CALFSX010000169.1 GCA_937916515.1 uncultured Planctomycetaceae bacterium | reverse complement strand
ACATCAACAACGTGTGCGTTCCTTCCTCCCAGAGGGTCGTCTTTTGCCAGTGATGTTTTTCGCCCAGATGAAAGCCGTGATCGGTGAGGAAGACGATAACGGTGTTGTCCTTGTAGGGGCTTTTCTCGAGGGCATCGAGGACGCGTCCGAATTGAGTGTCGACATAGCTGGTCGTGGCCAGGTAAGCCTGCACCGCCTCTTTATGCTTTCCAGATTCGATCACCTTGTCGGCGAAGCTTCCAATCCCATCGCTCACCGCTTTGGCCAGCGGAGGAAGGTCATCCAGGTCGTCGTGCTTTAGCTCGGGAAGGACAATCTGGTCCAGCGGGTACATGTCGAAATACTTTTGCGGGACATACCAGGGCATGTGCGGATTGAACGTGCCGTACGCCAGGAAGAATGGCTTGTCGTGTTGTTGCTCCAGAACGGCGATGGCTTTGTCGGCTCCGCCAGTGTCATTCATTTGTTCTTCCGTGAGATGAATCGGCCCCCAATCCTGTTCGCCCCCGCTGAGTTTTGCCAGCGGCGCACCGGGAGGAGCCGGATCCCTTTTGTGACCAACCTTAACGTCCCAGTTTTCCTTCTGGTCCCAGCCATGAGTGATCTTGCCGTAACCGAAGGTGCCGTAGCCGTTTGTCTTGAACAGTCCCGCCAGTGACAGCACGGCATCCTGATTCAGCACCTCACTGTTGCTGATGGTCTGCGCGTTGTTGTAGATCCCCGATTTCCAGGGTGCTACGCCTGAAAAGAATGCGGTGCGAGAAGGCGAACAAACCGGCGCGGCGGTGTATGCGTGATTAAAAATGACTCCACTGGCAGCCAGCTTGCGAAGATTCGGCGCGACGACTTTGCCTGCGTACCGATCAGCATCCTCGAGCAGCCAACTGTTCAGGTCGTCGGCAACGAGGAAGAGCACATTCATCGGCTTGTCGGCCGCATCAGCCCTGGTAATATCAAACGATGAGGCAATCAGTAGGAATGCCAAGCAGATCTTGTTCATATTTGTTATCTTCAATTTTGAATTCTTCGGCGAGAGGTAGAAGAGAATCGACCACTTCGGTGGGTAAGCATTTACTGGCCGTTCTTCGTTGACAAGCTTCCAATGGGGCGAGAATGTGCATTGAGGTGTTTCATAAAATCGCTCATCCTATTGGTCAGCTCGGCGACCTGATCTGGGTGCTCGGCGGCAACGTTGGTTGATTCACTCGGATCGATTTTCAGATTGAACATTGCACCAGCAGGTGCCGGGACTCGATCTGTTTTGCCGACCCGATCTGACTTTCCGCCGCCGGGCTTTTGCGATTTGACAAGCAGCTTCCAATCCCCGTGGCGAATGCTCGCCCCCGGCACGATGTAGGAGTCGTGAATCGGCGTGTCAGCTTGTTCGCCTCGCATGTACGGAAGGATGTTGCGACCATCGATCACTCGGTCCGCTGGCGCGGCCACACCTGCGATGGAACCAAACGTTGGAAGCAGGTCGATGATCGCGGTGATTTCATCATTGGTCGAATTTGGGGGAATCGCATTTGGCCACCGCATGATGCAGGGAACTCGAATACCGCCTTCAAAGTTAGTCCATTTGCCGTCTCGCAGAATTCCAGCACTACCGTAGCCTTCCACGTTGAGCTGCGGGCCGTTGTCGGACGCGAAAACGAACAGCGTGTTCTCGGCGAGGTCGAGTTCTTCGAGTGTTTTCATCAACTCACCGACCTGCCAATCAATCTCCTGCACCACGTCTCCGTAAGTTCCTTGTTTGGAGCTTCCCTTGAAACGCGGATGGGGATGCCACTTCACATGCGGCAGTGGCGAAGCGTAGTACAGAAAGAAGGGCTGTTCTTTGTGCTGTTTGATGAACTCAATTCCAGCGGCGAGTAGCTTTGGCGAGTGGGTTCCGTCCGTCTTTTGTTTAATCTTCTCGACAATTTCCCTATTGCGATAGATTGCGGTTGTTTTCTTGTCGTCGCACTCCATGAAACCGAAGAAGCTGTCGAAGCCATGGTTCACCGGGTTGAAATCTTCCCATTCGCCGAGATGCCATTTACCGACGATCCCGGTCGCGTAACCTGCAGTTTTAAGGAGTTCGGGGACAGTGATCTCATCGGCGTTGAGTCCGACTCTTTCTCTCCGGTAGACGACATTGTCAACGCCGACTCGCTGAGCATGACAGCCCGTCATCAAAGCGGCACGCGTCGGCGAACAGCGGTTGTGAACATAAAAACTGGTGAACTTCATTCCTTCGGCGCACAGCCGGTCAATATTGGGCGTCGCGATGTCGTTTGATCCATAGCAACCCAAATCACCGTAACCCTGATCATCCGTCAAGAAGACAACAATGTTCGGTTTTTCTGAGGCTCGACTCGTGCCAACCTGCGCCCAGCCACTCAAAGTCACAAACAGGCAAACAGTAAATGTCGTCAACTGATTCATGGTATTTCGTCTTCGCAGTTCACTTGCTTCCACGGTTATCGAAAATAACTCGAAGGCTCTATTTCTCAGTCGCATTCTCAGCCTTCGTGTATTCATCCCAGTGCTTCTCGATCATATTCATGTCGGCGACTTCGGAAGTCACGAGATAGCGGTAACTCGAAACGTATTCCTTATCAGGCACGATCTCGAATGGACCTTCAACCATGGGCGCGAAGCAGAAGTACGGCTTGTTCGGATGGATGCGCACGTGTTGTGGTGCACGGAAGTTTTTCGGACTGCAGAAGACGGTAGCCGACACGTCCTGACCATCGATCTGTCCAGAAAAGGCCACCCAGTTGGGCCGAGTGTGATTGCCTTCCCAGCGGTCTTTGCCGTCGCTGGTCAGATACTGTACGTCACCAGGATTGATGCTGTGGTCGTCTTTTTCCTTCAGCCACCGAACGTTGCCGCGGATTGCCATGCCGCCGTAGTGGTATTCGGCCAGGCTCAGAGGCTTGTCGGATGCGCACTGCTGAACGCTGACGATGTCGAAAACAAAAAGATCCGTCGGGGTTTGATGAACAGTGACAGTCCAGACTTCATAGAGTGCGTCGATCCACTCCTCACCTATCTTCACCATGAACGCGTGTTTGACGCTAAAGGAGACGCTTTGCTCTTTTCGACGCAGGTTCAGCACTTCGCGAAATTCAACCTTTCCAAGATCCTTGGCCTGATTCCAAAAGTCGACACTCTTGCCGTCAAGCTGGCTTTTCACCCACGCAAAAAAGAGCGCATGTTGATGAGCATGATCCGCGGGATAGTCTCCGGTGAGCTCCTGACCCGTCGGAGTGTAAACGGGATGAATGTAGCCGCTGCGACTGAAGTATTGCGGCAGTCCATCGGGAACGGGTTGCGATTTCTTGATGTACTGCAGGACCGGTTTTCCACGCAGGGTGATGCGAATCGTGTCATCTGTTTCCGTCAGATTCAGCTCAGCGCCAAGTGTCGACTGGTTGGCGATAATGAACGAATAGAACAAGACCATCAGAGCTATTTTGAATCGTTTCATTGACCTTCCGAATCTGTGATAGGGATGCAACATAATGTGGCTCAATTGTGTGTGTGTCCGCGTTCATCTATCGCTAATCAATCGACACTGGTTCCGCAACGCCGGCAGGTCTCAAATTAGAGCGAAGCTGACGGCCGAACTCATCCAACAGCTTCTTCAAACGGGCGACGATTTCAGGGTGTTTCGCCAACAGGTTGTTTTGTTCGCCGATGTCGTTAGTCAGGTTGTAGAGCGCAGCCGTTGGTCCACGTTTTTGAGCTGCCGCTTTCTCACGTTCCTTGATGAGTGCTTTACGCTCTCTGCGGGGAAGTTTCTGTTCCTCAGCAGTTAACTCAACTTCAATTCTCGGGGCTTGCTGCTTCGAAGAGTCATCGACGAGGTACTTCCAGTCGCCGACACGAATTCCCTGAACACCTCGGCCTCGCAGGTAGTAGATGGCTTCGTGAGGCGACTTTGCATCCGGCTTACCGGCGAGCAAAGGCCAGATATCTTTTCCATCAATCACGCGGTCATTCGGAACTTCGCCGCCCGCGAGTTTGGTCAGCGTCGGCAGAAGATCCATGCCGGTGATGGCTTCGTCAGTTTCGCTTCCCGCCGGTATCTTCCCCGGCCAGCGAGCCACAAACGGCACTCGAACGCCTCCCTCCAAGGTCGAGCCTTTGCCACCTTTCAACGGGCCGGCGCTGCCACCCGTGGCCGTGTTGGGGCCGTTGTCTGAAGTGAAGATGACCAGCGTGTTCTTGTCCAGCTCGAGTTCTTTTAGAGACCGCAGAATCTCGCCGGTGCTCCAGTCAAGTTCCTGGATCGTGTCGCCGTAGATGCCGCGCTTGCTGCTGCCCACGAACGCTTCGGATGCATGCAGCGGGATGTGCGGCATGTTATGGGCCAGGTAAACAAAGAACGGTTTGTCTTTGTTTTCGGTGATGAAGCGAATGGTCTCCCGCGTGTACCGTTGAGTGAACAGCGTCTGATCTGCGGGAACTTCAATGACGACGTTGTTGCGAACCAGCGGACAGGCCGCCGTCTCTCTCTTAAGGATTCCTTCGCGGGTGTAGCCGTCACGAAACACGCAGTCGGCCGCGTACTTCTTAATCGTCGGGTAATAGAACTGGCTGTTGGACGACGGCGTACCGTACCAGTAATCAAAACCGTGGCTGAGCGGCTGGAACATGTCTTCGTTGCCGAGATGCCACTTACCAATGATGGCCGTCGCATAACCCTGGTCTTTCAGCAACTCCGGCAGCGTGATTTCGTCCGGGTTCAGCCCGTGGTTATTCCGAGGAAACATGACACCGCCGATACCGACGCGAGTCGAGTGGCTGCCGGTCATCAGCGCCGCACGTGTCGGTGAACAGACGGGAGAAATATAGAAACTGTTGAATTTCGCTCCCTCAGCCGCCATACGATCAATATTCGGCGTGGCGATATCGTCGGCCCCATAGCACGAAAGATCACCATAGCCGAGATCATCAGCGAGAATCACGATGACATTGGGTTTCTGCGATTCGGATTGAGCATGCGAATGCGCGGCGGCCAAGCAAAGTACGGCAACGGCTGAAAGAATTCGGTTCATTTGTCTTGTTGTTCTGTACCAATTGTGTTCGCGTTGACTCATCGCTTCCGGTTCAGTCGTCTGAATGTGTCACAGCTAAGCGGGAAAACGAAACCCGGGCACCTTCGCTCACTTCTCCTGCGTTGTCCTGAGGGTAGGCGCCGGCTTTGAAGTAGAAAGTCTGGTCTGCCCAGGCCCTGTCGTTTTCCAAAACGTTCTCTTCCTGTGTTGTGCCATTGACGGTGATGGCAAGCACACCGCCTTGAAGCCTGATTGTCCAATCGATGTCTCTGCCTCGCTCAACATCAGGAAACGTGAGCTTTTTGTCTTTACCATTGGTCGGGCTTTCCTTCACCAGAGCTTCGATGCGGCCTTTGTAGTACTGAAGCTTGACGAGTGGTTTTGACTTGCCCGTGTAGCTGTGGATTTGGCCGATGACCACCTTGGGATCGCTGGGAATCTCAAGCACCCGACAACGCGCGGTCATTTCGTGCGAACCTGTGAACGACCAGTTATTGCGCGGGTTACCTGGCTGGAGCATTTCACGCAGCTCGCTTCTGGGAAACTGCGTGCCTTCTGTCGTTGCCCCAACGACGGGGCACCAAAAGACCATCGCTCCGCTTGAATCCGTGTAGAAGTGGGGGTCTTTAAAACTATCGCTGAGTTCTGCTGCGGGAATCTCCTTCGGATGTCCACCGTAAGTGTTTTCCGCACTTGTCGGAAGCGTCAACTTCCAATGGCTCAGATCGAATCGGCTGCCGGGATGCGGCCCTGTCACGTTCGTGGTCGGCGCTTCGATGACTGGTCGATTTGCCTCGGTCGTGGCTGCGTCCTCGTCTGTTTTGTTTGCCGCCTTTTTCATGGCCTTTTCCTTTTCTTTGGCCGCCTTCTTTGCAGCTTGCTTCTCTTCGCGGATTCGCGCCCGTTCGATTGCACGCGGCGTCATGTTCTTGTTCCCGGCGGCAACATCGGTTGGCTTCTGGATCCCATCCTTGCGTTTGGGACCGCCTTTGATTGGATTCGCCATTTTTTTAAGCCATTGGTCAAACGCGAGGCTCAGTTCCTTCACCTTCTCGGGATTGCTGTCCGCTAGGTTCTCTTTCTCGGAAGGATCTTCCGCGAGATTGATGAGTTCCATGCGGCTCTTGATCCAGTGCAGTTTCCAATCACCTCGGCGGACGGCCCATTCGTTGTCCGGACCGGTGCTCCAAAATATCGCGTCGTGGTGCTGGGGCGATTCGCCAATCACCAATGGCAGAAGACTTTTTCCCGCAAAATCATGCGAGGCAGGCGTCCCCCCGACCGCATCGAGGGCCGTGGGAAGAATGTCGAAGGAAATGATCGGTGTATCCAACGTTCGACCACCCTTGAACCTTTCGGGCCACGAGACGATGAACGGTGTGCGAATCCCGCCTTCATCGAGTGTTTGCTTGAAACCACGCAGCGGCGTGTTGTCAGCGCTCATTGATTTTGATCCGCCGTTGTCGGTCAGGAAGAACAGGAGCGTGTTGTCAAAGATGCCCTCGCGTTTCAATTTGGCGACCACTTCGCCGACACCGTCGTCAAGATGCTTGAGCATGGCCATTAGGACGGCGCGTTCCTTGCTAAGCTGCGGGAACTTTGACTGAAAGGCCTTGATGTCTTCCTCCGGTGCTTCGGCGGGAGCGTGCACGGCGTTGTAGGCGAGGTACAGGAAGAACGGTTTCTCCTTATTCCGGTCGATGAACGCGACCGCCTCTTCCGTCAACCGAGTTGTCATGTAGCCTTCATCATTGATCCGCTCTTTGTTGCGGTAGATCGGTCCCATGAACTTACCGTCGACATCGCTCCTCAGATTGAAGTAACTGTGACCGCCCCGGCCCATGAACTTGTAACATTCATCAAAGCCTCGATTCAACGCGTGCCATTTCAATTCGGGATAGTCATCATCAACCCCCAGATGCCACTTGCCGATCGCCGACGAGACGTAATCATCGGGCAAGTATCCAGGGAAGATCTTTTTCTTCGGATCGAATCCAGCCCCACCGTCTGAAGCTGTATAAACACCAACACTCTGCGAGTAGCCGCCGATCATGATTCCGGCTCGAGTCGGCGAGCAAACAGGTCCGCCTGTGTAGCCTTGAGAAAAGACGACACCGTCTTGCGCCAGCGCATCCATATTCGGTGTGGAGACTTCCGCAGGGTGATGTGGGTTCAGGCTTATGTCTGCATATCCCTGATCGTCAGTCAGGATGACGACAATGTTGGGGCGTTCGGCGGCCGCTGACACGGCACTATCTATCGCGAAGGCGATGACGGACAGAAATAAGAAGAAAACGGGTTTCATGTTGAGTTACGTCCTTATGGATGTATGCACTCCAACCTAAAAAATGCGAACGGGTACGGCGAAGACTCGACCCACTGGTTTGGCACATCAATCGATTAGCTGTATCGCTTTCTCGGCGAGTCGTTTTCCGAATTCCACATATCCGTTTCTGGTGTAGTGGACTCCATTTGTTTCTCCGTTCAGGTCATCAGTATCAACCCATTCCCAATCGGGGTTCGCTTCGCAAAGGCTCTGTTGAATCCTACGGATTTCTAACCAACCAGGGCTTTTCATCTTGGCATCGCTTAGGCGGCCAATGACAACGTTCACTTTCTCAAGCTTCAGATCGTCTTCGAGCTGCTGAATCAATCCTTTGAGGCTCTTTTCGTAAACGACGTAGTGCTTTCCGGAATCCGCTTCACCCTGCATCCAGACAAACGTGACTGTCTTAATGCTCTTCCCGGCAATTTCTGCATCGACCTTCTTCATTAGCCTGTCATAGAGATCGCCAATGGTCGACGGGTCAGCAGTTGTATCAGGCTTCATACTCCTGTAGTTCTTCACGTCTTTCCATTTCTTGTACCAACGCCTGATCGATTGCCCTCCCTCAGCATCCTTGACCACGATAACACGGTCTTCGCCGAATGCTTTGCGCACCGTCGGCGAAAATGATGCTTCCGGATCCAGTCGCTTCATGTTGGATTGACCCGATAAAATGAAGAGGTGCTTTTCTTGCGCATAGACGCTCGATGCTGTACTCAGGGCTAATAGTGTCAAAACAAGACGGTTCATGGTGTATATTCTGATTGGGGTGCTGGTGTTTTAACAAGTTCTGGTAGTAGACGAGGGAGTCGCTATCGGCCTCCAGACTTGGTTTCGGAGTATCCCAGGGCAGCGTCGCGACCCAGGCTTTGACTTTCCTGGAAAGTGCGTTCTGAGGTTGCGAGCCGGTCACCTCAGGGGTGGGCTCTTGCTGATCGGAGTCAGTTTGTCCGCATCTACTTTCACCGAACTGAGCCATGCATCGAGGGCGGTTGATAATCGCTGTTTCTTGTCTTCATCCTTCAGCGTCTGTTCACCGGCCAACTCCCTGGGGTTGGTCACGAGGTCGACGAAGTTGTGAGCGGGGATGGCGGTGCCGTCGACGGCCTTAACGGGCTTGCCATTTCTGATCTCTTTCAGCGTGCCGATGCGCACGGCATTGAAGTTCTCGCGCCAAGACCAAAAGAGCTCGCCGCCCGGGCACTCCGCCTTGCCGGTGAGCCATGGCATAAGGTTCTTCCCTTCCAGATGGGGATGCTTCGCCTGCCTGCCTGCCACCGCGGTAAACGTCGGGAGGAGGTCAAGCGAGATGACGGGTTCTGAGATCACCTTGCCCTTTGCCAGTGTACCGGGCCAGGATGCAATCATCGGTACCCGGATGCCTCCTTCATAGACGTCGCCTTTCACGCCGGAAAACGGATCGTTGCGAGAAGTGTTCTTGCTTGTTGGCCCGCCATTGTCGCTGAGAAAGACAACCAGAGTGTTTTTACGAAGGCCCTGCTGATCGAGCTGCTTGAGAATCCGGCCGATGTTGCCATCCAGGCACGTCATCATTCCGGCATAGATACGCCGTGCCGGGTCCTTGATATGTGTGTTGGCCGCAATGTCCTTTTGTTTGGCCTGCAGCGGTGTGTGAGGAGCGGTATAGGATAGATAGAGGAACCAAGGTTTCTTGTCCTTGCTCTTGATGAAGTCGATCGCCGCGTCGGTGAGGAAATCCGTCTTGAACGCAACGGTATCACGTTCGAACGGTTTAGGATTCCGATCAGAGCCATTGAACGTGAAATAATTGGCACTTGAACCGTCTGTTCTTTTTGCCCGGAACGGAAAGTAATGCCCGCCGCCACCGACGAAAAAGAGTCCTTCATCGAACCCTCGTTTCCAGGGCTTTGCGGCCTCGACACGTTCCTGCGAGAAAGCCGTCACCTTCCTGATCTTGCGGTATTCGTCTCGCGCCTTCTTGCTCAACATGGCCTCTGTGCCCTGACCGATGTGCCACTTTCCGACTAGACCGGTCCGGTACCCAGCTTGCTTGAGATACTCGGGCATGAGGGGAAGGATTTTTGGGTCAGGAAGGCCGTGATTCTTTTCGTTATCCGCGTACCCAAAGCGGGCCTGGTGAACACCGGTCATGATTCCGGCTCGCGAAGGCCCGCATTGCGGAGCCGTGACATAAGCATCGGTGAAGCGAAGACCTGAAGCGGCAAGCCCGTCGATGTGAGGCGTACGGATTTCCTTGCTGCCTTGGCAACCCAGGTCGGCATACCCTAGGTCATCCACTAGGATGAAGAGGATGTTGGGGCGGCTTTCTTCTGTTGCCGACACAGCTGAGGACAGTATGCAGCCAATGAGAGGAAGGAGTGTTGAAGACTTGAGCATATTTTATGTTCCGTATACTGTGATTTCGCAGACTTGTACACCAACACGGAGTTCCGTCTTACCGGCCATCGCTTCGCGCAGGTTTTGAAAAGTGTTTCGCTACTGATCCGTTGAGAAGTCCCACTGGACCCGTTTTCCGCCCTGAGCTGTCCAGCGGATCGCGCGGATTTCGAGACCGTCAGTGGCTGGTACATACAGGCGGAGCAACTGACTTCGTCCCTCGACAGGCACTTGCACGGTGATGTCCTGCCAGGTTGTGGACTCAGGAACTTTGAAGTCCACCGTCTGGCCGGTTGCAGGAAACTCAGTCTGTTCCTGGGTTCGCCACTGAACACGTCCTGTCCCGCTCTTGCCATAGACGCCCCGAGCTTGCAGGTGCAACGTGATTGGCCCATCCAGTTTCACTTGAGCCGTTCCCAGAAAGGGGTTCTTCCCCTGGGCAATCACGCGAATGGCGCCGTCGATTGACTCGATACGGGATTGCTTGGGAACCAATCCATGAGTTGGACTCCCGGATTTTGTGGACGCACCGAGGTGAGGTTGAAAGTCCGGATTGGGTTTCGGGGGAAGGCCGCCTGTGTGTTCAAAGTGCGCCTCGATGAGCTTATCGAGCTCAGCCACTTTGTCCGGCATCTCGCCAGCGAGATTCTGTGATTCACCAAGGTCGTCTTTCAAATTGAATAGTTCGACGAGGCCATCGTAGCTGTCCGGTCTGCGAGTGTAGCGTCGGATGAGTTTCCAATCGCCATCACGCACGGAAATGCCACCACCGTGATACGGGAAGTAGCTCACGCTCGTTCGGCACGTTCCCTCTTCGCCCTCTGTGAGAACCTTCGCAAAGGATTTCCCATCGATGACATGATTGTCAGGCTCAGCCTGGCCGGTCAGTTCGAGCAGCGTGGGATAGAGGTCGATATTATTGACAATTGTCTCGCTGACGGAGCCCGCAGGAGCGTGTTTGGGCCAACGGACCATCAACGGAACGCGTTCGCCGCCTTCATAAAGCTTCCCTTTGCCTCCGCGCAGACCGAGATTCTTCGTCGGATACTGCACACCAGCGTAGTCGTTGTAAATCTTCGTGGAGCCGTAAGTCTTGCCCTTTGGGTTGGCCACCTTTCGCTTCTGTTCGCTCGCGCCCATGCTGTGGGTGTTGCCACCATTGTCCGAGAAGAAAACTACAATGGTGTCCTCGGCGATACCGAGTTCATCGAGCGCCTTCATGACTCGTCCGAAGTTGTCGTCCATGGTTTTCAACATGGCGGCGTAGACTGGGTTCGTATGACCATCAGGCTGAGAATCTTTCTTGGCGAACTTCTGAATCAGATCCAGCTTCGCTTCCCAAGGTCCGTGGCAGTCGTACATCCAAAGGTTAAGATAAAACGGCTCGTCTCTGTGTTCGGTGATGTACTTGATTGCCTCAGTGCCCAGGCGATCGTCGATGTGCTCACCCTCTGGCCCGTCAACAATATTGCCGACTCGACGGGTGGCACCTGGCTTTCCGTCAGGGTGGATCCCGTGCGGTGAGAAATAGGTGCTTCCAGGAGGCCCGGGATCAGGCGCGGAGTGAAACGTGACCTCAAAGCCGTGCTGGTCCGGCCAGTGTTCTTGAGTCAGACCGAGGTGCCATTTTCCCATGTGAGCGGTGCGGTAGCCAGCGTCGAGAAAGACTTCGGCCAGTGTCGTCGCATCAGGATTCAAGTAAGTGCGGCTCTTGGTAAGCAGATATTCGTTTCGGCTTGTGGCAGGCTGATAGACCTGCGCGCCCCACGGCTCTGGCTCCTGATGTCCGTGGGCGGAAAGGATGCCGTGGCGCGACTCTTCCTGCCCCGTCAGGATAGAGGCCCGACTGGGCGAGCACAGCGGATGCGCATAGGCGTTGGTGAAACGCATCGCTTGTTTGGCGAAAGTATCGATGTTCGGGGTCTCGTAGTAATCGGAACCAAAGACACCGCCGTCGGTCCAGCCCATGTCATCGACTAGAAAGAGAATGATACTCGGCGGTCGTTCACGTTCGTCATTTGCCTCGGATGATAGGCAAGCCAGTCCAACGATGGGCAAGAGGAGCAAGGCGTGATGAAGTCTCATAGATTTTCCGTCTTTACGGTTCGTAGTTTTCAGATGTGGGCAAGCCAATACAGGGAAATCGCTATCTGCTTCCGGCCTTGGTTTTGGAGTATTCCCTGGGCAGCGTCGCGCCCCAGGCTTTGATTTTCCTGGAAAGTGCTTTCACGACGTCTGGATTCTGCCCAGCCACGTTATTGCTTTCGCTGGGGTCAATCGACAGATCGTAGAGTTCCGGATCGCCGCGTTGTTTGCGAGTAAGATGAAGTTTCCATTTCCCCTCTCGCATGCCAGGTGTACTGCCGGGGGCGCTGGTCTTCCAGAACAGCGGCTTTGTTCGCTCATGATCGGAACCGAACCAGATATCGGAGATATCCTCACCATCAATTACCTTCGGCAATTCGTCGACTCCGGCAATGGCACAAAGCGTCGGCATCCAGTCAATGAACGAGCATACACTTTGGGTATCGACCCGACCGGCTGAGACCTTGTCGGGCCAGCGGATGATAAACGGCACGCGCGTGCCGCCTTCATATTGTTCGTGTTTGCCGCCACGAAACTCACCTGCGTAGCCGAGCATGTTATTGGAGTATTTTGTGGTACCTTGCTTGCCGAGAACCACCGGTGCCGGCCCGTGGTCGCTGGAGAAAACCACGATGGTGTTTTCCCGCAGCCCCAACTCATCGAGCGTCTTCAAAACTCGCCCGACATTCGAATCGATCTGGTAGACATCGCCGAGATACTGCCGCATCGATTCATCGAGATCGCCGCCGATCTTCAGACACTCATCGAACTTGTGCTGCATGGTCGGAGAGAAGTCTTTTCGGTCAACGTTCACGTTCTTGAATTCGGCGACCAAACCATCTGCCGTATTGACGGGAAAATGCGTCGCATGTCCCCAAATGTTGACGTAGAACGGACCTTCTTTATTGTCACGAATGAAATCGATTGCCGCCGAATACAGATCGTCATCGCGCCCGGTCTTCCCACTCGTTGCGTCTCGGGCCTTGCCGATTGTCTCGACCGTATCGATTCCATAGGTGCCGTCGCTGTCGTCCGGGCCAATGTGCCATTTGCCGAAGTGCCCGGTCCTGTAACCCCGCTTCTTCAACAACTCGGTGATGGTCGTGCGGTCCCCGAAACCGAAGTCGGCCGCGTATTTCGGAAACCGCGCCGGAAACAGTCCGGTCATGAGACCCGTTCGGCTGGGATTACATGTGACACCTGTCACATAGAACTGCGTGAATCGCGTCCCTTCTTTCGCCAGTTGGTCGATTGCCGGCGTTCGAGCGTAGGGGTGTCCGTAGCAACCGAGATCCCCGTAGCCAAGATCGTCGGCAAACATAAAGACGATATTTGGCGGCCGCTCGGACCCAGCTTGATCGGCAACGACACTGCCCGATAACAAAAGCAAGAGCATTGCTGCGGTTGCATAGCGCTGCATCAAATTCAGATACTTCATATTGTCCATCAGATAGTGTTTCTCACTTTCGTGTCTTACTGTCGATGTTCTTCGACTCTGGTTGTTTTGCGGCGATTGCGACAGTCTCGGATTTGGCGAGATGCTTTCGCATCATTTCAAGCGTCGCTTTGTGTTTCGGTGCATCGCTGAGGTTCGTTTCTTCGTACGGATCGCGAGAGAGGTCGTAAAGCTCTTCTCCAGTGGGCCATTTTGTGTAGTGGTAACGCTGGGTGCGGATCGCTTTGCCAAGATGTTCCCCCCGGGTAACGACGGTGTAGGCAACTTCTTTCCCTGCGGATTGAGGGTCCTTCAACATCCTCACGAGACTCTTTCCTTGGAGCTCCGCTGGCGGAGTGATATCGCACAACTCCGTCAGTGTCGGAAACAGGTCGATTAATTCAACAAGTCCTTCGCTGGATGTCCCTGGTGTTGTCGAACCAGATTTGATCCCATCGGGGACACGGATGAGGAGAGGGACGCGGTCGCATTGTTCAAACAACATGACTTTGCCCCACATGAACTTCTCGCCAAGCAAGTAGCCGTGATCAGAAGTGAGGACGACAATCGTGTTGTCCCAGTGGCCGCTTTGCTTGAGTGATTCCAGAATCCTGCCAATCTGTGCATCGATGAAGGAGATGCAGGCGTGGTAAGATTGCATGTATTCTCGCCGGAGATCTTCGTTTTCGATACCGAACTCAAACCCGAATCCTTCATACCGTTTCGTCTGTGCAATCTTCGGAACGGTCCTCCAGAACTCCAACGAAGCTGGCGTAAACTTCAAGTCAGCCTTCGGATACATCTCAAAATACTTGTCCGGGGCGAGAAACGGACCATGTGGTTTGTGGATTCCACAGGCCATAAAGAACGGTTTGTCACCGTGGACAGATTCGGTGAGCCACTCGCAGATCTGAAGCGAGTTCTTTCCGTCCTTATGTTGTTCATCCTTCAGCCCGGTCGGGCCATATCCGGGCTTCTGTCCGCGCGTCTGCGGCGCGATCGTGGGGTAAAACTCTCGCCACTTGCGACGCGACTTGCCTTCGGTGACGGGGCCGTGTTCGGCCTCAAATTGCTCACGGATGGGAGTCACGATCGGCATTTCGTCGTTTTCAAACCGTAACACCTGATCCCATGCGACATCGCCATGATCAAACTTTTCGTTGTGAAAGACTTTGCCGACGCCACCTGTCCAGTATCCAGATTCTTTGAATCGCTGAGGTATCGATATGGTCCCAGGACGCACGTTGCGAATATCAGTTTTATTGTCGAGGACGCCCGTTGATTGAGGATAAAGGCCATGCAGAAACGATGCTCTTGATGGCCCACAAACAGGATACTGGCAATACGCGCGACGAAACGTCATTCCGTTTGCCGCAAGTTCATCGAAGGCTGGTGTTTCAATGTGCGGATAGCCCGACGTCGACACATGCGTGTTTAAGTCGTCGCAAACAATGAACAACACGTTCGGCTTGTCTGCAAAAGTAGACGAGATCGTCAGGAGGAAGGTGGACAGTAAGAAGGCGAATCGCATGGAATTTCTCCGATGGACTAATTTTGAAGTTTATGCTGTACCGTCCCTACTTCGATCGCTTTTGCTTCATTTTGGAGTTGGTGTAAGGCAGATACTTCGGGTGGGGAACGTAGTTGCCTTTTCCTTTCTCCCAGCGGAAGGATTCGCCTTCGACCACCAGGTCACGCCTCGCGTTGAGCTTGGGTTCCGGATCAGCGAACTCTGTCGGTGCTGATTCCCGCAGTCGGGCGATGACGTCCGCGTGCTGCGGGTCGGATGCGAGATTGTCCCACTCGTGCGGATCCACTTTGACGTTGTACAGCTCCTGGTTCTTGTCGTCGTAATGGATGAAACGCCAATCGCGATTCATCAACGTGTATTCACCGGGGTTCATGTAGGGCAGATATACGGTTCGATCTTTGGCATCGCTGGGATTCTTCAGAGTCGCTGCCAGCGAAACGCCTTCCAGCTTCTGACGCGGTGACGGCAAGTTGCATGTTTCAACGAGCGTCGGATAGATGTCGATCAGGCTGACCGTCACGTCGGTCCGGGCTCCTTTTGCCACGCCAGGGCCGGCCCAGACGAACGGCACGTTGGAGGTTCGTTCCCACAACGTGTGCTTGCCCCACTGGCCTTTTTCACCCAGGTGATAGCCGTGATCGCTCCACAGCACGACGATCGTGTTGTCGGCATAAGGGCTCGCGGCAAGTGCATCCAAGATTCGACCGACCATGGCGTCGGCGTAGCTGGTGCAGGCAAGGTATCCATGCAATGCATCCTTCCACGCACCCATCGCAACCAATTTGTCGTAGTGAAAGGCTTTGCGGTTCTGGCGTTGCTTGCGAACCTTGTCTGGCAGATCCGTCAGGTCGTCTTCTTTGAACGCCGGCGTCTCGATAGCGTCTCGATCGTATAGATCAAAATATTTTTGCGGACAGTAGTTGGGGTAGTGAGGAGCGTAGAAACCACAGGCCAGGAAGAACGGCTTGTCGTGCTTCCGCCCGAGTTGGTTGACCGCCCAGTTGGCGCGTATCGTGTCGGCCATCTCGTCCTCACGTTCATTGGGAACCGCTCCCCATTCCAGGAAAAGTCCGCCGGTGATCTCCTTGCCTTTGTTGTAAACACTGTTCGGAAACGGCTGTGGCACGGGCGTATCACTGCTCCACGATTCCAAAGCCCAACCACCTTCACGCTGGAACTGATTTCGCAGGAAGAACTTTGTCCAACCGCGCTGGTCAATCGCTCCAGCGGGATGATGAAACAGCTTGCCAGCACCAAGCGTCGAGTAACCCGCTTTGGCAAAGCTCATTTGCAGCGATTCAATCTCCGGATGATGCACGAAGTAATTCGGAGTCTCGTAGCAACCGGTTGTCGATGCGTACTGGCCGGAAAAGATGGCTGCACGACTGGGCGCACAAAACACTCCGGCGGTGTGAGCGTTGGTAAAACACACGCCACGAGCGGCAAGCCGATCAATGTTTGGTGTGATCGCTCTGGGGCGTGACTCGAGACATCCGACAAAGTCGTTCATGTCATCAACTGCCAGAAACACAACATTGGGTCGCGTATCCGCCGCAAACAGCTGGCCAATACAGAATGTGGAAAATGCAACGATGCTGAAAAGGAAACGAGAGAGTATGTTCATGAGGTGAAGTTCTTATTTGCAGGAGGCCTGTCTGTGTGCCATGAGATTCCGCACATCCGGGCATGAGTACGTGAGAAAGGATTTTGAATCAGACGTGGCTTCGTCACGAACCATTCTTTAGCCCCGCACCGCAATGCTCGCGAAGGTAAGCGATGCTGCGGAGAAACTCCCTGCGTTCGTGTTGCTGATTAAATTCTCGCCGGTCAACTCCTTCGGCCGGCTCGTCGATGGTTGCCGCAGTTCCTTGGCGGACGAGTTTCAGGAAGTCGACGATTTGTGATGCGTTCAAATTCGGGTAAGCCTTCCAATAGTCCGCGGTCAGGAACGGAATCGGGCGTGCTGAATTTGAAATGGTCTCGACGAATATCGGCATTCTCGGGTTGGATTTGGCGAGCGTGCCAACGTACTCTCTGACATCCATCATGCCCTCTCCGAGAGCCATCCATTGAAACATCGCTCCTTCTTCACTTGACCACACCGTGTAGTCGCGAATGCTGTTGCAAATCGTGTAGGGTGCGAGTGCCTGAAGATGCTTCATTGGGTCTTCCATCGCCCACAGTCCATTGCCCGGATCAAGCATCACACCGCAAACGTCGGTCCCGACCTCTTCGATCAGCGTGACGAGCTCTTCGCTTCGGAGATCGGCGGCATGGTTTTCAAATCCGAATTTGATTCCCGCATCTAATGCGCGTGAACGGGTTGCTTTGAGCACGCGAACGGCTTCATCGATTCGCGGTTGGATTCCGCCTTCGAGAAAGCGGTCGTCGATACTGCCAATCCGAACATTGACTACTGGCGAGCCGACCGTCTTCGCCACGCGGATTGCCTTGGCAATTAGTTCCTCCGCCGTGCCCCAGGTATCCTTGAATTGTTTGCCATTCGCAGAGATGCCACCTGCACCGATATAGATCCTTAGGCCATGTTGTTCGGCGAGGTTCTTGAGCTTTTTCAGGTGTCCTGTTTCAAGGCTCTCGAAGTAGGGCAGCCCATTGAACAGGACAGCATCAAGATTTTGCTCTGCAGCAAACTCGATCAACTGAGTTGCCTTCCAATTCTTGAAACGCATACTGCGCATCGAATGACCATCGAGCCCTATGGGAATTTGCTTCGCGCTGGTATCGTTTGCTGCCAGAAGTGCTGATGCTGGGGCAACCGCGGCAGCACAGGCTGATGCTGCGGCGAGAAACTGGCGACGATGCATTGATGGTGCTCCGTTGGCTGGACTTGAAGGTACTGTCGCTGTCATGGTGATCTGGCGATTTCTTCTTGAGCAGTGCGATAAAGCGCCGCTATTTCGTTATCGTTAAGTGCTCGGTCGAATAAGGCCAACTCGTCGATCCGGCCGTTCCATACCTGACTAGCTATGGAGTTCGTGCCGAACCAGACCGTCGTATCAGAATCGCTGGCTGCCATCGCCGCACCTGGCGTCGATGCGACGAGTTTCCCGTCTTCGTAGAGGTGCAAACGTTCTGCATCAGCGGTCACGACGACGTGCCGCCATGTCTCCTGCGGCAGAACCGAGCTACCTGCGATGGATGACACGTCACCATCGCCGTTTCTGATCGTGGCCTTCAGCCGACCATTCTCTTGGAGAGAAAGGTTGAAGTTGCCCTGACCATCATGCAGGTTCGTGGCGACTACTGCGTTTTGCGCGGGCGCTTCGAGATACACGAAGCCGGTTAGTGAGAATTGCCCCGTGCTTAGTGCCGGTGGGGAATCGACGCGTCCTCCGCGGCCGGCGGAATCGGCTCCGACTCGAAGCGAACCGCCGACGAACACACCGCGAGCATGCGGCGGGCGTTTTCCTTCTCCGGTCAAGACGACGCCGGAGTGCTCGGGCGGTTCGGAAACCAGCCCGCGGTCGCGAATCGGCATTCGGTAGTAGACGAGCGGCGATAACCGTTTGACCAAGCGAGCGTAGTTCAGCCTCGGTTCGTCAAAGTTACGAATGAACCTGTCGGTCGCGATCGAGATGTCTTCGGGCTCAGTCGCCCCATCAGTAATTCGCAGGGCCTGGGACGCCTGAAGCTCAACGGATCGAGACGCATCGCGTTTGTTGGATGCCCCGGGATGGACGCGCACGAGCCCATCAAACACATGCACCTCGCTCGCGCCGCCTTCCACATCGACGGAAAACTCGGTGCCAAAGTCAACGACTTCCGCCTCGGGAGTTTCCACCGCAAACCCAATCCCTACAGGAGGCACTCTGGCCGACAGTCGCCCGCTATGCAGCACGACACGTTTGTCGCTGACTGCGTCGAAGCGGGCAGGCGCTTCCACGTAAACCATGACTCCACTGCCGAATTGCAGGTGAAGCAGGCCTTTCTGCAAATCGTAATCGCCCACCGGGATTTGGGAGTCGTTCCATTGCGAACCGCCTTTCGTGAGCAACCCATTCACATTGTTGATGACCTTAGCCGCATACGCGTCAGCAGGGACTGAATCGCTGTTGCCTTCAGGCAGCACGAATGCGATTAGAATGCAGGCTGCCGTCACGAGCGCGGTTACAGTCAGCGCCAACAACGGTCGCGAGCGGGGAATCGCTAATGCGAGTTGCTCCCGCGACGAAACTGCCTCAGTGACGAGGCCAGCTGTGCTCGCTTCCACCGCATTCTTCTGAATCTGTCTGCGCCGCAGGGAACGCCGCAAGTCCGAATGTAGCTCGGCGCGAATCGCAAAGCTCTCCAGGTTCTCGGGAACATTCAGCCACGCCTGAAACTCCGCGGCTTCCTCGTCGGACACCTCTCCTTCGAGAATGCGATCGATCAAGTCATTGTTTACGGACATCAGGCATTCTCCATCGCAATACGCCGCTCAATGCAACCGGCGAGAACAGTCCGCACGCGCGACAGCAGAACTCGCACAGAGCCGCTGGTAGTACCGGTTTCCTGCGCCATCTCGGCGGCAGACAGTTCTTCCACGTACCGCAAGTCGAGCAAACGGCGCGACTTTGGCGGCAGTTCCTCCAGACAGGCTTCCAGTACTTCGCGACGGTTGCTCCGACCGTCAGCCTGTTTGGCAATGGTGTCAGCGAGTTGAGCGAGTAGTTCGTCGGAGAAAACAACCCGCGTGCGATCCTGAGCCCGATAGAAGTCAATCACTCGGGATTTGGCGATCCACAACGCCCATCCAACGAACGGCCGACTAGAGTCATACTCGTCAAACCGACGCGCCAGCTCCTGAGCGATCCGCTGAACGACGTCTTCAGCATCGTGGAATCCGGAGATTGACGCGAAGACGTACGCCGACACGGAAGGCTCGACCTCCAGCCAGTGATGGGTGAATTCTTCTCGTTTCTGATTTTCGTCCATAAGCACCGACAACGCTAAACAACGGTTCGATGACCGTATGCCGAGCGCCGACGGAAATCGTTAACAGGAATCCAGAAAAATGTCTGATCCTGTTGGAATTCACTCGAAGCAACGACCAGCTTCTCATCAGCTTGGCTGACTCGGCGGCTGGAAAGCCTCGAATCCCTTCGACTTACAGCATATTGAGCTTTGTGCAGGCGTATTGGCAATCATCCGGTATCACCAAATCGACGCCTGGCGGATTCATCATCGGTCTCATTCAAACGGCTTAGCACTTGGGTAACTCGGGCTCGGCTTACCCCAAGATGACGCGCAAGCTATGCCCTCGTTGTAACTACTTTCGAGTCCAGCAAATCCTGGTATTGGTGCGCCAGTCGCATTGGATCTCGCTTCGTCCGCTCGGGCTCTGTTTCGGCCCGGATCTGGTCAGAAATCGAGTTCCACTTAAACATCTCGATGTACGGCAATCGTCGTAACCTTTTGGTACGAAAGGCACCTAGCTCGACAAATCCGCGGTTCGGATTGAGACCGCCTCGGGGAGCTTTTGGACTCTATGCGAACATAACCCCTCGGTCACATGTGTGGCCGAGGGGTTTCTTTATGCGCCAGAAAACACTTGTTGCGCTACAGTACTTGGACAAGTGGGGATTCGCTGGCATGCTATCGTAAGCTTGGGCCTGCAACCGTCGATGCTTCGGCGTGAGCAGCGAATTCCTGCGTCAATCTAAAAACGTGGCAGGTTTCGCGGTTGAGGACGGATAAGTATGTATGGACGAACAAGAGAAACGTTTTGAACTCACTGAGCCTGACTTCCTGGCACTGCTGGTAAAGTGCGAGCCCGCTCTTCGTGCCTATGCTCGTGGTCTCGTTCCGGACTTGGACTCGGTGGACGAGGCGCTGCAGGAAGCCAGTGTGACGATGTGGAAGAAGCGTGGCCAGTTGCAGAGTGCCGACGGTTTCGTGCCTTGGGCTCGAGTGATTCTGCGTTTCAAATGCATGCGGCAGTTGGAAAAACTGCGGGCCAGACGACCGCTCTTGAGTGACGAGATGCTCGAAACTCTGGCTGAGCGCGGATTGGGACGCTCAGCTGATGAAGTGACCGATCGTGAGCGGGCGCTGCAGACTTGCTTGAACCAATTCTCCGCAGAGCATCAGCAGTTGTTGCTCGCGCCGCATCGGTCCACGACATCTGTTGTCAATCTGGCCGCAAGTCTTGGGAAGTCGCCAAACGCACTGTACAAGCTGCTGGCTCGACTGCGCGAACAACTCACGCAGTGCATTCAGCTCCGAATCGCAGCGGAGGGCGAATCATCATGAAATCCAGTGAACTCATTCATCGTTATCTCATTGGAGTTGCTTCCGCAGAAGAAGTGCGGGAGCTGGAAAGTCGTCTTCAAACCGACGAAACACTTCAAGAGGAATACCTGCTTCAAGCGGAACTCGACGCCCACCTTCGCCAACAAGTTGAAACAGGCTTGATGGAAGATGGCAGGCCGATGCCCGCAGCATTACCGCGTGCATCGCACGTGTGGAAATGGGCTTCTGGTATCTCGACATTGGCCGCGACAATTCTGCTGGCGCTAATGATTCTCAACTTTCCGCCGACGCCAGTAGCGATGGCGTATCCGTCGCTTGGACAATTGACCGTAGAAGTCTCCCGAACCGAACACAACATTTGGGCGGCAGCGGTGGACGGCGATCTGAATGCGGTTCGCAAAGAGCTGAAAAACGGGGTGCCCGTCGATGCGAAGGCAGAATGTGGGCTGACTCCACTGCATGTAGCGACTCTGTTCGATCAGTCGGCGACGGCGAAACTGTTGCTTTCTAGTGGAGCGGATGTGTCGCTGACCGATGGCGAAGGAAACACGGCGTTGCACATGGCGTCGTTTCTGGGACATATCGACATCGTACGTGCGTTGCTGAAAGTTGGAGCAGACCCTGCGGTTCGCAATCATCTCGGCCTCAGTTCCGTGGACAACGTGGCCGTCAGGTGGAGTTCGGATTTGGAAGCCTACTACCACCACCTCGAGAGAGTGTTGGATGTGTCACTCGACCTGGAACGGATCAAGTCCGAGCGGCCGAAGATTCTGCAACTCCTGTCTGCGGCGAAAATAAACGCACTGGACAAAAAAGAACAGAATCACACACCAACGATCAGTCTCTGGCAGGCTGCCATCACCGGCAACACTGCGGCGGTCGAAGAACACATCGAGGCCGCTACAGACTTGGACGCGAAAGGAGACTATGGCGGCAGCACGCCTTTGATCCTGGCCGCAATTTTTGCGCAGAATGAAGTCGCAAGGATCCTCATCGACGCCGGAGCTAATCTTGAATTACGAAATAGCAAAGGCAGCACGGCACTTCACCAGGCATGTTTCTTCTGTCGTCCCGAGATCGTTCAAATGCTGCTCAAGGCGGGGGCTGATTCAAGCCAAACTGACAACGATGGGCGCACTCCTTTAGGAATCGTAACGCTCAACTTCGACGACGACCTAAAGGGAGCGTACCTGCACATTTACGACTGGCTGAACCTGGAACTCGACCTGGACGACATCAAGAGCGCTCGGATTCAAATCGCAGGCATGCTCAACGCACACACATCATCGAAGGACCGCAATTGATGACCAGTTCGGAATCAGCCCGCCGACACGATCTCGATGCGTTGCGAGGATTCGCAATGTTGCTGGGAATTATCCTGCACGGGGCAATCTCGTTCATTCCCGGAATTGGTGTGGTCTGGGGAGTCCAGGATTCTCAGTCCAGCGGACTCTACACAATTCTGCTGGCGTCGATTCATGGATGGAGAATGCCGCTGTTCTTTTTGGTCAGCGGGTTCTTCACGGCGATGCTGTGGAAGAAACGCGGGTTGCGATCACTTTTGGTCCATCGGTTCAAACGCATTTTTTTACCGATGGTGCTTGTGATGCTGACGATCATTCCCGTGATGTTGATCGTTTCCGGATACGTGCGGTCGCAACCCGCGTCTGAATCGACCGCGACGTTGACGGATGGTAATGCGGACACAGAGGAGCCCAGCGAACAAAGTGGTCCCGCCGATATCGACGTTTCGGCTGCAGTGGTGATGGGCGATCTGGATTCACTGACATATTACTTACGGAACGGAGGCGACGTCGATGCGAAGAATGCACACGGAGCGGCCCCAATGCATGTGGCCTGCCTTTTCGGCCGAGCCGACGTTGCCGAGCTTCTGCTGGATGCGGGCGCAAGTTTGGAAGTAACGAACAATGAAGGTGCTACCCCCGAAGCACTCCTTGCACTGGACTGGGATACCACAGCGTATATAGCAAAAATCGTACAGGTGCCAGTTGATCGCGAGGGTCTGTTTGATGGACGACAGCGAATCGCACAGGCAATTGAAGACAAAACTGGGCGATCGGTTTCGATAGAGGCCGCCAGTGATGCACAAGCAGACGGCTTCGAGGTGCTCATCGCTTTGCTTTTCTATTTCCCGGTCTTTCACCATCTCTGGTTTCTCTGGTTCCTGTGTTGGTTTGTCTGCGGTTTCGTGGTGATTGCAAAGCTGTTGCAGACACTGCGAGTTTCAGCGGTTGCAAACAGGTGGCTCACATCATGGCTGAGATACGTGTGGCTGATTCCGCTCGCCGCGGTGCCTCAGTATTTCATGGCCAGTTCGCAATACGCTTATGGGCCCGACACGTCGATCGGACTACTACCGCTTCCAGCAGTGTTCGCATACTACGCGATATTTTTTGGCTACGGAGCGATGTACTTCGGCGCGAATGATCAGGAGGTCGTCGTTGGCAAAGGATATTGGTGGAAACTCGCAGCAGCGGTCCTGATTCTTTTTCCTGTTGGATTCAGGCTGCAGGGACCCAACGGGCCCAGCGGTCGAATCCTGTTTGCAGTTGTGCAAGTCAGCTACGCTTGGGTGATGTCATTCGGAATGATGGGGTTGTTCAATCGGTTCTTCCGTTCGCAGCGATTCTGGGTTCGCTACCTGTCTGATTCGTCGTACTGGCTCTATCTGGCCCATATTCCACTCGTCGTTCTCTTACAGTTTATGGTGCGAGACTGGTCGTTGCCCTCTTTGCTGAAGTTCGGATTCGTCTGTTCCGTCACCACCGTTTTGTTGCTGGTCAGCTATCAGTTGTGCGTAAGAAACACATGGCTGGGAGCTCTGCTGAATGGCAGAAGATATCCGGGGCGTGACGAAAGCACACAGACGTCGGAGTCAAATTCCCAGGTTCCAATACCTGCCATACAGGAGTCGAACTGATGAAGATCATGCTACTCACTTGGCACATTCGACGCTGGATGAAGAGCAGAGATATGCTCGCGTGTCTGTTGCTGGCGGCAATTTCGTTTTTCACGCCTTCATCATGGGCGCAAGAAAGCCAACGCTTTGCAAAGCATGAGATTAGCTTTCAGGATACACAGTGGTCTGCACCCGAGAGCGTTAGGTTGCAGGTGGTGACATATCGTGGTCATGAATCATTGAAAATCGATTGCTCGGCTATGTCGTCAGTTGCGGAGGTAGAGGATGTAGTGTTTTCATCGGGGCGAATCGAATTCGACCTCGCGTCTGCCAGGCGAATTGCGCCGTGGATCTGTTTTGGTGTCACAGGAAAAGACGAAGCCGACAAGGTGATGATTAATCCGTGGCCAAGACACGCCGTGCCAGGCGAATCACGACTCGCGCGATTGTCACTTGTGAAATTACTGCAAGAACATTTACAGCAAGAGCAAGACGGCGTGGCGCAAACCCATCGAGAACAGACACTTCACCTGCTAACGATATTTATCTGCCTACGAACGGAGCCCTCATGTTGACATGTAATCGATACTCTTACCCCGCGAAAATTGCCTTTGTAATGTTGTTGTTCGCGGGGTGTGACGGCGCTGACCAGGGAGCGTCGCAACCTGCCCGGCCGCCAATTATTGTGGATGCAAACGCCACACTTTACCGAGAATACGCAGGTCCATTTGGCGCAGGCGCGTCGCAAGGGAAATGCGGCGTTCAGGTATTTCTTTTGGACGAACAATATTGGTTGGTGAGTTACCCAAACGGCCTGCCCGGTGCTGGGTGGAGTCAAGGCAAGTTGACCCTCAAGAACACGAAGCCTGCGAAAGATGGAATCCTCGAATTCATGGATGGAGAGATGTTTTATGCCGTTGATTTGAACAAAGACACTGTCTCTGCACGAGGAGGCGATTGGGCGACAATGCTCGAGCGAGTGGAACGAGACGATCCAGTGATACCCGGTCGTGAAAAAGGTGGTGAGCCTCAGTGACAACAGTGAAGACCAACAACTACCAATTGCGGGGCATCTTGAATCGGCCTGTCCAGCTCCTGATTCTGATTGCGTGGGTCGCGTCACCATGTGGCGGCCAGGAAGCGGACCGAACGTCAACTCGACTACCGGATCTCTTGACAGCAGCCAAGCGCGGATCTCTTGAGGAAATTCACAATGCATTGGCAAGCGGCGCGAAGATTAACGCTCAGGACGCAAACGGAATTACTCCACTGTGTTGGACTGCGATGTCTGGGCACAAGGACGCGGTTGCGGCCCTCGTAGAAGCCGGAGCGGACGTCAACGGCCGTAATGGTGATGGGGCGACACCCCTTATTGCGGCCGCGTTTCTTGGTCGCACCAAAGTCGTCAAAACGTTGTTGGAACATGGGGCAAGGATTGACGTGATCAACGACGAAGGGAACGGCCCACTAGCCGTAATGGAAATACATTGGGAGACGACGGCTTACAAAGCAAGAGCCCTTGGCATTGACGTTGATAAGTATCAGGTCCGGCTGGGGCGGAAGGAGTCCGCGGAGATTTTGCGAGAGTACGGCGCGGTAGAAGAACGTGGAAGCCTAATAGGTCTCGCGGTGCTTGCTGGGGTTGTCGGTGGTGTCACTTGGCTCATCTATCGAGCGAAGAAGAAATGAACAAGTTGACCCTCAAGAGCTGAGTTCGTCGTGTACCTTCGCCCCAGAGAATTCTTGAACGCGCCACCAGCAGCCGGTAAGGGAGACGCGGTCGAGGATGTGAAAGTCGCGTTTGACGATCTGGATCCTGATGGCGACGGATTTATCGACGTGACTGAGGCCAAAGTCATGGCGGATTTCGTCAACGAAGAGTCTGGAGTAACGACGCAACCTGAAAAGACTACGGCCAAGCCAAACGGTTATACGGCGAAGCAGATCATTGACTTTATGGACAAGGATTCCGATGGCAAAATCGCTAAGGACGAAGCAAGCGAACAACTCAAGCTGAATTTCCAGTACCTCGATACGAACGGCGACGGGTTCCTCGACTTGAAGGAATCGGAAGTCATGGTTGAGTATGCGAACAAAGGACAGTAGGCCGCATCTATGAATCTCAAAATCTTCCTTTCGATCTGCTTTGCCGTTGTCTGCGCCAGTCAATTGAAAGCCGATTCACTTGATTCCGATGTTGCGACGTTGATCGAGTCTTCCTGCATCGGATGCCACGACGCAGGTACGGAAACCGGACTGAATCTTGAATCGCTGTCGCACGATCTTTCTGACGCCGACGCACAGCGAAAATGGGTGCAGGTGTTCGACCGGGTTGCGGCCGGAGAAATGCCGCCCAAGTCCGAAGAGCGTCCCAATCCAAGTGAATTGGAAGCTGCTCTGACATCGCTCAAGCGGGACTTGACGGCGGTAAGTTTAGCGAAGCAAGAGCTCGGTCGCGTCCCCGCTCGTCGACTGACCAAATTGGAACTCGGCTACACGCTGCAAGACTTGTTAAAGATCAGCAACGACGTGACGAGCAGTATTCCCGACGAAGTTGAATCAGGACGTTTCGATAGCATCGGCGCACACCAACGTGTCTCGGCGGGGCATCTGGAGAGCTATTTGAAAGCGGCCGACGAAGCTCTCGGTCATGCAGTTCGGAGCGGAGCCAACCCTTTCCGCGACTATGGTGACATGGCCGACAACAACTTCGCTCACTTGGAATCATGGCATGAGAAGCCACTTACGCTGGGCGGCAGCATTACTCGGAAGCTGAATTTCTCCAAAGGCATCGTTTTGTTTCACGACGTCGACTATCTGACTCATTTCACCTACGGCATTCAACAACCCGGAATTCATCGACTAATAGCAAAGGTCGCTGCCTATCAATCAGATCAACCGATCACGGCAAAGATTATTGTCAAAGATCAGACCGGAGGTGCACGGCTGGCAAAAACAATCGACCTGATGCCCGGCGAACCGCGAACGATGGTCGTAGAAACTTTCTTGAAGCCGGGTGACACTCCTTATTTGACATTTCAGAACGTGCTTCCTGACGGTCAAGACGTATTCACGGCCGGTGGAGCGAAGAACTACAAAGGGCCGGGGATGGCGATCAGGTCTCAGCGTGTGGAGGGACCGCTGTTCGAAACTTGGCCTCCGCCAAGCACAACCGCTTTGTTGGAAGGGATCGATTCGGATGAAAGCGATCTCGACAACATCCGCCTCGTCGCCCGCCGATTCGCTCTACGAGCTTTCCGCCACTCCGTTTCCGATGCCGAAGTTGAGGACTTTGTCAAACTGGCGAAGCCTGCGATCGCTGAGGGTCGAAACGTCAGAGAGTCCCTGAATGTAACGCTTCGTTCCATGCTCAGCTCACCTCAGTTCTTGATGTTCAGTGGCAAACCGGGAAAGCTTGACGACTACGCGCTCGCCAGTCGCTTGTCCTACTTCCTCTGGAAGAGCATGCCGGACGACGAATTGCTTCAACTTGCTCGTGAAGGCCGCTTGAGCGATGAAAAAACACTCTCCGCACAAATTGAGCGCATGCTGGACGACCCGAAATCGAATCGGTTCGTGAAGGACTTTGTGGGTCAGTGGCTATGGCTGAATAGGCTCAACGCCACATCACCGGATGATGGCCTCTATCCGGAGTTCGATGAATTGCTGGGCACTGCGATCCCACAAGAAACGGAATTGTTTTTCGCCAGCTTGATTGAAGACAACCTTGCGGCAAGTAACCTGATTGATTCCGATTTCACGTTCGTTAATCGACGACTGGCTGAGCACTACGGGATGAAAGGCGTCGACGGGCAGGACTTTCGCCGTGTCGATTTACCCGACGACAGCCTGCGAGGCGGAGTGCTGACACAAGCCGCTTTGCTGAAGACAACCGCGAACGGAACAACGACATCGCCCGTGACACGCGGCAATTTTGTCCTGACGAACTTCTTAGGCACGCCACCGTCGCCACCACCGCCCAGTGTCGGTTCGATCGAGCCAGATACACGTGGCCAAACGACGATTCGCGAAATCCTTGCCGCTCACCGCAACACGGATACTTGCAATCAGTGTCATCGCGAGATTGATCCGCCCGGATTCGCACTCGAAAGCTTTGACCCGATCGGAGGCTTCCGAACGAATTATCGTGCGACCGGTGGGGAGCAAACGTTCAGCGACTTCACGGTGAAGATGCCGCCCAAACAAGGACCGCCAGTCGATTCAAGCGGAGTAACGGCAGATGGCAAGTCCTTCACGGGGATCGGACAGTTCAAGCAACTCTTGATGGCCAACGAAGAATTGGTCGTCCGAAACTTCGTCTCTCAGTTGTTGGTTTACAGCACTGGTGGCGAAATCAAATTCGCTGACCGTGAATGCGTTGAGAGCATCTTGAACGAGACTCGCGAAGAGAAGTTTCCCGTTCGAGATATCATCCACGCGGTAGTTCAAAGCCGACTGTTTCAAGAAAAGTAATCCGATATGACACTTAACCGCCGTACGTTCCTTCGTGCCTCTGGCGTCTCACTGGCCATTCCGTTTTTGGAATCGATGAACCCGGCTTTCGGTTCCAGCCAGACCGCTGGCCCGAAGCGAATGGTTTTCATTTGCACCTCGCTTGGATTGCATCCGCCCAATCTTTGGCCGACGACAACGGGAAAAGATTACGAGTCGACGCCGTATCTGAAACTACTGGAAGACCATCGTGATCAATTCACGTTGTTCTCAGGACTGTCGCACGAAGATCAGACTGGTGGCCGCCAACCGCACGATAGTGAAATGACTTGGCTAACTGCGGCCCGCAAGCCGGGTGTCGCCGGATTTCGCAACTCTATTTCGGTCGACCAGTTGGCTGCGAGTCAGTTTGGCAACGTAACGCGGTTTTCGTCGGTGACGATGGGGACGAACAAGTCGCAGAGTCAGTCCTACACCGCTGGCGGAGTCATGATCCCAGCCGAAACGAGTCCCGCGAGCATGTTCGCCAAGATGTTCCTGCAAGGAAAGCCGGACGAAGTTGTAGCACAGAAACGGCGACTCAGTGATGGCCGCAGTATCTTGGACGAGCTGGGTTCACAAACCAAGAAGCTCCGGCGGCAAGCCAGCGAGGCTGACAACCACTTATTGGACGACTACTTCGGCAGCGTTCGTGACGCCGAAAAGAACATCGCAGCCGTTCAGGGCTGGATCGATCGGCCCAAGCCCGTCGTTGACGCCGAACCTCCAGAAGATATCAACGACCCAACTGACTTGATCGGGCGTACGCGACTGCTGATGAATCTGGTCCCGCTAATTGTGCATACTGATTCGTCGCGAATTGTCACGGTAATGGTGCAGGATCACTACGTCGTCCCCAAAGTCGAGGGTGTGACAGGTAACCACCACAATCTGTCACACCATGGCCAAGACGCTGGCAAGATCAACCAACTGGAACGCATCGAGAAGGGCATTGTCGGTTGCTTTAGTGATCTGTTGACGAAGATGCAGTCGGGAACAGAGTCGGGTTCGACATTGTTGGATAACACATCGATTCTATTCGGCAGCAATCTTGGCAATGCAAACGCCCATGACGCTCGCAACCTGCCAATCTTCCTCGCTGGTGGCGGTTACGAGCATGGACGTTACATCGACATGAAGAAACAGCACGACGCGCCACTTAGCAATCTGTACGTGCGACTCTTGCAAGACGCCGGCGTCAAAACTGATGCGTTCGGGCAGAGCACGAGTAGGCTCACGTGGTAGTTACCGGGCGCCTTTACACGTTCAACTCGCTTTGGCACTCGACCCAAAACAGAGCTTTGGCATGACGCCGACATAGCACTTGCAGTGTGTACAAACGCTGACACCGACAAGAATGTGTCGATCACATTTCGGGCAGGGAAACTTCGCAGGGGGCAGTTTAGGTATTCGGTTTTCGACCGAAGTCGTCTATCACCGGCCTAGCCCTAGCGGCAAGTCGATCTTGGTTCGCCCCGCGGCTCAATTCACGCACTCGAAACCTCATCGCGATTGATTACAAGAAGGGACTGGAAAACGGCATGCACTTGCTGCAGTTGCAAAACCCAGGTGGCCAATTCAGCAACGACTTCATCCTGACCGTTGCTGAGGCCAAACCACAAGAAAAGAAGGCTGATGACGAAGGCGCTAAACAGTCAAAACCGCAGTGTTTGGCTGTTCTTGTTTTTCATTGGTCCTGGTCTCGGAGGCTCGCAATACCC
>CALFSX010000168.1 GCA_937916515.1 uncultured Planctomycetaceae bacterium | reverse complement strand
CAAAACCCGCTATGCTAAATCCCGCGCCTACAACGGTTCTGGTGTACGGTTACGAATGTCAGTGGTCTGATCAATGGGGTCAACCACGCCTCGAACCTCGGCGACTTCAGCGACAAGTTTGCCCTCATTGTTTTTCGGCCGAGACTTTGTAATCAGTCGGGCGTCGCTGTTGCCCCAGCCACGATAGTCAAAAGTTACGACAAGGAATCCGGCTCGCGCAAACGCAACACCGTCCGGGCGAAGATGTTCGGCGGTTCCTCCCCAGCCATGGCTCATGACAATCGTCGGCAATTTGCCCTCCGCGTCCTTTGGCGAAAACACTTCGGCCGACATCCGGGTCCCTTCGCTGATGATCGAGGCGATGCGATATTCGACATCGTCCGGCGGCTTGAATGCGGCGACTTCTTCAGCAGCGAGATTGGAGCTAGCGCCGATGACGACGAAAACCGCCAGCAATAACGACGCCCTCGAATCGCCGATCTGGTAACCCAACGTGTAAGCGAGGAACCGAGAAACGAGTCGACTCCTATTTATCCCTCGCTTACGCGTCGGGTTACGAATGGTTTTGCAACTGTCTCTATTCATTTCCAGCTCCCATACGGTCCACTTCGTCTTCGCCCGGAAGTCCGAAGGAAATCAAGGCGCCCGTTCGCTGCTGCTTCAGGAACATGACGCTACCGGTTCCTACGTAAATGCGACCTCTTGAAATCGACGGCCCGGTCCATGAGGCTCCAATCGGAAATTGCTTCAACACATCTCCTGTCTTGGCGTTAAGCACCACGAGTTGCTCCGAAACAACCGGCGCGAAGCACGCAACGCCTCCGCCAATCGCAATTCCCGCCGCGACAGGATCGCCGCCGGTATATAGTGGAGACGTAATACGGGGTCGCTCGTGTCGCCAGTGTTCGTTTTTCAAATCGCTTTGAACGCACACGACGCGGCCAGCCTCCGGTGAGCCCGGCGTTTTTGTATTCAATGAAAGCCAGTCGATGGCGTTGGTGAAGACGTTCTTGCCGTCGGTTGCGCAGCCGGTTTGGATGCCGCCGATCGCACTTGGCAGAGCGATCATGCGAGGGTCACGTGAAGGCGACAGCGGGTACTTTGGTTTTCCACTGTATACCGGCGTGTTGGCAACGAGTTCTCCATTGTCGGCTCTCATCACGTAGAACCCGCCATTCTTGCATCCGACTCCCACCACGGATGTCGGCACGCCTTCGACATCGATCTGGTAAAGTTTTGGCGTGTCTCCGATCGAACAGTCTTTGTATCTGCCGGTTTTGGAGTCATAACCTGACATGGTGTGATTGAAGACATCGCCAGCGTTGACTTGAGTCACCCACTTTTCTTTGCCGGTCCGAACATCCACGGCAATGACTGCGGCCGAGTATTTTGAGTACAGACGCGGATCGTCGTCGGTGGGCTGCCGCGGCGAGTTATGCACGTCGGTGCCAAAGAAGATCGTCCCCGTGGTTTTGTCGAATGACGGCGTTGACCAGACTGAACTCGTGGACGGGCCGTGCGTGAAAACGTGCTTGCCGTTGTCGTCTTCGATGGCGATTGGCTCCAGAAACTCTTTGGGTTCCTCGCCGACTTCGTACTGCCAAACGACTTCTCCGGAATCGGGATCGAATGCGACCACGAAACCTCGACCGGTGCAACACTCGTATTCGGGGTCGAGTGGATAGGGATGCTCATAACCTCCACCGCCAACGACGACTTTTCCATCAGCAAGAATGGCAGACGCATTGAATATGTTGATCGCGTGATGATTTGGGAAGCCCTCGGCGCGTGTATCGACTTTCCAAAGTTCCTCGCCGGTGATGCGATCGAGTGCGAAGAACATGCCGGCGCCGTTGCCGACGTACACTCCTGTCTCAGTCACAAGAGCCGAAGCCACGATGCCATCGTTGACATTAATCCTGTTCACGCCACCTTGCGGAAGTTCGTGGCGTGTGTCGTTCTCCGGAATTCGGTAGACCCACGCGGGTGTGCCGTCCGGCTTCAATTTGTAGAACGCCGGATGAGTTGCGGTGCCAAAGTAGGCGTGACCGTTGACGACGGTCGGGGTGGCATGAATTGCTCCGACGGTCATAGACGCTGATGAATTCGGAAACCGCCACTTTTCCACCAACTTTGCTGCGTTGTCCGGCGAAATGGTCTCCTCGGCCGAATTGTACCGCCAGCCGCGAACGTCATGGTTGTACATCGACCAATCGGCATCCGTAATCGGCGGGAGCTTGCTGCGGATCGCTGCGATTTCGGCGGCGGTTCTCTGTGGAGTCAGCGCGGACGTTTCGTTCGCGATTTGCTCCTTGAGCATCTTCAGGATCACCGGTCGCATTTCCTTGGTCTTCTCGGCATCGAATTCGACTCCGATCAGCGAGTAAACCAACTGGTAAATCCCTGCGACGGCCTCCCAAGGAGCCGCCATGACGTCAACAAGAGGAGTTCCATTCTTGTCGGTCGTATGCACATTGGCTTTATGTTCCAGCAGGAGTTTAACTGTGTCGGGGTGACAAAAGAATGCGGCGTTGTAGAGCGCAGTCGTTTGCTCGGCATTCTTGGCTTCCAAATCAACGTCCGCCTCGATGAGCACTCGCGCGACACCAGTTCTTCCCATGACACTGGCAGTAATGAGCGGCGTGGTTCCTGACGCATTCCGCGTTTCAACGTCGGCACCAGTCGCGAGCAGTCGTTTGACTGACTCGACGTCTCCCGCCCCCGCCGCATCTACGATGCTGACGTTCGCTCCAGTCCCTCGATCGTGCGACGTCGCGGGACTGTCGCCTGCCTGTGTTTGGGTTGTTTCGGCTTTCCGATCGCATCCAGCGAAAAGGAAAAGCATGAGCAGTGCAACGAGTGGGTAAGTTAAACCACGGTGCGAGAAAGTTCTATGTATCATGACAATGTCCAAAGCCAGCTTGCTTCTAACGATTCAGGTAAAGTGCGAGCCAAAATCACGTGGCCGATCTGGCAACAGATGGGGCTTGGCGTGCCTGAAGTCTTGCGACTTCGGCTACATCAATAGGTCAACTATCTCCAAATGACACCTGCCGCCCACAGGCATCCCAACGCGATAAGAATGAGTCCGGAGACTTGGTAAAAGCGGTGTACGGCATTTCCTTCGCCCCAGAGAATTCTTGAACGCGCCACCAGCAGCTGGTACACGACGAACTCACTCTTCTTCGTTCCAGAAACCAGCATGAACAGCCCCACTGCGGCCATCGATAATCCTCAAACCACATTCATTTCAATCTCTCCCTGTCGGTCGTTGCCATAGCTGCCATGAGTCGAGCCGCTTGCAGCCACCCTCCTCACAGTAATATCCGGCGTCGTGGGCGAAACCTGCCACAAAACGGAAGCGATTCGCTACCACAGGCAACCCGGCGGGTCGTCTTTGTCGAAGTTCGCGACGATCCACTTCAAAACCTGAACCGCTTGCTTCTGCTGGTCGACAGAAGGCACGTCGTTGTAGAGTTCCGATGCTTCGGCGACGGCGTCTTCGATCTGTGCGCTCCATTTGTCCAAGAGCGGATTGATGTATTTCGAGTTGTAGTACTCTCTGAGAAACTGCTCATATAACCGCTCGCACTTTGGGCCTTTAAAATAACTTCTCAGACCTAGCACCAGTTTGTCTCTGGAGGGGCCAACGTATTGAGACTCTGGAGTGCCATTGTCTATGTCGGCGTCATCATCGTCGTCTTGGTCGCGATCTTCCTGTTCGTCATCTTCTTCGTGCTCTTCCTCTTGCCGCGAGTCCAAGTCGTCCCCGGACTGCGAAGATTCGTGCCTGCCGACGTATCCCGGACCGCCGATTTCTTGGTCCATATCCCAAGGGATCAAGTGGACTCGTTTTTTCTGCGACTCCACGTACCAGTAGAAGTTTGCGTTGGGGCTTGGGCCGTATCCGCAGCCGCCAAAGACGGCACTATCGTGGTGCCCCAGAGTGTTCATCACGACGTACAGCCGCATCAATTGCTCCACGTCGAACCAGCGATTCATCACCGAATCGACCTGAGATGGATTCGCGTCCAATACGTCTTGGGCGAAGGTCTGGAATCGGCTGACATCGCCCGCTTCTTCGTTGGTTTTCAAAGCCGCCTTGAGATACTTTTCGGGCTTCAAGGTATTGTTGGGATCGATGGGCCAGACAGATTTGTAGAGATTCCCGTCACCATCTTTGAAATGATGATCGGCAAACCGGCCATCGACCTGCTCGGTTAGCGCGTAGATGCCGCTGTACTTTCCGTTGATGTACACCTTGGCGTGTACGCAGCGTGGCACCGGGCTGCCAAACTCTCTAAGTAACCACCAGTAGAGTCGCTCGCGCATCATGCCACGGTCATGGTTCATCGAATGGAACTGGAGTTTCTTCACTCCATAGAACTTGTCTTTCTTGTTCTTCCAGTTCACCTTGACCTTCAGTGACAACTTCGACGCAAGCTTCGGACCCGACGAGGCGACTCCGCGTTCTCCGCCTTTAAAATCCTTCACGAAATGTTCGAACGAACCATGCTCACCCTTGTATCGCACGCCGACGTGAGATAGCAGCTTGCCTTCGAACAGCAATGCAGCTTTGACATATTGCTCGCGGACTGGATTGTCGTTCAGGAATTTGAGGTCGGCGTCTTCGAGGAAGATGTCGTAACGGCGGAGAGCATCTTGGTCGAAGAGGTAGTCCGGCTTGTGCGACTTCGCGTAGACGTATGGCTGGTCATGCTTTGCTCTTACCTGAGCGAGGCGATTCGCGTCGGTTGTGGCGTCGGCATCCGGCTCATCCGCTTGAACCTGACTGGTCGACAACGCCAGCAACAGGCCAGTCAGAATGGCAGTACAACTCGTCCAGCGTTGCGGCTTGCGGGCGACGCGAAGACTCCTGCCGAATTTCGGTTCGTATTTCACAGCAGTATTCACTACTCGCCTTTCCCTTCGTGTTCGTTGAGGATTTCAGCGATCTGGATTCGAGCTCTCTTGATGTCGTCCAGGTCGAGTTCCAGGTTGAGCCAGTCGTATACGTGCAGGTAGGCTCCCTGGAGATCCTCGTCGAAGTCGAGCGTCACGATGTCTAAAGGAGTGTGGCCGCGACTATCAGTTTGGCTTGTGTCAGCTCCTGCCCCCAAGAGAATTCCCACGATCTCAGGACGACAGAAGAAGCATGCCTGGTGAAGGGCCGTGCTGCCTTTGCCATTTCGCACTTCAAGATCGGCCCCGGCATCGATGAGGATCCTTGCGATTCCGTCCTGTCCAAAAATCGCAGCCAGAGTCAAAGGCGAGCTGCCTCCGTAGTCTTCCGTCTCATCTAAGTTGGTTCCGGCCGTGATATGCTGTTCGGCCACTGCAGTGTTGCCGGTGATGGCAGCCTGCCAGAGGCTGATGGTTGGTGTTCGTGGCGTTGTTTTTGGGTTCGCGGCAGAGAGAAGTTGCAGAATCTTCGGTCGCTCGGACTTGATCCGTTCCAGGTCGAGTGACACGTCCAAGACTTCCTCGAGGTGGTGGTATTAGGCTTCCAAATCCGAACTCCACCTGACGGCCACATTGTCCACTGAACTGAAGCCGAGACGATTGCGAACCGCAGGGTCTGCTCCCGCTTTCAGCAAAGCACTAACGATGTCGGTATGGCCCAAAAAAGCGGCCATGTGCAGCGCCGTGTTTCCTTCGCCGTCGGTCAGCGACACATCCGCTCCACTCGGTAGCAGCAGTTGTGCGACCTCCGACTGACCGAATAGAGCTGCGACATGCAGTGGAGTCAGTCCACATTCAGCCTTCGCATCGACGGACACGCGGTTATCCAGTTCACTGCGAACCGCTTTCAGATCGCCGTCAGCCGCTGCTGCCCAAATGTTGTGTTCGGTTCGCGAGACTTCTACGGTCAATTGTCCCAGCGATGGATAGGCCATCGCTTTTTGCTGCGGCGGAAAGTTGAGAATCATTAGCGCAAGCAAAACCGCCGCTGCCAACGTTGACACGCCGGACACCCATTTCCAGATGGCGTGTGATTGCTGACCGGCCGGAGCCGACGGTGCGGCGTTGACGATTCCCAATTGAGCTTCCTGTCGCAGATGGGCGTCGATTTCGGCCTCCCGCAGGAATTCGTCCTGCAACGTCTCATTCGCGCGCAGGCGACGCTCAAGCTCGTGGACTTCTTCTTCAGAACAGATCCCGAGCGAGTAACGTTGAATCAATTCGTTCGATCGCATGATTACTCGACCTCCACTGTGAGACGGAGGTTGATGCACTCGCTCAGCTGCTGCCTCAATCTGGCCAACAGTTTGTACAGTGAATTCGGCGACTTGTTTCGTCGCGCTGCAACATCGACAACCGTGTGTGTCGAGCTATGCGGTGCCAGCAGCAACTCACGATGTTCTGCGGAGAACTGGCTCAGGCATGCCTGAAGAGCTTGAGCCCGAGACGTTGACTCTTCCACAGACCGCCGGGCGCCACGCTCCGCAAGCGTTTCCAGCATTTCGTCACTGAGCAGCGGTCTTCGAGCTCGGAGCTTCTCCAACTGACGAAGGCACTTGAACCGAAGCACTGTGATGGCCCACGGTACAAATCCATCCGTGCCCCGCAACTGCTCGCGCTTTTGCCACAAAGTGATGCTGGCTTCCTGCAACGCTTCGTCGACCAGTTCCCAATCAGGCACGAGGCTACGGGCATACGCTCGCAGGCCCGGCTCATGCTTGACCAGCAAGGCCAGAAAGTCGGTTTCACTGAGTTCTAATTGCGGCTGTGAATCGTCCATACATACTGTTATCCGACCCCATGTCCAAAACCTGCCACAATTTTAGGAGAATCCTGAGAGGTAGGCGCGACCGGCGAATGATCGTTGGCCGTGAATCCACGCCACGAAAGCACGTTCCGAAATCGTCTCGTCTCGTTGTGGAGAGACGCTCACAATGCCGCGTGCGCAAAAAAGAGAACCCCTCAATCAAAAGTGTGACTAAGGGGTAATGTTTCCATAGAGCCTGAAAGCTCCTCCGGTAGGACTCGAACCCTGCAAACGGAGTTAACGACGTACGATTCGCGTAGCAAGTAGCGGTGAATTACACCGACCGCACGAACAGCGATTTCTTCGTGACAGCGGGTGCATCGCGATGCGCGAGCGAGTCCAGTCGCAGACTTGCATCGGTCTTGAGCACTGATGGGTGGGCGACGTGTTGCACTTTTGGACCGCCGGGACGCTTGCGGGTCTCCATCGAATCGAGGCGGTTGAGCTTTGTTTCTCAGGAAACCCGCCGCGGTTCGGATGAGAGTTCAGTTTCAGAACTGAGTTGTGGAGTTCCCCAAGAAAGGTTGGCGCTGAACCGGTGTCAATGGTTGGGTAAATATTGTGACTTCTCAGTAGAGGTATGTTGCTCTGAAATCACCAACAAAGTCATTGGCGAAATGGTGATTTCTCTGTCACCATTCGTCGCTCACGCGGGGCTCTGGTAGTCAAGCGACGAGTGTCGGCGTTGCCCATTATAGAATCGCTCGATGTAATCGATACCGCTTCGGGTGGCATATTCAGATACCGCCTGATCGGCTCCTGAACTCGCTTTCGTGTAGATATTTTGAACAGCTTGTGGCCATTGAGTATACTCAGTGACTTGCTTGACTTACAAAGAAGTGAGTCATGTGCCGTCCTGAATGGAGTTCCGCTCCGCCTTGGCCACATTCAATTTGCATCAAGGGCGGACTTCATTACCAAACTCACCTCCAACCCAACAACTGATCTGCATGAAAAACATACTCCTCTTGCTGACACTTACGGTCGTTTTCGCGGTGCAATGGTCAAGCGTCGCCGCAAGCGCTGAGCACGACTGGAATCTTGGCGCCACGGGTCTGCGAGGCTGGATTCGTTGTGGCAAGATGGTCACGTCCGATGCCCGTGAGATTACGATTACCAAGGTGGAGCAGGGTTCTCCCGCTGAAGGCGTTCTTGCGGTCGGCGATGTAATTCTCGGCGTCGGCGGCAAGCCGTTTTCTTATGACCCGCGCACCGAAATGGGCAAAGCCCTGACCCTGGCCGAATCGGAAGCGGGCCAGGGCAATCTCAGCCTGACCCGGTCGCGTTCGGGCAGCTCGGCGGAAGTTGTAGTGCAGCTTCCGGTGCTGGGAAGCTATGGCGCTACGGCTCCCTTCGATTGCCCGAAGTCCAAGCTCATTCTCGAACGAGGGTGCAAGGATCTCGCCCAGCGGATAGCGGAGCCTTCCTATGCCGAGCGCCTGGACCCCATTCCACGATCACTCAATGTGCTCGCGCTGTTGGCCAGCGGCGACCCGAGCTACCTCCCGCTGATCAAGAAGGAAACCGAGTGGGCCGCGAACTACAGAACCGAAGGGATGGCAACCTGGTATTACGGCTATGTCATGATGTTTCTGGCCGAATACAAGATCGCAACGGGCGATGATTCGGTCATGCCGGGCTTAACGCGACTCGCGCTCGAAGCCGCCAATGGTCAAAGTGCGGTCGGCTCGTGGGGCCACGGGTTCGCTCGGCCCGACGGCCGACTCGGCGGCTACGGCATGATGAACTCTCCCGGTTTGCCTCTGACGATCTCGCTGGTGATGGCGCGTGAGGCGGGCGTGAAAGACCCAGCCCTGGATCGGGCGATTGAGCGCAGTGCGAAGCTGCTGCGTTTTTACATCGGCAAGGGAGCGATTCCGTACGGCGATCACCATCCCTGGATTGAGAACCATGAAGACAACGGTAAATGCGGCATGGCCGCCGTGCTGTTCAACCTGCTCGGTGAATCGAATGGTGCAGAGTTCTTCTCGCGTATGAGCGTTGCCTCCCACGGACCGGAGCGTGATTGCGGACACACGGGCAATTTCTTCAACATGCTGTGGGCGATGCCAGGTGTTGCACAGTCCGGCCCGCATGCCACGGGGGCGTGGATGAGTGAGTTTGGAAGTTGGTACTTTGACCTTGCCCGGCGATGGGACAACAGTTTCATGCATCAGGGGCCACCGGAACCTGAAGAGGACAGCTACGCAGGTTGGGATGCCACCGGCGGCTATCTGCTAGCCTATGCCATGCCGCTGAAGACGCTTTACCTCACCGGCAAAAAGGCTGGCGCAGTCCCACAACTCGATACCGACGCCGCCCAATCACTCATCGCCGATGGGCGTGGCTGGAACAACAAAGACCGCCACAGTTTCTACAATGCGCTGAGTGACGAACAACTCATTGAGCGTCTTCACAGTTGGTCACCCGTCGTGCGCGAGCGAGCGGCGACGGCTCTGGGGCGTCGCAAGAACGCTCCCGTGACGCCTTTGATCGAGATGCTCGATTCTCCCAGCCTCGACGCTCGCTACGGAGCCTGCCAGGGATTGATCTTCCTTCGCGGACGTGGAGCACCTGCGGTGGATGCCCTGAAGAAAGCCTTGTCGCATGAAGACCTCTGGCTCCGCATCAAAGCGGCTGAAGCACTCGCTGCGATCGGCGAGCCGGCCACGAAGGCGGTGCCGCAACTGCTCGAACTGCTGGCTCAAGTGGATGTGAAGAATGATCCGCGCGGCATGCAGCAGCGCTATCTCTCCTTCGCTTTGTTTGATCGTGACGGATTGCTCGGGCGCTCTCTGAAAGGTGTGGATCGTCCCGCGATCTACAAGGCCGTGCGGGCGGGGCTGCAGAATCAGGACGGTCGTGCTCGCGGCAGCATCGGCTCCGTTTATCGCCATCTCTCGCTCGAAGAGATCAAGCCTCTGCTGCCCGCCATCCACGAGGCGATCGTCCAGCCCGCGCCCAGCGGCGAGATGTTCGCCGACGGGATTCGCGTGGAGGGCCTGCGTCTCCTGTCGCAGCACCACGTCGAAGAAGGCATCAGCGCTCTCGTGATTTACACCCGCGATCAGAATCCGTGGGCCAGCGAAATTCGCACCCCTGAGCTGATGAAGATCCTCCTCACCTACGGAACCCACGCCAAAGCGGTCATTCCGGACTTGATCCGGATCGCGAATTACTTCGAGAAGGAGGAGAAAGACTTCCCACCGCGCCTGATGCGTTTAAAGGCCAAGTGCGTCCGCGAAACGATCACTGCGATTGAAACCTCCACGGACTCCCCGGAACTTATCCGCATCAAATAGGACAAGAAGAGCACGATAGCCCAGCAATGGCGCACTCTGGACAAGCGGCCTGTGAAGCTAAGCGAACGCAACTGACAAACTCTAAGGCATAACACCATGAGAACTAAAATACTCATCGCACTCGTCGCTGGATTTTTTCCGATTGGCGCCTCCGCCGCACGCGCGGACGCAAAGCCGCTTAAAATCTTTATTCTCGCGGGCCAGTCCAATATGGAGGGTCATGCGGAGATCAGCACTTTTGACTACATCGGCAAGGATCCGCTGACGGCACCCTTGCTCAAGGAGATGCGCAATGCCGATGGAACTGCACGGGTATGTGACAAGGTCTGGATGTCCTATTTGACCGGGCCTTATGACGGCAGTGCAAATGGCGAAGGCCTGGGCAAGTTGACCGCCGGCTTTGGAGCACGTGGAAATCAACCTACCAAGGATGGCGGCAAGATCGGACCCGAGTTCACCTTCGGAATCACTATGGAGAACGAGCTGAAGGAGCCCATCCTGATTATTAAGACCGCCTGGGGCGGCAGGTCACTCAATACCGAATTCCGTCCGCCGAGCGCCGGACAATACAAACTGCCCAGGCAGATCCAGGAACTGTGGGACAAGCATCCCCAAGGCGCCCACGGCATTCCCAAGGCCGAGGACCGGAAAAAATGGCAGGATGACAAGGATGCCGCCTCGGGTGTGTTTTACCAAATGATGATCGAGCATGTTAAAAAGGTACTGGCAGATCCCAAACGAGTCTGTCCGGAATATGACAAGCAGGCTGGCTTTGAACTGGCCGGTTTTGTCTGGCTTCAGGGTTTCAACGACCTGGTCGATGGGACGACTTATCCCGGTCCCGACCAACTTGGAAAATACGACGAATACTCGCGTCTGCTGGCACACTTCATTCGGGACGTGCGCAAAGATCTTTCGGCCCCGAAGATGCCATTCGTGATCGGCGTGCTGGGCGTCGGCGGTGAGAGTGAAAATGAGGCATTCCGCAAGGCCATGGCCGCACCGGCCGACATGCCCGAGTTCAAGGGCAATGTGGTAGCTGTTGAGACAGCGCCCTTCTGGGATCATGACATCGCCGCCGCAGAACCCAGGCGGGGCGAATATAACAAGATCGTCAATACGGCTCGCACATTGAAAGCCGATGGCACGCTCGACAGGGATTGGAAATGGGAGAATTACTGGAAGCCGATTGGCAAACCGCTGCCAGAGGAACGGACCTGGCGCTTCATGACGATCGATCCCACCGAGAAGAAGGACAAGCTGGAGAAATATGACGCCAGGCGACTCCGTGACATCACGCTGCCCACCGAGATCAAGAACTGGTACATGCCCGACTTCGATGATCGCCAATGGACGGAAGGCAAGGCCCCTATTGGAAAAGGCGTCTGGAAACACAGCGGAATCACGCTGGACAAATTCCCTTCCAGTTGGGGTGACGGCGAATTCCTCCTGATGCGCACAACGTTTGAAGTCGAAGACCTCAACTGCGACTCGTATCGTATCGCGATTTTAGCGAGACAAGGATTCCAAGTTTATTTGAACGGTCAAAAGATTCACACCTACATCTGGTGGATGGATAATCCGTATTACCGCTCGATCGTTCTCGGAAAAGAAGAGATCAAATATTTGAAGACGGGGAAGAACGTATTAGCTGTCTATGCCAATGACCAATATGACCTTAACTCCCCAGAACATTATGCAGCGATCGATGCGCGGATTGAGGGCATCACCCAAGCCGACCAGGAGAAGCTCGACCTGGCGTTGAACGAAGTCCTTTCGCCCAAAGACAGAGAGGTCCTCCAAGGCGCTTCCAATGGCGGTTACCACTATTGGGGTAGTGCAAAGATCTTCGCGCAGATGGGCAAGGCATTTGCGGATGCCTTTGTGCCGTTACTGAAATAAACACGAAACAAGAGTCATGACGGAGGCACAATAGCAGGCGCAGTGGTTGCTATGTCCATTGATGGCGGGTGTGGTGATGGCGCAGGCTGGGGCGGACAACTCGCCTGCCGTAAAGCATTGCGAGAGAAGGGGATTTGAAAGTGTGGAAGATCGAGGACACCAGTAGAACTTTTTGCCAGTGGAGTGGCGATGCTCGACCTCGACGTGTGCAGGCAGATTGAGGTGTCTTCGGTGACCTTGGCCAACGATTTTCTTGCCAACCAATAAACGAGTGGGACTCGAAATCTGTGTACTCGCGGGCGAAACAATGGCCGTCGGTAAAATCACCCGTATGTCGTCAGCATTTAGAATTACCTCGAATGCGTTTCGGTTAATTTACCGATGCAAATCGCCTTGTGCCGAGCGACGCGGTGGACGCTGCAACCTCCACGCGTCTCGAACACCGACAACTGCGTTCGGTATTCCACTCCGACACACGTTAGCGATTGCTGTTCGACGCGTCGTCCGCGATCCCCACAGCACATATTTACTGCCCAAGGTCGGTTAGTCATGAGCGCCCAATAAAACCCACGGACAGAGTCCGGAAGACGTCATGTCACGCTGTCAATCTGATGGCACTATTGGCTGCGGCTCAAGCTCGTGTCGACCGGGCGAGGTCCAACCTTCAACGGCAACGCATCCAACCGACCCAGAATATCACTACCCAGCTCGGTGCTGGCATCGACGACGGTACGGGACAGGGGTTTATCAATCTGCAGCTAAGCGTTCCGGTGCCCGTCCACAACAAGAATCAACGCAACATCCAAGCGGCTCACGCGGAATACTGCGAGGCGACTCAGAACGTGCAACGAATTCGGATGAGCATCCGCCGTGATTTAGCTCGCGTGATGCGAGAGTATCAGGTGGCGGATGCAACTGTTCGACGATACGAAGGCACCATTCTTCCCAAGGCCCAAGAGGCTCTTGAATTGATGCAGGAAGCTCGGGATGCCGGAGAGTTCGACTTCCTGCGTGTCCTGACTGCTCGGCGAGCCTACTTTGATGCGAACATTAAATACGTTGTGGAATCGGGGCAACTGGCTCAGGCGAATGCTAAGATTGACGGCCTACTGCTGATGGGTGGACTCTCAGATGTCGCTTCGTACGACGGCGATGACGGGTTACGAGGTCAGGCTCTCAGCGGACAATAGAAACGCTGAAATATGCCTCAACGCCCAATAGTCATCCAAGTTCTTTTCGAATCTGGAATTGACCGAAACCCAATAGCGACGTATCGTTACCCCATAACTTAGCCCTGTCCGTGCTGTTTGCGAAACAATGAACCGAGCCGTCTCCTCAATCCTGATTCCACTTTTGCTGGTGAGCCAGAGCTTGTTCTCTGCGCCTCATTCGCATGCGGGATCGTCGATTGCTGAACCAGACGGCCATGCTGCTCGCCCGCACGTTCATCTGCACGATTCCCACCATCATCATGGGCATCACGAAGATGGCGGCGACACGCCGTCGTCGACCGATGAGCAGGTTCCCGACCACGAATCCGATGCATTTTACGCTGGCGATAACCAGCTTCTGCACGACGGTAAGGTCGCGAAAGTTGCCAAGGCTGAGCTGCCAGCGTGGAACGTCATTGCAGACGATTCGTCGTCAATGGCGGCGTTGGGTCGACTTTGGATCCAGCCTGATTCGCCGCCAGTGTTGCGCGCGAAATGTGCGCTTTACCTGCAGTTTCTCTCGATTCGCTGGTAACGCCCTCGCAGCTATGTGTCCGGTCTTTTCCGTGATGACAACGGCTGCCTCTTTCCGGCGTGCTTCATAAGTCTCTTGCTGCAATTCAACCGATGACGTTGCGCAGATTGCACTTCTGAAGCCTCCCAATCCACGATGTCCGCGACCCGCCATTTCTGTTGGCGTGATCGCCATCCGTTGTCAGCGATTCCGAGGTCACTTCATCATGCGTTTCCCAAAATCATTGCGCCTGCTCAGCGGCGTGGCCATCGTGGCGGTACTCGCCGGGGTGGCGTTTCTCACTCGCGATCGATGGGTAACGATGTTTTCGTCGCCGGAATTAGAATCGCACGCGGCAGACTCCGCACCACCGATCGAAGAGCCAAAGGTTCTGAAGCTCTCGCCGCAGGCTCGCAAGAATCTTGGACTGGTTGCGAAACCTGCGAGACCGCAGACCTATTGGCGAACCATTCAGGTTCCCGGTGAGATTGTTGATCGTCCGGGACAATCTGATCGAGGCGTAACATCACCAGCCGTGGGTGTGGTTTCAGAAGTGCATGCATTTCCGGGTGACACGGTGCGCCCCGGCGACCGACTGTTTACGATCCGGTTGTTCAGCGAGTACCTCCAAAGCACGCAGAAGCAGCTTTTCGTTTCGACCAGAGAAGCTCAGATCGCTCAGGAGCAATTGGCCCGGCTGACACCACTGGCTGACCAGGGTGGCATAACCAAAACGAAGATAATCGACCTGGAAAATGAGCTGCGTCGGCAGGAAGCGGTCATTCAGGCACACAGGCAGGACCTGCTCACGCGTGGATTGAATCCGCAACAGGTGGACCGTGTTGCAGATGGTACGTTTGTGTCGACCGTCGAGGTGGTTGCACCACCCCGTGTCAAAGAACGCGAGAAGCTGGTTTCCATTCGGCAGGCTTCGTTTCAGCAAGGGAAGGGTGACGATGAGGGATTTGCCTTTGAAGTACAGGAACTGAACGCCGAACTCGGACAGCAGGTTCAGGCCGGACAGTTGCTGATCACGCTGGCGAATCACAGTTCGCTTTATCTCGAAGGTCACGCCTTCAAGCGTGAAGCACCGTATTTGGAGCGGGCGGCACAGAATAGCTGGAAAATCTCTGTTGAGTTCGCGGAAGACGAACCGGAGAACTGGCCGAAGCTGGAGCAGGCCTTTGAGATTCGCTACTTGTCAAATTCGATTGATGAACAAAGCCGCACGTTCGACTTCTTTATTCCGCTCGCCAATCAGTCGCGAACGTACGAGAAAAGCGGTGAGACCTTTGTTGTCTGGCGATTTCGTCCGGGGCAGCGAATACGTCTGCACGTTCCCGTCGAGGAACTCACCGATGTGCTTGTGCTGCCGAGTGCGGCGATCGTTCGTGAGGGGCCGGAAGCTTATGTGTTCCAGCAGAATGGTGATTTGTTTAACCGGATTCCGGTGCAGGTGTTGCAAGAAGACCGCCTGAACATCGTCGTCGCCAACGACGGCAGTGTAACTCCCGGTCTCTATCTCGCGCAAAGTGCGGCGGCGTCACTTAACCGTGTGCTGAAAGCACAAGCGGCAAGTGGCATGCGTGCTGACGTTCATGTTCACGCGGACGGCACCGTCCACGCAAGCCATTGAGGAAAGCACAATGCTAAACGCCATTATTCGATTCGCACTGCGTTACCGCATGCTGGTCCTCGTGATCAGCGTCGTCATGCTCGTGTACGGCTCTTATCTCGCGACGCTGATGCCGATCGATGTCTTTCCGGACCTCGACCGCCCTCGTGTCATCATCATCACAGAATGCCCCGGCCTTGCGACGGAAGAGGTCGAAACGCTGGTCACTCAACCCATTGAGATTGCGTTACTGGGTGCCAATGGAGTCCAGGCCGTTCGTAGTCAGTCGACAGCGGGGCTGAACGTCATCTACATCGAGTTTGACTGGAAAACCGAGATCAAGTCGGCCCGTCAAACGGTTCAGGAACGCCTGATAACGCTCGAAGGAATCCTGCCGGAAGACATTCGGCCTCAAATGACGCCACCCGCGTCCATCATGGGGCAGATTGTCGTTGCAGGAATCTACCGTCAACAGGGACCAAATGATGGCGAGTTGTACCCCATCGAAAAGACCGGACTGATTGCCGAACTTATTCCGAATGGAGACGCACAGCCAACGATTCATGTCTGGCGACCTATGGAACGAAACCGGGTGGAATCGTGGAAGGCGGTTGCTGTTGACGAGATAAGCTGGAACGCACCGAGTCGAAGCGACGATCTCTTCCAGGTCGAAGAGACGCCGCGTGCGACGATCACCATCGACGGCAAACTGCATGACGTGGAATTCCCATCCGAAGCCTCTCGCCAACTGTCCCTGCGAACTACGGCAGACTGGATCATCCGTCCGCGCATCCTCAAGGTGACAGGTGTCGCGGAAGCGTTCATTCTGGGCGGCGATAAAAAACAGTATCAAGTACGGATCGATCCGGCCGCGTTGCTGGAATATGACGTGACGTTGCAGGAGGTCGAGCAAGCCCTCAAAGACAGCAACATCAACACCAGCGGCGGCTTCGCTGTGAAAGGCGAAACGGAACGCCCCATTCGAGTTCTCGGGCGCCTCGGTCCCGAACCTTACAAAGTGCTGCATGACTTGCGGCAGATTCCGGTGAAAGCCAACGAGAAGCGATCTGTACTGCTCGGTCAGGTGGCCAGTGTTGTCGAAGGTGCCGAGTTCAAACGTGGCGACGGCAGTGTCAGCGGGCGTCCGGGAGTGGTGTTCACAGTCGTCAAACAGCCTCATGTCGACACACGTGGGCTGACGGAACAATTGGAAATCGCTTTTGCGGAAGCAGAAGAATCGCTGACAGCGGACATTGCCATCAATCCTGAGTTGTTCCAACTCCGCAACTTCATCGATCGCGGTATTTTCAACGTTGGTGAAGCACTCGTGATTGGTGCCTTTTTGGTCATCATCATTCTGTTTCTGTTCCTGCTGAACTTTCGCACGACTTTCATCACGCTGACAGCCATCCCGTTGTCGCTGGTGATTACGACGCTCGTATTTCGATTGATCGGCTACATTTCGGGAACCGAACTATCCATCAACGTGATGACGCTGGGCGGACTGGCGGTCGCAATGGGAGAACTCGTCGATGACGCGATTGTCGACGTGGAAAACATTTTCCGTCGACTGAAAGAAAACAACGCCCTCGAAAAACCACGGCCAGACATTCAGGTTGTCTACGAAGCCAGTAAAGAAATTCGTAGTGCGATCGTCTTCGGAACTGCCGTCGTGATTCTCGTCTTCCTGCCACTGTTCGCACTATCCGGCGTTGAAGGCCGCTTATTCACACCGCTGGGAGTGGCGTACATCATTTCCATTCTGGCGTCGTTATTCGTGTCACTGACGGTCACACCGGTGTTATCGCTTTATCTGCTGCCCAAATCAAAAGCCGCTCATGCTGAGAAGGATGGCATCCTGTTGCGAACCATGAAATGGATGGTTAGCTACCTGATTCGACTCAGCATGGCACAACCGGCCTTGCTATTGCTGCTGACATGGGTTGCCGTCGGGGTCGCTGGCTGGCAAATGTCTCAGCTTGGCAGAAATTTCCTGCCGGAATTCGACGAAGGCAGCGTGCAAATCAACATGACGCTACCGCCCGGATCGTCACTGGATGCGTCAAATCAAACGTCAGGACTGATCGACAAGAAACTGCGTGAGATGCAGAAGTCTGAAAAGAACCCCGACGGTGCCATCCTGCATTTTGTGCGTCGAACCGGACGAGCGGAAATGGACGAACACGCTTCGCCCGTCAACGCAGGTGAATACATCCTGAGCATGAACCCGGATAGCCAGCAGAGTCGGGAAGACATCCTGAAACAGCTTCTCGATGAGTTGGGTGAAGAAGTTCCCGGTGTCGACCTCGAAGTTGAACAACCATTGGCTCACCTGATCAGTCACATGGTTTCTGGTGTGTACGCCCAGATTGCCATCAAAATTCATGGCGACGATATCAACATCCTGCAACAACTGTCGGAGCAGGTGAAATCCACGGTGCAGAACATTGACGGCATCACGCCGCCGGTGATTGAACCGATCAAGCAAACCGAGGAACTGCACATTCAGCTTCGGACGGATGACCTCGCCTTCCATGGAGTCACGCGGGCCTACGTCGCCAACATCGTTCAAACGGCACTTCAAGGTGAAGTCGTTTCTCAGGTGTTGGAAGGTCAGCGACGATTCGACTTGCTGGTGCGACTGGAAGAAGACTACCGCACCGATTACGCGAATCTCGGCCGGTTACGAATTGACCTGCCGAACGATCGCGGACAGATCGAACTTCGTGAACTGGCCGACATCGGCCCGGGAACTGGTCCAAACGCCGTCAACCGCGAGAACGCTCGACGTCGCATGGTCATCCGCTGCAACACGCAGGACCGCGACCTTGCGAGTGCCGTAAAAGAGATCACGCGACGGGTCGACAGTCAAATCGATTTGCCGGAAGGTTACTTCATTGAATACGGCGGTCAGTTTGAAAGTCAGCAGCGTGCGAGTCGCACCATCGTGGTGCTGGCCGGTGTTTCCATTGTCGGCATGTTCGTCGTGCTGATGTTGTTATTCCCCTCAGTTCGCGTTGTCCTGCAGATTCTGAATGCACTGCCAACTGCGTTCATCGGTGGAGTGCTGGCATTGGTGATTACGAATCAGTCACTGACTGTTGCCAGTCTCGTTGGATTCATTTCGCTCGGTGGAATTGCCGTGAGGAACGGCATCCTATTGGTCACTCACTACTTCCATCTGATGAAAGAAGAAGGTGAAGATTTCAGCCGCGAAATGATTCTGCGCGGAAGTCTCGAACGACTCGCCCCAGTCCTGATGACAGCACTCACCGCCGGATTTGGACTGTTGCCGCTCGTTCTCGGTGGGCAGGAACCGGGCCGCGAAATCCTATATCCGGTCGCCACGGTGATTCTTGGTGGGCTAATCACGTCGACATTCTGCGAGTTCCTGATTCACCCCGGAATCTTCTGGCGATTCAGCGGCAAGGACGCCCAGAGACTCACTCAACTCGAAGAATCATGAGAACACATCGACCCATAGATTCATTTTGTTTGAACGTGTACTGACGCAACTGCCGTCCGCACTGTGATCCAATTACGTCCAAGCATCTTCGCAAGGACAACAATCCCTTTGGTAAAGGAACTTCCAATGAAAACATCTCTCACATACCTGCCCATCGCAACGCTTCTGACGGTTTCGTTCATCGTCGGTTGCAGCGAAAAGAAGTCTGATACCCCCACTGCCCAAAAGTCTGGAACCGAAGCGAATTCCGAATCTGACCATGGCCATCCACATGAAGGCGAAGGCAGCCACGGTCATGGTGCTGGGCCGCACGACGGAACGCTCGCCGACTGGGGCGGCGGTAAGTACCACGTCGAATTCACTGTTGACCACGATAAGAAAGAAGCCACCGTCTACGTTCTCGGCAGTGATGAAAAAACGCCTGAACCGATCACGGCGGAATCCCTTCTACTGACGATCAAGAAGCCACAACTACAAATCGACCTGTTGCCGGTGCCAATGGATGGTGATTCAGGCGGAAAGTCGTCTCGCTTTGTCGGAACACACGATGGACTCGCAACCGTCATGGAATACGAAGGCACGATGAGTGCTGAAGTCGACGGCACGCCCTACGCGGGCAACTTCAAGGAAGAAGCTCACGGCCACGCCGGTGGGCATTCTCACGGAGAAGACGACGCACTTGTCTGGGAAGGCGAACCCCAAGAACATGCCGGCCTGACGATTAAGCTCGGCCATCACGGCAAGCACCTGCACGCAGGTGAAGAAGTCGAACCGGCCGTTTCCATCACTCGCGGCGGCGAAGCTATCAGTGACGCGAAAGTCTTCAATGCTCTGTTCAGTGCCGATGGCAAAACGGAACTGGCTAAGGAAGTCGCCACCGTCTACGAGCCGACAACCGAAGAAGAACCAGCTCACTACGCTCAGGGAGCATTGGCAATTCCAAAGGGTGTAACCCGCGTGGTCATTCGGTTTCGTGTTGTCCCGTCCGGTGCAGACGCGGCGACTTTTGATGTGCCCGTTACAGTGGAGTAATTCTGTCCCAACCAACGGAATTTGAGTGGAGTAAAAACATGTGGTGGAGAGCGATCATTGCCGGTCTCGTGGTGGCAGGCGTGTCGGAACTCGCTGATCGCTTCCCGCGACTCGGGGCTTTGTTGCTCACGCTTCCAATCGTGAGCATCGTGGCTTTCGTCGCCGTGTGGAACAAAGAGCAGGACATGACCACAGTCTCGCGGCTCGCCCGTGAGACCTTGGTTCTCGTTCCGCTCGGCCTTCCGTTGTTCATTCCGATCGCCTTCTCAGAACGCATCGGACTCGGGTTCTGGTCATCAATGGCGGCTGGCGTCGTTCTTGCCTGGGCAACGATCGGCCTGTGGTTCTGGCTCGGCCCACAACCAGCGAAGTAGAGTTTTCTCATCGTCAACACAGGCCACGAATAACGACATCAAGCTCCACCATCACATTGAAGAAGCATGCTCACATCGCTCTGTGAGCGGCTGGCTGCGGCAGATTTGGCACGGTTCCCACTTTGTCTGGTGCTCGCGGTCAGTGCGCTCCTTTTGATGCAGTGTTTCAGCTTGGCGGTTCGAAAGAAGACGTCGTACCCGAAGCTTTTTGCAGGATTTACTGCAAGTTACCGAACTCACGTACGTTATCCGGCTCTGTGACTGACGCGAAATATTGATTGAATTAACTCAACTCGGAAGGATCCGCCAGACATCAAGGTTTTGCCGACTTACCCGAGGCGGATTCGACACGGTCTGAACGCAACCAAGAAACTCGTTCGATTCCGTCGTCGGAGTGATGACAGCCAGATGTGACGCGTTCTCGATGAAGTGCATAAGGAGGGCGTGTCCTGAGTCAGAACATCGGATGCCGCAGGCGTGTGGTTTCGTCACATCGAGATGACTTTCGACCGGAATTGAAGGGAGCGCGCCTCTCTCGTAGCGCTGCAGACCCCAACCAGATGAAGAGCAGCGACATGGATTCTAACCGCAGAAGCTACTGGACGATTGAACTCCAGATGTTACTACCAGCATTTGGTTTCGGTCAATCGGGGCAATCACTGCGTTTGCTGATTGAACTCTGGAGGCTTCCATGACACCAATAAAAAAGCTGCTGATCGAAGCGATCGGCAGCTGTCAGAAATTTTAGTGGAGGATCGAGGACACCAGTTGAACTTTTTGCAGTGGAGATCGCCACATGGAATCTGGAAACAGCAAGCATAGCCGTGTCTCTATCCAGCTGATTTGTTAACCGACAAGGCATTTGTCGCATTCGCAAGAGGCTCTCCGATCTCGTTGAGGTAGGCGCCTACTGTGTCAACAACTTACGTCGATCTCCGAAGGCTGAACTCCACTACGGGAAATCCATTTCAGGTAATCCAACGGCCGAACCCGCCCCGTGGAAGCCAAAGCCCGGTCGGATGAGACTGCCTGTGTATTACCAGTCGCTGCTGGACTCCGGTGTGGTTCAAACGTGGGCTGAACTGGCTCGATACCTTGGCGTCGTCAGCCGGGCGAGGGTGACTCAGGTATTGAGGAGGTTCAATGACCAAGAGGAAAAATCTGCTTAGGAACGCCAGATGATGCCCATCGCCCATAGCGTGCCAAGGATTGCAACGACCAGCCCACTGAACTGGTAGAAGCGATGAACCGCGTCCCCGTCGCCCCAGAGGAGTCGGGATCGGGCGACCAGCAGGCGGTAGACAATGAACTCGCTTTTCGTTGTGCCACAGATCAGCATTAATAACCCGACTGCAATCATCAGAATTCCAACGTATTGGTGCATGAGTGAGAGTTTTCCTCTTCGGTTATTTCAAAGCTGACACGGGCGCGTCATTCAGACGCCCGGATCAAGCGAACGTGGATTGGCTGGGGAAGCGCAAGCGTGAAGTCGAGCGTATCGTCATCCGTCAGTCTGTAGCGAAGCGTGATCTGGCCCTGAGTGCCGTCACCATCGGTGTAGCCCAGGTTGAGGACGGCGGCGTCATCTTGCTGAAAAGTCCAGGTGCCCAGGTGAGACGAGCCAGTGCTGTCGGCGCCGACCTGGAAGGTGTCGCCGTTGGCCGAGTTGACGCTGATCAGTGAGACCGACGTGCGGCCTGGATCGATTGATTCTGATTCGATCACTCGGTCTTTGATTTTCCACTGGAACGACAGCTTCAGGCCCAGGCCGTTAGAGCCTTCGTCGACCCACGTACCAATCAGGCGATCCCAGCCCGACTGATTCAAAGCGTCAGCGAGAGTCTTCGGCTTTGGCTGTTTGGCGTCTCTGTCATCATCTTTCTTTTCTTGTGGTTTGGCCTCGGCAACGGTCAGGATGAAGTCGTTGCTGAACTGGCCGCTTGGATTTTGCAGTTGCAGTAAGTGCATGCCGTTTTCCGGTCGCTGCTTCAAGTCGATTACAATTCGTTCGTTCGGTTTCAATGCAACTTCGCCGTCGACTCGATGTCCATCAATGAAGATGCGAGCCTGCTGGTCAACATTGCGTCCACTGACCAGCATTTCGGATTCGCCAGGATACAAAACGGGGAACTTCTGCTTTCCGCGTTGTTTTTCGATCGGTCCGACCGTCCAGATAGCTGGCTGCGGATGTTCAACGTCACAGTATTCTCCGTGGCGAGCGGTGAGTGTGATCGACAATTTTCCTGCCTTAATGTTTGCGAGGAGCTGATCTCGCGTGAAGGACGAGTCACTCGATTGCTCGTGGTATCGACCATCTTCGCCAAACTGAAAGCTGACGGCGGAGGATGAATCGGCGCCACTGCGAACACCATCTCCTTGAAGTACAACAGCACCTTCTCGCGATGCTTGCTCCACAGCATCCAGAAGTTCGAGAGTCGATTCATCAGCAATCGAATCTTTGGTCAGCGTCACCTGCCGCGCAAATGCGCCGGAGTATCCAGTGCTCATTTCCAGCACCATATCCCACACGGGATTGAATCGCTCGCGGCCTCCCCATGAGAAACGCCAGATGTCTTCTTCTGGCTGGCCGCGTTCGGCAACTCGACGATAAAACGGAAACTGGTGAATGTTCAATCGCCCCTGAGGCAAAATCAGAAAGCGATCATATGCACCTCGCCAGGTCGGCGCGTCCATTCCGGTGCCCGGTGTGTTGGTGCTGACCAGATGCGGCATACGGTGGCAATTTCCGCATACGTTTGCTTTGGGCTTGGAGGGATCGTTGTCACCATCGATGTGGAACAGGCGAAATCCATCGCGAGCCCGCTGAGTCACTTCGCTTGTGTACGGTCGACGTTGGGCGGGCGGATAGGGAACGCTCAGCAGAAACGTCGCCATGTCATCTCGCTGAGCCGCCGAAAGCCGACCGACTTTGTCTTCGTCGTTTCTGAAACTCTCGTCCGCGAAAGCCATCGTCGAAGCGAGTCCGCCATCAATCAGATGTCGCACGCTGTTGGCAGGGTCCGCGTCAGAATTTGGGCTGTCATTTCCATGAACGTTGGCGCTGTTGTTGCCACCATAGGGGTCGCCGGGAATTCCGTCCCAATGAAATGGCGCTGTGTCGCGCAGTCCGCGGACCGGCATCGTGCTGCGAGGCATGATCTGGTCACCGCCAGTGACGATCGGCGTCTTCAGAACCCAAAGCAGTTGATCGGTATGCCCATCGGGATGACAACTCGCACATGAGAAAGTCCCGGTCGACGAAGCCGCTGCCGTCTCGAACGCCATTCGTCCTCGCTTGACGGCCGGGTGAGTTGGATCGCTGAGCGTGATGGTCGAGATGATTTGCGGGACTTCACGATTAGTCAGGTCAACAAGGCTCACTGTGTTGGCAACCGCGTTAAGAATCCATGCTGACGAGAGGCGTCCGTTGTTCTGCTGCAATGCGATTCCGCGCGGAACTGCGTCCACGTCGACGCGTCCCAGCACCTCGCCGCTCTTGGCGTCGACTGTAAAGACCTTGTCAGAAGCGGCCGCCGAGACGACCAGTGTTGAGTCGTCGTCACTGATTTGAATCGCAAAGGGAGTGGCGAGAGCCTGCTCCGGCTCTGGATGCTTGGGCGGAAGCGGCTCCAGATCGATGAACTCGGGCTGACGCGATTCTCCCTTGTCACCAAATTCGACACGCGTGATCTGGTTGAGAAACGCTCGATTTTCGAGCTGACTCAGGTCGTGCTTCTTCGTTCCGGATCGCCCATTCACATCGTTGCGGGCATCGGTCTGGGCAACGTAGACGGTGCCGTCCGACGCGACGGTCAGACCGTACAGCAGCGTCCCCAGCGAATCGACAGTTTCCACCAGTTGATCGGTTTCCGTATCAAAGACAAACAGATCCCGGTCCGGTACTTCGGGATGCTTGATGATGTCGACAACATGTCCGAGCGACAGCACATTGTTGTGAATGATGGAATGTTCCCATGCATCGAACGTGACGAGCTCACCGTCGATGTCGTCCTTCCTGCCACCTGAAAGCTGTGTCTTGTTGTTGGACTCAAACGGAATGACAAACAGCTTGCCGTTGCGCACCGTAATGGCGCGCGGATCCTGAGCCGGAATCGTCAAACGCCTGGTGCCTTGTCGAGAAGCCACGTCCACAACGGCGATTTGATTCTCGGACGAGAGCGCCACGTACGCCTTGTCGTTGCTGGCGAAGGCGATCCCAACTGGCTCGTCGAAGGTCGTGGCACGTTTTGAATCGAACTCCTGAATCGTCGCCACGACATGCAGATAGGTCGGACTGCCTGAATCATTGTCGACAACGCTGACGGAATCTGACACATGGTTCGCGACCCAGACTTCCAATCCATCCGGTCGGACGGCAATGCTGACCGGATCGACGCCCACGGGAATGCGATGTGCCAATTTTCGCGTGCGTGCGTCGATGACATCCACCGTGTCGGCGGGTGTGTTGACGACAAAGACGTGATCGCCACTGATGGCAATCGGGTTGGCATGCGGACTCACAAAAGTTGGATGGCCAACAGTCTGAAATTCCAGTGGTTCAGGTTTGCCTGCATTCGTCGCATTGGCATCGGAGCCAATCGCAACGCCGGCACGGGGCTGGCTCGCTGGCACGAACATCAGCGTGGAAACTACGGCAATCGAGAACAATGTGAGTAGTATCGTTTTCATCAAATGGATTCCTGTATTGCAGGTGCTGAAACCTGAAGGGTTGACTCCCGCGTCTGTGTGCTTTCCTTACGTCCTGGATATCTTCTTCCGTTCAGGAGAGCTCCCAGCCACGTGTTTCGTACACATAGCTGGTAGCTAACAAGCAGCAAAAAGGTGGTGGCCGAACAAACGAATCCGAATTTCAGTAGAGAGGGCAGCGACCAGTCACGCACGAAAAACTGCAGCAGCATCACGAGTGGGATATGGGCCAGATAAAGCCAGTACGACGAATCAGACAGATAGCGCACCCAGAATTGCTGCGAACGAAAGAGTCGGTTGAACAAGCCCATCATTCCGAACGACATCACCCATGCGTAGCTGGCTTGCATGACGGCAAACACGATCCGATTACCGGGCCGGTCAGGCCCGTTCAGGCCAAGCCCAATTGGGAAAAGGACGAGCACTGCTGCCGCGAGTGTCCACCAATATCCTTTGCCAACCGTAACTGACTGGTCGTTCGCGCCAAAGTACATCGCCCCGTAGCCAAAAAATATCGCGTAGTACGCGAACACTGCCGGAAGCGGCAGAAGACCGACAGACGTGTCCGGTCCATAAGCGTATTGCGAACTGGCCATGAAATACTGAGGCACGGCGGCAAGCGGGATCAGCCAGACGTAGCGCAGCCAGGATGTGAGCCACTTGTCAGACACGGCTGAAATTTGCAGCGTCTGCATTAGCTTTACAAGCAACGCAAATCCGCAGACAAACCAACAAAGGAACCACAGAAACCACAAGTGGTGAAAGACGGGTACGAAAAATAGTAAGCCAATGAGCCCTTCCAAACCGTTTGACCGTGCGTCACGGGCTGTCATCACTTGAGCCGTTCGCCCCGTTTCTTCTTTGATTGCATCCGCGATCTGCTGACGCCCCGCGAGCACCTCGTCGCGGTCAACTGGCACCTGGACCAGTTCAGCGATATACGCAGTTGTTTCCCAATCGAGTGCAAGAAGGTGTTCCGAAGTCGCGCCTTCGTTGTTCGTTACTTCCAGACTCGCCCCTGCATCAAGCAGGATCTCAGCCGCGTCGGCTCGGCCGAAGAGACAGGCCACATGCATCGGAGTCGATCCGTGTGCGTCCTTGGCATCGACGTCTCCTCCGTTCTGCAGGTAGGTACTCAGTGAATCCAGGTCGCCCATCACCACAGCAGCCGAAACGTCGATTTCGGCTAGACCGCGTTGTTCGCCAGGTTCCTCTGAGTCCGTGTTACCGTCCGTCACAGTCGCGGCCGATTCAGACGCGGGTTGCGATCGCACGTAACCTGAAACGATCAACATCACAGGAATGATCGTCAACATTGCGAGCAACATCGGCAGGAAGATGCGTTTGAACCTATGGACCAAAAGTGCATGCAGCCCGCGTTTCTTCCACAGCATTGCCGTGAAAAACCCGCTGACCAAAAAGAACAACGGCATTCTCCATCCATGAATCGACGCCAGCAAAATGGCATAGAACCCGTTGGACTGAGAATCCTGGACTCCCCAAATAATACCGATTCCGGGAATGAACGACATTGCGCCGTGCAGGACAATCCCAAGTAGCATTGCAAATCCTCGCAAAGCATCAAGGTCGTGTCGGCGGGCTGGTTCCGAACTCTGCATCAATCGCTTCCCTTTGATGTTTTGTGCTCCTTCAGCATGCCTGCGATTTGAATTCGCGTACTCTTGATGTCGTCCAGGTCGAGTTCCAGGTTGAGCCAGTCGTACACGTGCAAGTACGCTCCCTGAAGATCTTCGTCGAAGTCGAGCGTCACGATTTCCAGCGGTGTACGTCCATCGTTGTTGGTTTGACTTGGGTCAGCTCCCGCAACCAAAAGCATTTCCACGATCTCAGGACGACAGAAGAAGCATGCCTGGTGAAGTGCCGTGCTGCCTTTGCTATTTCGTAATTCAAGATCAGCTCCGGCATCGATGAGGATCCTTGCGACTTCGTTCTTCCCAAAAACTGCGGCCAGAATCAAAGGCGTGCTGCCTCCATAGTCCTCTTTCGCGTCCAGGTCTGTAGCGGCCACGATGTGTTCTTCGACCGCCGCAGTGTTGCCGGTGATGGCGGCCTGCCAGAGGCTGATTGTTGGTGTACGGTCCGGTGCGTTTATGTTCGCCGCTGAAAGTAGTTGCAGAATCTTCGGTCGCTCGGACTTGATCCGTTCCAGGTCGAGTGACGTGTTCAACACTTTTTCAACGTTGTGGTAGTAGGCTTCCAAACCCGAACTCCACTTGACGGCCACGTTGTCCACGGAACTGAAGCCGAGCTGATTGCGAACCGCAGGATCTGCTCCAGCTTTCAGCAACGCACGTACAATGTCGGTGTGTCCCAGAAAGGCCGCCATGTGCAGCGCGGTGTTTCCTCCCTGATCGGTAAGCGTCACATCAGCACCACTCGATAGCAGCAATCGGACGCCCTCCCGTTGGTCGAACAGAGTCGCGACATGCAGCGGAGTCAGTCCACATTCAGCCTTCGCATCGACGGAAACACGTTTCTCCAATTCATTGCGAACCGCGTTCAGATCGCCGTCAGCCGCTGCGGCCCAAATGTTGTGTTCTGCCCTGGGGAATGTCACCTTTAAATTTCCCAGCGACGGATAGGCCATCGCTATTTGCTGCGGCGGGAAGTTGAAAATCACCAGCGCCAGCAGGATCGCCGCTGCCAATGTCGAGAATCCTGACACCCACTTCCAGAGAACCGCGTTCGAACGTGCAGTGGGTCCGTTATCAACGAGCCCGCTCACCTCGTCAGATGGTTTTACGATGCACTGAGCTTCCTGACGCAGATGAGCGTCGAGTTCTGCCTGAAGCAGGAACTCATCCAGTAACTCGTCGTCTTTGGTCAGACGACCATCCAGTTCGCGAACTTCGTCCTCTGTGGCGATCCCGATCAGATAACGATGAATTAGTTCGTTCGATGTCATGTTTGACGCACCTCCCCAGCCATGCTGAGCCGGACACAATCGGCAAGCTGTTCGCGCAGCCGTCCCAGTAACTTGTACAAAGCGTTCGGCGATTTCTCTCGGCGCTCTGCGAGATCAACCACAGTGTAGGTTGAGCTGTGTGGGGCGAGCAGTAACTCACGGTGTTCGGCCGAAAACTGATTGAGGCACGCATGAAGTGCTTGCCCGCATTCATTCAGCTCATCCACCGGCCGACGTTCGATTCGTTCAGCGACCCTTTCGAGCATTTCGTGACTCAGCAGCGGGCGTCGCGAACGCAGTTTCTCCAGTTGTCGCAGACACTTGAATCGCAGAATGACGCGAGCCCACGGAACGAAACCATCCGCCGTTTCCAGTTGGCTTCGCTTCTGCCACATGGTCACGCTGGCTTCCTGCAACGCTTCATCCACCAAATCCCAGTCCGGAACAAGACTCCGCGCGTACGCACGGAGCGCAGGCTCATGCTTGACCAGCAACGTCAGAAAGCCGGGCTCAGTGAGTTCAAAATCTGACTCTTGTTTTTCCATACATGTTGGTATCCGTCCTCAGTGCCAAAACCTGCCGCAATCTTAGAAGAAATTCTGAGGCGACCCACTACGGAGTCGCTGCATCAGAACATTTGCGAGCGGACATTTCTTCTGCCTTGCAGGATACGGCACAATGCCGTACATTTACGGTTCGATGACGTATCCGGTGGTGGCGAAGGAGTTTTAATGGCAATTCAGCGACTTACCAACGCGGAAATCTCTCTGATGGAACTGCTTTGGGAAACGAACCCGCTGACCGCACGGCAGATTCGTGAACGGCTCTATGACGACTCAGAAAAGTCGCAGCATGGGACGGTGCAGCGACTTTTACAGAGCCTTGAAGAGAAGGGCTTTGTTAGTCGTGACCGCAGTTTGGGGGTGCAGTTGTTTTCGCCAACTTTAAGCCGCGAAGCCTACGGTGGACGGCAACTGGAATCGTTGGCAGAGAAACTGACGGGTGGTTCCATCGCGCCGCTTCTGACTCATTTGCTGGAGACCGACAAACTCGATAAGGCCGAGATTCGACGCCTGCGAGAGGTGTTGGAGGAGGCCCAAAAACGTGGTTGATTATCTTGTCGCAGCGACGCTCAGTAACCTCCTGGTGTCCACGATCCTGGCAGCCCTCGCATGGGTGGTGCAGCGGAAAATTGCTTCGCCCGGGCTAATGAATCTCCTTTGGGCTGTCGTGCTGATCAAATTGGTAACGCCTCCGATCGTGGCCATTCCGGCCCTGATCGTCCCGAGCGTCGCAGGCTCCAATATCCCGGCCAGCGCTGGCCTGGTCACAAATCACGATGTCGGCCCCGGCGCGATACTGGACAAGAATTTCGCCAGTGTCGACAGGTCACCGAATGACTTGACGGCTTCCCCTGCAACAGTTGTGAAGCTCTCAGCCGCTCGGCTTAGCCTCGTCGTTTGGATGGTGGTGAGCGCGATCCTGTTTGCTGTTTCTGCTGTTCGTATCCTTCGATTCCATTGGTTGCTAGTGGCGACCGCGCGTGTGCATGAGGATCTCAGTCGGGGACTGGCATCAAGCGTTTCTCGTCAATTCGGTTTGCGAAAGGCTCCGAACATCCTTGTGACTTCCGCCAACGTTGCACCGTTTGTCTGGTGGATGGCGGGGCGCGGCATCATCGTCGTTTCGTCGCGGGCAACGCAGGAGCTGGATCAGGAAGATCTTCGTTTGATCATCACTCACGAGATGGCTCACATTAAGCGGCGTGACCACTGGTTCCGGTGGCTGGAGTGGCTCGCTTTGGTCATATTCTGGTGGAATCCGATCATGTGGTGGGCTCGCCAACAACTAAGAAGTTCTGAAGAGATGGCTTGCGACCAGCTCGTGCTGCAAACCTCGAAATCTGAAGTGAATCAATACGCGAACTCTTTGCTGAACATGGCAGAACTGTTGACCTCGCCGGAGATCCGTCCGCCGGTTGTGGCCAGTGCAATTAATAGCGGCGGAAGTTTTGAGAGAAGGTTAAAAGTGATGATGAGTGAAAAACTCTGGACCGCGCCGGCCGCTCTGCGAACAGCCGTGATGGCCATGGCAATGTGTTTGTTTCCATTGAGCTTTGTTTACGCCCAGGACTTCGAAGCCGTCGAACATCGGCTGGGAGGTGCGGTCGAGGCTGGTGAACTTTCCCTGGAGCAGGCAAACCTGATGATGGAGACACTGCGGCGCTCTTCCGCTGGGGACCGCGAGGTGGGAGCGAGAAAAGAACGATATCAAAGGTTTATGAACGACATTAAAGAAGCCGCCGAAGCAGGCAAGCTTACTGAAGAAGAAGCTGAAATGAAGCTCGCCG
>CALFSX010000167.1 GCA_937916515.1 uncultured Planctomycetaceae bacterium | reverse complement strand
TCAGGACCAGAGGCTCCCCACAAACCAAACCCTGAAATACGACTGTAGTACTAGCAATGGCTTCGCCCTTGACCCGGTGGCGTGGATCGCGGTAAGACGTGGGACGTTGAAATCACCGATCCGGTCCGTTGTCGCTACGAGAACGATGTACACACCGTGCGAGCATCATTTTGAGTAGGACTCTTATTGCCTGGTCTCCGAAGTAATGTCGATTCAGCTTTGGTGCAGGCGTGTAATTGGATGGGCTGTTGTGTCTTATTCTGCTGCTGGTTGTTTGGGTGGCACTATGATGCAGCGAAATCCCGTATGGAACGCACCTGTGTCTTCTTCGCCCTTCATGCGTGCGGAGACTCGGTAGCCGATGCAGTATTGTTCACTGCACATAAAGCTTCCGCCTCGCTGCACGCGTTTGATGATTCCAGGTTCCTGTGGATCGAAGCTGGTTTCCGGGCCGGGCGGGTTTAGTTGAGGGCTGACTGCGTAGTAGTCGGGTTGGTAGTAGTCTGCGCACCATTCCCAGACGTTTCCGCTCATGTCATACAGGCCAAAGTCGTTGGGTTCGAAGGTGGCCACGGGCGACGTTGTTTTGAATCCATCCTCACCGGTATCTTCAATTGGAAAGGTTCCCTGCCAGATGTTCTGTTTCCAGGTGCCATCCGGGTTTCGGTCATTTCCCCACGGGTAAAATTGTCCGCTGCGACCTCCACGGGCAGCGTATTCCCATTGAGCTTCTGTCGGCAGTTGCTTGCCGGCCCATTCGCAGTATGCCTGAGCGTCTGGCCAGCTGACATGGACGACGGGGTGGTCCATGCGGTTTTCGATATTGCTATCCGGGCCTTCGGGGTGTTTCCAATCGGCTCCGGGCACGTATTGCCACCAGCTGTAAGCCCCTTTTGCGGGGTCAATGTCGTCTCGGCTGTTGAGCTGCAGGCTGCAGATTGAACCTGGCTGGTTGAATTCTTCCATGATCGCCAGTTGTTCGAGGCCGGATCCGGGTTGAATACTGCGTAATTCGGGCTTGCGTTCCGGCAGGGTGACATAGCCCGTTGCGTCGACAAATTCCTTGAATTGTTGGTTCGTTACTTCCGTGGCATCCATCCAGAAACCGTCGAGGGCAATTGGGTGCGGTGGCTCTTCATCTGGCGGGCCAACGTCGCTGCCCATGACGGCAATTCCGCCACGAACCCACACCATGCCTTCTGGCTGATCAGGGGCTGCGTCGGCTGATTGGGGGGCTTCTATTTGCAGAGCGTTGGTGATTCGGGCGGGAACTTTGCGGAGGATGGATTCGACAATTTGTGGATCGTGAAGTGCAGAATGATCGCTGACGGTCGGGCGTGGTAATCCAAGTTCGTTGCAGGTCGTCATCGGAGTTACTGGGGGGGCAGCAACACTGGCGGCGGTGGAGTTTATGGTTGACGTGTTGTCTGATATGGGCTCGCTGGCCTTAGCGGTTTTGGGTGTTTCAGCGGGCGTGCTTGAGTCTGGCATAAAAACGACTGCAATCAGCCCAGTTGCCGTCATTGCCAAAATGGTGATTGCGATGAGCGGATTCTTCATGCGTTTAGACCGATTCGAAATTCGACAGGGCTGTCGCCATGTGTTGAGCTTACCGGGTGAGGATTTGCGTTAAGCATTGATGCTCCGCAGTGGAACTGCGTTTCTTACGTTCGCTGGAGTTGTTCGGAGTTTGCGACGGCTACTTATCATACGATGGTGGCCAATATGTCATCTGATTTCAACCACCGGATAGCGGGATCAGGCTCTTCAAGAGCGATACTCCCTTGCGAACATCTTCAGCTCGTTCGTCGCCGCCCGTTCTTTCGACGCAAATCCAGCCGTTGAAGTCGGCTTCGGAAAGGGTCGGCATAAACTGAGTCCAGTCGACTGTTCCATCGCCTACGGCAACTTCTACTCCGGCACCATCGATGTCGCGAAGTGCGTCGCGAGCTCGAATGTAGCCCACGTTTTGGTAAATATCTCGATAGGTTCTTACAACGTTGGCGGCCGTCATTACAGCAGTCGCCGGGTCAAAGGCGATCTTAATTGGGCCAGCTTTGACTTCAGCTAACAGTCGATTAACCAGAGGCAGGTTGTATGTCGAGAGCTGCAGGTTCAGCGTGCAGCCGACATGATTTCCGTGTTGGGTAAGGTCGTTCAGGATTTCGCAGAGCAGGGCGAACTCTGTTGCTGCGGTGTTCTGGCTGGTGTTGGTTGGTGTTTTTGCAAACGAAAATGGATTCGCCTGTTCGTCAATTTCAATGGCAGTAACGGCAGGCGCGGGAGTGTTTGATTCTGGATCCGGGATTCGTCCACAGCGTATCAGCAGTTCTGATGTGTCCAGCTTGCGAGCAAGCGACATGGAGTTGCGTATGGTACTAAGTCGCTCTTCCAGATATTCAGAATCGTAGAGCGAATGGCGGGTGGGGCACAGCAATCCTGCGATCTTCATCTGTCGTTCGCGAACATACAACAGGATTTGCCGCAATGAGCTTTGGGTTGCATCAGCCGCTCTGACTTCGGTACGGCAATTCAGCCGCAGTCCCGGAACTTCGCAGGTTCCAGCGAGTCCGATTGCTTGCTTAAGATGTGTGCCGAAGTCTTCGGTTGCAACTGCCAGGCGAAGTGACATGATCCGTGGGGTCCGATAGGTTCAAAGTATGTAGCTGGTGTAGATTTTGCGCCTGGCGATTCACGCTTTGGCTGATCGAGCTTGAGTTATGTTCGGAATTGATTTTTGACGCATGCTGTTGTCGTAAGCATCACGGTGCTGCTTTTGATTGTCGTGCAATCGGCAATGTATAATGCGATCGGATTCATTTGTTCCATTGTTGCTGTTTTTTGCGACGGTGGGCTTCTGCGGTTGGCGGATGCTCTGCTTCTAAATGATAACGTGAGAATAGTGATGCTGACAGTTTCAGACGTAATTGCGTTTCTTGAATCGTTTGCTCCCCCCGCTTTGGCGGAAGAATGGGATAATGTTGGTTTGCTGCTGGGGCGGAAAGACTCAACGGTGAGCTCAATTATGACATGTCTAACGCTCACTCCAGACGTTGCTGCGGAAGCGGTTGAAAGTGGCGTGGATTTGATAGTGAGTCATCATCCGGTACTGTTTCGCGGAACCAAGAAGATTACCGATTCCAGCAATGAAGGTCGCATGCTGCTGCAGTTGTTGGAAAATCGCATTGCCGTTTACAGCCCTCACACATCTTTCGACAGTGCTGCAGGTGGAGTGAATCGGCAACTGTGTGACCGATTTGGCATTCAGAATGTTCGTCCAATGCTGCCGCTGGAAAATGATGAAACTGTAGGGGGCGGACGTTACGGGAATTTGAAGAACTCGGTTACTCTGCGTGAGTTTCTGGCGACGGTAAGCGTCGCGGTGAATGCGGACTACGTGGAATACTGCGGAGATCTTGATTCAGTAGTGGCTAATGTGGGAGTCGCCTGTGGAGCTGCTTCTGACTTTCTGAAGGATGCAGTTCGCTTGAATTGTGATACATTCGTGACCGGCGAGGCGCGGTTTCATGCGGCTCTTGAGGCTCGTGGGCAAAGGTTGAACATGATCCTGTTGGGCCATTACTCAAGTGAGCGGCCAGCGATTGAATCGTTGGTGGCATCTCTTAGCCTGACTTTTTCTGAAGCGACGGTATTCGCAAGCGTGCGTGAGGCAGACCCATTGGCGGTGTTTCGAATATGAATAACAAATCAACTGAAGAGGAAGAAGCGGTTAACCTCGATGACATCGGCAGGCTGACGTTTGTCCGTGCGTTGTTTCGCGGAGCCAGTTTGCGATGCCCTGCTTGCGGGCGTGGGCGATTGTTTCGTGGTTGGTTTTCGATGAACAATGAGTGTTCTGAATGTCAGTTTGGGATTTCACGCCCACCGGGATATTTTCTTGGATCAACCTATATCAATTATGGGGCAACTGCGTTTTTGACAACGGCAACTTATATAACTTTGCACTTTGGGCTGCAGTGGCCTAAAGAAAAGCTGTTGCCGTGGATGTTGGTGTTTTGTGGGATTTTCCCTCTCGTTTTCTTTCGGTTCGCCCGATCATTGTGGCTGTCGCTCGATTGTTTATTCGATCGGGTGGGTGCTTCGGAGGCGATGTCAGGATTTCGTCGAAAACAAAACGACACACAAGTCGAAAATAACGACGATTGATCACTTGACATTAAAACGATCCCCGATACACTTCTCCGCTCGCTGAAAAACACAGCGGTCGGTGTTCGACCTGAAAAGGTTGAACGCAAAACGATCTTTGACAATTTGATTGAGAATGTGAGTTTGTGAGTTTTAGCTAAGCGA
>CALFSX010000166.1 GCA_937916515.1 uncultured Planctomycetaceae bacterium | reverse complement strand
CTCTCCAAAAAACACCCCGTTTTCAACACTTTCACATGCCGACGGGAATTGCTGACAAACAATCAGCAAACTAAGCGTTCGCTGCCGGAAAAAGCTGTTGCTTGTGGAGACTCCAGTTGCGAGATAATTGCCAAATAGACCTTGGAAAATAGCGGGCTGGCAGAACACTCTGTGATGGGGCTGAAGCTGCTAAGCCATGCGGTGCCGCGTTGAGTGCTGGAATCGCAAAAAAACAGTCGAATTAGCTTTGCGTTCGCGACGTTTTTACGGCTCGACCGGACTTTCAGCGGCATTCATGGAAGCTGTATCCGCCCTCGCCTTGCGGAATGGTATTCTGTGGCGATACTTCTGTTGTCGCCGCCCAGCTTGTATTGAGCGGTTATTGGCACCAGTAGCGTGAAAATCTGCTTCCATGTCCGATCTGAAAATCGTTTACCATCCTCACCCGGCCCTGCGTTGGAAATCCAAAGACGTCACTCGCATTGACGCTCAGTTGAAAGACTGGGTCGGGCAGATGTTTGAGCTGATGTATCAGGCTCGCGGAATCGGCCTTGCTGCAAATCAGGTGGCGTTGCCGTATCGTCTGTTTGTCGTCAATCCGACTGGCGATCCGGACGAACCTGATCAGGAACAGGTTTTCATCAATCCTCAGATCGTAAAGCGTAACGGCAGCGAAGATTCTGAAGAAGGCTGCCTGAGTCTTCCGGAAATCTACGGCCCCGTTACTCGAGCCGAACGCATTACCGTTGAAGCATTCGATCTTGATGGGCGAGACTTCTCAATGGAACTATCCGGCCTGCCAGCTCGGGTTGTTCAGCATGAAAACGACCATCTGGACGGCGTGATGTTTACAGATCGAGTCACCGACAACGTGCTGGCCGGTTTGAAGCCTCTGTTAGATGATCTTGCTTCGCAAATGGGACACATGCAGGAAGACGGTCGACTTGGCAGCGAAGACCAACTGATTGCCGAGCTGAAGCGACTGGAAGCTGAGCGGACTTAGCAGACGCTGAGCGGTTGAGATTGCATGGCATCAATCTTTAACGGCGCCCCAATCCAGGCCATTGGCTTTATTCAAACACACCGTGAAGAAACCATTGGCTGGAATTCAGTTCCTGAAAGATCCAGAATTCCGAACCGTGGTTCGTTGTTACGCGATAGTAATCGCGATGGATCGCGGTGTCGTGCCACCATTGAGTTTGAATTCGTTCTGGGCCCTGTGAAGCCGCCGTAGAGTGCGTTTGGCCGTTCCATGTGAAGTTTGATGTTAATGGGCTGGAACTGCCGGACGCGATCAGGTGGGGCTTCGACAGCAGGCACAGCGGACGATTGACCGAGGCCGCTTTGTCGGCGGTGGTGTTGTCCGGCGTTACCAGGTTTTGAATGCGTTGTTCAGTAACGCGGCTGCTGTTTGAAGCAGTGCCTTCGTCAACAATCGGTCGCAGTTGGATTGAGTTCTCCGGAACCGGATCGTTTTGCGGTGTGGCGGTCAGCACCGCCGCTTTGCCAAGCCGATTGGTGAGTCGGTTTAGAACAACGGCCAGTTCTTCAGCTGGGTTGATGTGTTCAACAGCGTTGAACAGGTCTTTCTGTCGCGCGACGGGCAATGATGCCACGGTTGCCGTCATGTGGGCCGACATCACTGGCTGATCGATTTTCAGAGCGTCCAGGCGGATGTTCAGGATCTCAAACAGTTCCGCCCCCGACTGCAGCGGTTTCACAACATCGCCAATCAGCGACAGGCTGTCTCCCGATTCACGTTTCAACAGGCACGAAATGCGAACGGCTCCTACAGATCGACGCTGCAACTGTTCGGCGATTTCTTCAATCAGGTGAGCGACAACCTGCCGCACTTCATCTCGATTTGTTGCTGGAAATTCCGACGTCCACATCGCCGCAACCGGATTGGGTTCGGGAATGGCGGTGATGAATTCGTCGTCGATGCCGGAAATCTGGTGTAACCGCAGAATGGCCTTTGCGGAAAGCCGTGAAGGCAGATCTTCTGTCGGTAAACCAAACAGTTGTTTCAATGTCAGAATGCCAAGTTGCGACAGCGTTTGAATGTCGGCGTGAGGAATTCGAGCGGCGGCGATCGGCAACGGCTGCAGCCATGCTTTTGCCTGGCCTGGAGGAATAATGACAACAGGTGTTTCCCAGTTGCTGCTGGCTTCTGAAGGCTGTCGTTTTTTTGCCCCCTGCGGCGAATTCCGCTGTGCTGAAATATGTTGATCGGTCATCAATGCGTGACCACGCGGATGAGCGAACGCCCAGGCCGATGCCACTGAATCGCTGACAACCGCACTGCACAACAGCCCGCGAGCGTTCAAGCGTTTGACCAGTTGTTCGGCCAAAGACGATTCGCCGCCAAACAGCATTCCGCATCCGGAAATATCCAGCATCAGAGAATCCGGTACGGCTGTCTCGTCCAGTCCAACGATTGGTGCAAATCGACGCGTGGCTTCCGCTACTTCAATCAGGGCCGCTCGATCAGCAGCAGGCGACCATTCAAAGAACTGCGTTTCCTGTGTGGGAACTGCCGGTGTTTGAGAATTTCGCTGGCGATAATTCCTGTGCGAGTTTCGCACGGGAACGCTCATGCTGCGAGCTTCCGCCAAAGGCATTCCGGGGCGCACTCCAGCCAACCATGCGTATTCTGAAGCAGCGACAATGGCGGGACCGGATCGAGCCGCCGTAAAGATCTCACGCACAAAACGCAGGTCGTCTTCAGGAAGTCTTTGCTGGCGAGCTGCTGGTTTCGATTCGCCAACATTGGACGTGTAGACTGCCACCGCCGCTCGTTGTTCAGACGGCAGTTGGATCTGCTGGCGCTGCACTGGCCAGTTCCAGAATTTCAAACACATCACCCGTTTCATGATGGCATTCCAACACGGCGTTTCCATGCCGCTGAACCGAGTTTCGTGATCGCACCAAACTAACAATCATCCGCGAACCGTGACCGACGATACTAACATCTGCCGAAGGTTTTGCGGAACCAGATTGTACATGGAAACGCAGATCCGCCCATGATGTCTGATTCATGGCGATGGATGGTCGCATCAGAATCACTGTGGTTCCACTTTTTTCCACCGCCAGCTGCAGACGGCGCTGAGCTGTTGATGACAGCCGATCGATCCATGTTAAAACAACGTTCACTCCCGCACATCGAGCCAGTTGTTCCAGCGACCACAACGCTTCAGAACGCTGTGTTGAAGATAGCTGATAGTTGGTGTCGGAAAAACTACCTGACACGTTATCTGGACTTGAAGAACTGGAGTCACCGGGACGAATCAGCAACAACCGCGACATTGGAATCCCAAGTTGTTCCAACTGTGCAGGGCAGAAGCTGTGAGTGGAATCCACAACGGCCAGAGCTCCAGGTCGTTTCAGATAACCGGCAATCACTTTCAGAGCAATCGACGTGGCTCGCATGCCTGCACCACCGCTCACCCATTCAATGACGGCGCCTGTTGGAAGCCCGGACTGAGGCAACAGGCGATCGAGAGTTCGAAAGCCTGTCGATACAACGTTGTGTTCCGTTGCAGAGGGCTGAGACTGAAGCAACTGGCGTCTAAGCTGAGCCACTGCCAGCGATTTCGCAGACGATGAAGACATAGGAAACGTTCGCCTGACCGATGAGAACACTGATCAAGTGAACTCATAAATCATGAACACCAAAACGGCATTGCTTGGTGCGGTGCAGGATCTTGCTGACAGAATCGGGTGTTAGTTATTTGCTTCGCCAGAACGACGCAGTTAACAACTTCAACACCATTCGAATCGACAGGCTGATCCAACACGGAAAGGACAAAACGGTTTCCCTACCACGTCAGATTACAAAGAACGTGAAGCCCGCCTTACAGTCCCTCTGATCGGCGAACTCTTAACGCGGTTTTAGGAAAGTTGACATAAAGAGTCAACTTTTATATTTGCGAATTCAGCCGCTGTGCAGCTGCCAGCAGACTAAAGCCCCTGGATCTGGTGTCGCCAATTCGTTGCTGGCGCTACATGGCTGCGAGACAAATTTCCGGCGATTATGTTTCAGACAGTTGGCACTGCAACGTTATTAAGTCGCAAGTCAGTCAAGCGGAATGGGGAAATCGAATTCAGGCTGCCCAACATCAGAACACCGACGACCAGCAAAAGGTGGCTTTGGGTTCGCGTGGCAGCCGGATATCGCTGGCACATTTGGTGATCTTTGCGCGGCGCATAAAAAAACGATCGATGACATTTTCAGTCATCGACCGTTGAGAGATTAATTTCACCAATGTGAAACTATTTCTTCTTCTTAACGGCCTTCTTAGCTGCCTTCTTAGGAGCTGCTTTCTTGGCGGACTTCTTAGGAGCAGCCTTCTTGGCGGACTTCTTAGGAGCAGCTTTCTTAGCTGACTTCTTTGGAGCTGCCTTCTTAGCTGACTTCTTAGGTGCAGCTTTCTTAGCTGACTTCTTTGGAGCTGCTTTCTTCTTAGCCACGGATTCCTCCTTAAACAAAAAATCAACGGCCGGCCGTCTTACCGCAGTCACCGGGCTTCAAAAAACCAAGGGCAAGAGCAACCTAAAGCCAAAATTGTTTCACCATGCCACCAAGGCGATGGTGATGCAGATTCCTGTTGTGACTGATGTCCGTCTTGAAGTTAGCTGTTCGGCAAATCCTTCACCACGATCCATCGTTGTATCACAGTAGAAACTGCAGCCAACGTTCGGCGGAATACTATTTAATGTCTCAGAATGTGCAAGACTGTTATGCGTTGTCTGACGTCGAGTTTGAAAACTTTTTTGAATAATTGCTCCGATGCTATTGACGTTAGCCATGCTGTTTTGAGGTTGCCGATGCGCGTGAATTGGTTGCATGAAATGTTGCGAAGCAGATCGTTGTTGTCTGCATGTTGAGTTGTGTTCAGTAACTCAACGCAACATGTGTTGAACATCGTTGATATGAATTTCACTCGATAAAACATTGGAAGTTTTAAACATTCGCAATGTTGCCGCGCTGTTTTAATCAACAGGAAACATACGTTGACGTAACCGCAATGAAGCAGAATCACTCTCTATTTTGTGCCTCATTGAACGTTGAAAATTCGATGCAAAAACGAGTCGTTATTGACCTTCAATTTCACTTAAAACGAGTCGCATATATTCCAAACTTTTTTTTGCAATTTTCTCTGCGCCGGGGCTGTAATCGAACACTTCGACAGAGATCCAGCCATCGTAATCAACATCGCGCAGCGCTTTTAGAATCGGATGGTAGTCCGTGTCGCCCATTCCAGGTCCAAGCAAATTGATGTCGTTGACATGAAAGTGACCACAGACATCTTTGTATCGATGAATCAATTCCGGAATCGAATCGCTTTCCGCACCAAGCATGGCTTTGACGTCCTGGTGAAGTACGAAGGCAGCGTGATCCACCATCGCCATCAACTCAACGGCATCGGCGCACGTATTCACGAAGTCCGTTTCCTTTTTCGTGAGTGGTTCCATACACAACACCACGCCCTGTTGCTGAAAAACGGGCATCGCATCACGAAAAACTTCGGCCGCATATTCCATGGCCGTGGCTGTGGAAACGCCTTCCAGCAGGTTGCGTTGTTGGGGAGAGCCAAACACCAGAACTCGTCCACCCAGCGTCGCACAGGTTTCGGCCAACAGCTTCAAATGATCGGCCGTTGCCTGGCGAACGTGTTGATCTGGTGATGTCAGATACAGCCCCGTTGTTTTGGCCAGCAACCAGTGCAGACCGATGATTTCCAGACCGTGCTGTTCGGCCACAGTCTTCATCTCAATCAATTTATTCTGCGTGACTTGCCGCAGATCGTCGGCAATACAAAACGGAGCGACTTCGATCCCCGTGTAACCAACGTCCGCAATGATGCGACATTGTTGTTCCCATGGAGTATCTTCGAACAGTTCCTGGCAAATGGCGAACTTCATATTCTGGCATCCGATCGTGAATCAGGTTTGTGGTTTTAAGTTGGTTGTGACGTGTTGGAAAAGTCTTTCGACGTTGACTGTTTCCGAATAACGGCGAATCTCTGCCTGCAGGTTTGATGTCTTCACACGAGTTCAATCAGAGCGATTCTGCCAATTATGACGGAAGATATTGCAGCATCATTTGCAATTGTGAATTCTGAAACAACCGGACAAGTCGAATCTTTCACCATCCGCTGCCGGTTCGCGTTGCCTGAAAGCAACATTCAGTTTGACGGGCGAAGAACTGCGACCTAAGTCTTTCTACTGATGAAGGCCCGTTGCGCGGCTTTTCATCAGGCTGTCCCGCATCCCTTCGATTCCTCCATAAGGACGAAACGTTGACCTCTCAAACAAATTCAGGTCCATCTGCAGTTTCTTCCGGCCTTGATGATCTGTTCAATCGGGTCAATCAACTTCTGGGTGATCCTGCTGCCACAGAATCCAGCGTACGCACGTCGTCCGCACCTGCCGAATCAGGATCGGAGGAATTTACTCCACGTCAACCGCAGAGCATTCGAGAGACGGGGATATCCGCCTCTTTGCTGGAGCGGTTGATCATGAAGTATCTTTATCAGGTCGGCATGGCATCTGTCCGTAACATTGCCGGGCAGATGAAGCTGTCGTTTAAAGTGATCGAACCGATCATGCGACAGCTGCGCACCGACAAGCAGGTTGACCTCGCCGGAACGACAAATACAGGCGACTCAGAATATGTCGTCACAGAAAGTGGTCGTGAGCGTGGCAAACGCTATCACGATGAGTGTACCTATTTCGGTGCAACTCCAGTTTCGCTGGAAGACTATGTCGCATCCGTTTCTGCTCAGTCCATTGCTGGACAGGTCGTAACAGCCGACCAGCTTAAACAGGCATTTGATGGACTGATCATCAATAAGGAAATGCTGGACAAGCTGGGACCTGCCGTCAATTCCGGTCGAGGTATGTTTTTGTTTGGTCAGCCAGGCAACGGAAAAACCAGTATCGCCGAACGTGTGACGGATGCATTTGGGTCGCAGATCTGGATGCCACGAGCGATCTATATTGAAGGCGAGATCATTCGCGTTTATGACCCGGGTGTGCATGAAGAAGTGGAAGATCCTCAAAAAAGCACCGGCCTGCTGGATGCTCAGATGATCGACCGTCGCTGGGTTCGTATTAAACGTCCCACTGTCATCGCCGGTGGTGAATTGACGATGGCGGAACTTGAAATCACAAAAAACGAAACGTCAAAAATCTGCGAATCACCTCTGCAGCTGAAAAGCAACTGTGGCACTTTGGTTATCGACGACTTTGGGCGTCAAACAATGCCCGTTGACGTGTTGTTGAATCGTTGGATTGTGCCTCTGGAAAAACGCTACGACTTCATGAACCTGCCAAGCGGCAAGAAGATCAAAGTGCCGTTTGACCAATTGATTATTTTCAGCACCAACCTGGAACCGAAGGATCTGGTTGACGGAGCGTTTCTGCGTCGTATTCCTTACAAGATTGAAGTGCCGGATCCATCAGAAGAAGAATTCCGAGAACTCTGCGGGATCATGAGCAGAGTGTTAAAGTTTGAAGAACGCCCGGAATGCGTAGAGCACCTGATCAAGAACCACTATCTGGCCGTCAATCGTCCGTTTCGTTTGTGCCAGCCTCGCGACTTGATTTTGCAGGTAAGAAACTACTGCAACTATCATCAGAAGCCGCTGGAAATTTCGAACGAAGCATTCGACTTCGCTGTCGCCAACTACTTCTCCATTATGTAAGAACGTGGCCGGAGATGTTTACTGGTTTCGGCGTGTTGTCGGTTTGAACTTACGCCTGGCAAACTGATCGAACCACGCGCCTACCATTTGGAAACAGGCCCGGCCGGAACCGGTATGTGGCAGTCTGAAAGTACGCCCGAACGATTTCCGCCGACAGGTCCTTCCTGCCGGATTCGTTCCAGAGTGGCGTCAAATTCATCGCGAGTCTTGATGAATTGAAATTCGCCTCGCAGCTTTTTACGAATCTGCATGCCTTTCAGATACCAGTGAGCCATCTTGCGAAAAATGATGATCGCTCGATCGGCTCCGTGGCGTTCTTCGATGTACGAGTACTGTTGTACCATTAACTGCAGTCGTTCTTCGAACGTGCCAGCGGGCGAATAGCTGCCTGTGCGTTCCCATTCTTCCAGCTGACGGAAGATCCACGGATTCGCCAGGGCAGCTCGACCGATCGATACCGCGTGACAACCGGTTTCGCGAATCATGGTTGCGGCATCCGCTACATTGCGAACGTCGCCGTTGCCGACTACCGGAATGTTTTCCACCGCTTCCACAACTTTGCGAATGCCCGGTCGAGAAACCGTGCCGCTGAATCCCTGTTCGCGAGTTCGTCCATGAATTGCGATCGCGCACACTCCCACCTTTTCAAATTCCGAAGCGAAGAATGGCGCGGTTATGTTGTTGTCGTCCCAGCCCAGCCGCATTTTTACGCTGACCGGAATCTTTACGGATTCAACAATCTTCTGAACCATGGAAATGGTGCTGTCGGTTTTGCACATCATGCCAGCACCAGAACCAGCTCCTGCGATGCGATTAACCGGGCAACCCATGTTGATGTCGATTGTGGCGACACCGCGATTTTCCAGATACTGAGCCGCTTCGACCATGTACTGCGTTTCACTGCCGAAAATCTGCACGGCAAACGGCTGATCTTCTGCGTGAGTTTCAATCATCTGCAACGTGCGTTCGTTGTCGGACAACAAGGCGCGACAATTGACAAGGTCGGTTGTCGCAAGTCCCACGCCGCCGATGTTGCGCACGATGCGGCGAAACGAAAGAGTTGTGAAGCCGGCCAGCGGTGAAAGCATGTAGCGGCTGGAAAGCTTTAGAGCTCCATAAGACACGTCGCCACGAAATTCCGGGCGTTCAACGGCTGTAAGTCCGTGCAAGCTGTCCGCGTGGTTTTCTGCATCTGCTGCAGATTCGCTGGAGTTTTTCTTGAAGGCGTCGGGAATGGCGTTCTTGATGACAGTCATCCTGGAAAATCGAGTTGAGAGGCATGTCAGCACTTACGGCAAAGCATTGGCAGGCCTGGGCTGAAGGAATTTACTTAGAGCTGTGGGTAGGCAAAATCTGTAAGTATTAAATGAACCTTGTAATCACAATCAGGGTCAGGCAGGCATAGATGGCGGCAACGGTGTCATCAATCATTATCCCAAATCCTCCCGACCATTTATCGCAGTGACTCACCGGCGCAGGTTTCCAGATATCGAACAGACGAAACAGCCCAAATCCCAGCGCCAGAATAATCCACATTCTGGAATCATTCAGGGGCACAAAGGCAAAGACAATTGGAAAGGCGGCCATCTCGTCCCACACAACGCTGCCCGGATCTTTCATATTTCGCAACGCGGCTCCTCGACCGCAAATGGGCACTCCCACAATAAACATCGCCAACCCCACCAGCAATCGCATCCACCAGGTGGTGTCGAAGTATCCCAGCAGCCAGCCGATCGGCAGCCCCCAAAGGCTGCCCCATGTTCCGGGTGCCGGCTTGATTCTTCCAAGTCCAAAGCCTTCGGCGGCAAACAAAATCAAGCGGTTGGGAAAATTCACGTTTTAATAAGCCAGTTGTACGATCGAGCGGGCAAAAACCAGGGCACCATGTCAGTCATGAGATCAGGAAATCGCAATGATTAGAACCCGGTTCAACGTCAGCATTATATCGCCGTATCGCAATTTCGAATCCGAGAACCAGTTTTCTCGCCAGAATGCGTTTTCTGAGGCATTGGGATTCAGGCGGCTGAATTGTATCCCACCCAACAAGCCTGGGAAATTGCAGCTCCACATTTCTGCTTCGTCGAAGTGACTGATGCATCAAACCGCCAGACAATTGATCAGAATTCGCAAACGCGTCAAACCGACTATTCAAGCAATTTAACGGCCCCTATACTCTCTACACCTCTTTAGCGTGCTAAACCGTGAGCGTCTACGGCGATCCAGTGCAGTTTGCTTTTGAAAAATCATGCGTCGGCTGCCCAATATTGTTTCGGCAGGTCGGATGCAGTTAATAATTACTCGATCTTCAAGACATCAGGAACAACGATCAAATGTCCACGGCAGACATCAACCTCAGCAAACTGGAAATCCTTAAAGAAGGCAGTCACCAACTTCGCGGAACGATTCCTGACGAACTCAAGAATGATGATCCAAGCTTCAGCGACGATGCATCTCAGCTGTTAAAAAACCACGGCAGCTATATGCAGGACGACCGCGACGTTCGCAAGCAAAAGAACGAAGACGGCACCAAAAAGGATAAAGCATATTCCTGCATGGTCCGCACACGTATTCCGGGTGGTCGAGTTACGAATGCTCAGTTTCTGGCAGAACTCGATTTGTGCGACCGACTTGCCAACGGCACCGTTCGAATCACAACTCGCCAGGGCTTTCAGTTGCATGGAGTGCTGAAAAGCAACCTGAAGGAAACAATCCGCGCGATTAACGACTCCAAACTAACAACGTATGCAGCGTGTGGAGACGTGAATCGCAACGTCATGTGCTGCCCGGCTCCATTCAAAAACAACGCTGTCTTCGATCAGATGCAGGCTCTGTCTCAGGAACTTGCCGATCACTTCAAGCCAAAGTCGACAAGCTATTTTGACATCTGGCTGACCGACGACGATGGGCAGAAAACGGACGTCACAGAGTTTACTCCGGTCAAAGAGCCAATTTACGGTGATCGCTATCTGCCTCGAAAATTCAAGATGGCAATTGCTGACCCGGCTGATAACTGTGTGGATGTTTACACACAGGATCTTGGTCTGCTGGCTGTTATTGAAGGCGACAAAATCGTCGGCTACAACGTGCTTGTTGGCGGCGGCATGGGACGAACTCCATCCGCAGAAAAAACGTTTCCGCGACTGGGAGACAAGCTGACTTTTGTCACACCAGAACAGGTCGTCGCCGTCGCCGAAGCGATTGTGAAAGTTCAGCGTGACTTTGGTAATCGAGAAGATCGCAAAGTTGCTCGACTAAAGTACGTGCTGGAAAACTGGGGCGTTGCAAAGTTCAAAGCCAAAGTGGAAGAATACTATGGCCAGAGCCTTCCGGAACCGCTTTCGACTGACGTGACCGGCGTCGACGATCACATTGGGTGGCACGAACAGGGCGATGGCAAACTGTTCCTTGGCGTCAACATCGAAAACGGACGCATCAAAGACGAAGGCGATCTTCGCATCAAAAGCGGACTGAAAGCCATCCTGACAAAGTTCGGCATGGACACTCGGCTAACCGCTTTGCAAGGCGTCATTCTTTGCGACATCGATCCTTCCGATAAAGCCGAAATTGACCGCATGCTGGCGGAGTACGGGATGAAGAATGCCGACGAGCTATCGTTGCTGCGAAGATACTCCATTGCCTGCCCTGCGTTTCCAACCTGCGGATTGTCGATTACAGAATCCGAACGGGCTTTGCCGGGCTTGATTGACGAGTTCGATATCGAAATTGCAAAAATCGGCCTGCAGTCACAGCAGATTGCTCTGCACATGACGGGCTGCCCCAACGGCTGTGCTCGACCTTATACACCCGATATCGGGTTGGTTGGAAAAGCTGTCGGTAAGTACACCGTATTCCTTGGCGGAAACCCAGAAGGCACTCGGCTGTGCTTCATCTATAAAGATATGGTGCCATTGGAAGAAATTGTGCCAACGCTGTCGCCACTGCTTGTCGCGTACAAAGCTGAACGCCACGATTCAGAATCGTTTGGCGACTACTGTGCCAGAATTGGACTGGAAGGTCTGCAGGCAAAGGTCGGTTAAACGGTTTACGATTTGAATAGTTGAGAATACGCCACATTGCCAAGCTGGACAGGGCCAGGTTCAATGAAAGGTCAATGTTTCTACAACCCACATCAGCCGCAGGGCGTTAGCCCCGGTTTTTTCCGTGCCCCAAACGAACCGAGGCTAACGCCCTGCGGCTGATGTGAATTACAGAAAACTGACGTTTCATCAAACCTGGCGCTGTCCAGTTAAAGAACGATTGCTTATGTCACCACGAAAACGACGTATTCTGTCTGTCGCAAATGCTGCACTGGCAACCGTCGCCTTTTTGTTGGTCGCATCGTTGACATGTTCAGATACGTGCGCTCAGGATGCAGAGCGACAACAGCGGATCGACGCCAGCGTTAATCGAGCGTTGGACTGGCTGTCTAAGCAGCAGCAACCGTCGGGAGCATGGCTTTCCGAAAGCTACGGTGAGTCCACCGCCGCAACGTCGCTGGCGATCATGTCGTTCATGGCGGCGGGGCATGTCCCCGAAGAAGGTCCGTACGGTCGCATCATCTCCAAAGGTATCGCCTGGGTCTTAAGCGAACAGCAGCCGAACGGAATTCTGGTGGGTGTTCAACGCAGTCACGGTCCCATGTATAGTCATGGAATCGCAACTTTAATGTTGGCGGAAGTAGCCGGAATGGTCAGCGGCGACCAGGCGGACCGTTGCCAGAAAGCTTTGGAAAAAGCGATTCGGTTAATCGTCGACGCACAGAATCATCCCAAGGGACGCCAACACGATGGAGGCTGGCGATATCAACCAACCAGCGGCGACGCAGATTTAAGCGTGACAGCGTGGCAATTGCTGGCCTTGCGAGCTGCCAAGGATATCGGGTGCGATGTGCCCAGTCAGAATATTGATCGAGCCATTGCCTATATCAAACGATTGCGAGTCGAACGGGGTGGTGGCTTTGGCTACATGGCCGGACACGGCGCTACGGTGACTCGTTCGGGAACCGGAATCGTTGCCCTCGAAGTTTGTGGAGAACATCGCACGCCGGAAACGATGGCGGCCGCTCAACTGATTCTGGCACGACCGCTCACCAAACAGGAACACTATTTCTATTACGGTGTTTACTACTGCACGGTCGGCATGTACAAGGTTGGCGGTGAGGAATGGAAGACGGCTCGTCCGATTTTGTATGAGACCGTTCTTGGCATGCAAAATCCATCCGGCTATTGGCGCCCCATTCATGGCAGCGAACGCGGAGCAGGAGACGTCTACGCCACGTCGATGTCACTGCTGGCACTGTGTATCGAATACGGTTATCTGCCGATCTATCAGCGATGAGTTACATCGTGGCTAACCAGTAAATGCAGTGACACGTGCCAATGGAACAGGCAACGTATGGCAATCGATCAATCGCCAATGGCTTCAAAAGCGTTGATGAAGTGGTCAATGTGTGGTTCCTGTTTACCCTCCGGCCAGATAATCGAAATCACATCGAATCTGGCAGACTGGCTTAGGCGTTTGTTTTTCTTCAGCCACACCAGAGCCAGCTTTGTCAGCTTTCTTTGTTTGCGATTGTCGACCGCCTCAAACGGCTGGCCGGAATTTGCAGATTGCCGAGTCTTCACTTCAACAAACACAATGCAGGTGCCATCCAACGCAATGATGTCGATTTCGCCAAACTGATTGCGATACTGCCGGGCGACAATTCGCATCCCCTTCTTCTTCAGAAATCGAACCGCCGCCCGCTCTCCCTTATCACCCAATAGTTTGTGAAGAAACCGCTTCATGATGACGCTCGGCTAAGCCCGAATTTCAGCACGGGCAAACATGTCCCCTTCGTCACAGTAATTTTCGCAGTGAGTACGTTCAACGTGGTCGTCGTCCGCGTGTGATCATTGAAAATGCACCTGCAATCAGGTTACGATTTGAGAATGTAAACACGGCAACAGCAATCGCAAGCGTTGCAGTGTGCGTCGCACTTAATCTACGCCGTTTCAGTACAGATTCCGAGGAATCAAATACTATCCCGGGAAAAAGCGTTATACGACTGGCGCTGTTCGAAATCTGGATCCACGGATCGTCTCGATTGGCCCATGTTGAAAGCTGCCAGCTCGGATGACTCACAAACATTGTGCTGCAAACTCTCCACCCAGTGCTGTCCAGTAGTACCTGGAAGGTGCATGAAGCATTCGAGTAGAGAGCGTTTGTTTCCTGAAACTGCCCGACGCACCACCCGATTGTCGCCGTAACCAAAGCAGCGTTTAAGCATAGCCTGACAAACAAGCTACGCAATCCCTCGGGGTCTGTTCTTGTCGCTCTGATGACTGCTGGTACCGTTCTTAATGCCACGCAAAAAGGCATGAATTGACGATGGCTGATTTGTGGATTGCCTTGCTGCTGCAATGAACTTCTTACCTGAACCAACGCGCAGCGAAAAGGCGATGGTCTGAGGAACCCGTGAGCCAGACCATCGCCAATTCTGTTTTCATCGCTGTGTGATCACCTGACTGTTGCAGCGTCGTTGTGTGACGCGCGAACTTCTGGTGACACGGCGAATGTTATTTCTTCTTAGCGTTTGGATCTGATTCCCATGGCTTTGACTTACGCTCACGCAAGCGAGTCGCCTTACCTGTGCGGTCACGAAGGTAGAACAACTTGGCTCGACGTACGCGACCGTGTCGTTTCACTTCGATCATGGCGATCTTAGGTGAGTTGCAAGGGAATGTTCGTTCAACGCCTTCGCCAGCAACGATGCGGCGAACGGTGAACATTTCAGCTGTGCCGTGGCCGCGTCGAGCGATCACTACGCCACTGAAAATCTGGATACGCTCTTTGCTGCCTTCCAGAATTCTTGTGTGTACGTCAACGGTGTCGCCAACTGCAAAGTTCAGCGGCTCTGCTCGCAGGCTTGATTTCTCAGCCAAATCGATAAGTTCGTGTCTCATAATCAGGGTTCCTTATTCTTCTGCAGGATGAAATCCATCCTGGCCAACAGGACGGTCTACGACCGATGCGAATTGTCGTCCAGCAGATCAGATCGTCTTTCCGCCGTCCGTTTTAAACTTTGTTCGTGTTGCCATTTTGCAATGGCTTCGTGATTACCACTCAACAACACATCCGGAACACTCATTCCTCGAAATTCACGAGGCCGCGTAAATTGCGGGTGCTCCAGCAAACCTGCGTTGCTGAAGGAATCATATCGACTGCTGGTTTCGTCACCCAAAACACCTGGAATCAGGCGAATCACGGTATCTATCAACAGCATTGCCGGCACTTCTCCACCATTGCAGATAAAGTCGCCTGCCGAAATTTCCATCGGCTGCAGGCCTTCCCGGATACGATCATCGAATCCTTCGTAGCGACCACACAGCACAACCAATCGTTCTTCCACAGCAAGTTCTTCGACCAGTTTCTGATCCAGCGTTCGTCCCTGAGGACTCATCATGATCAGCTTACCCGGACGATCCTGCTGCTTTTGAACAGCCTCCACACAATCATAAACCGGTCCACACATGATTAACATGCCGGGACCACCGCCAAACGGTTTGTCATCTACCTGCTTATGTTTTCCATCGGCGAATTGCCGAAAGTTGTGTGTCTGAACGTCTACGAGTCCGCGGTTGATCGCCAGTTTCAACAAGCCCTGCCCAAGATAACTCTCGAACAATTCCGGAAACAGTGTCAACACGTCAAATCGCATAGGTCCAGGCTTTGGCAGCGAGATTACTCAGCGCTGGCTTCTGTGGCTGTTTCTGCAACAACTTCTTCAGCTGGTGCTTCTTCAACAGGCTCTGGTTCTGGTGCTTTAGGTGCCAAGGCTGGTGGTGGAGCCAAAGCCACACCAAATTTGCCCTTCTTAACCTTCTTGATCAGTGCATTCACCTTTTCAGAAGGTTGAGCACCAACAGAAAGCCAATATTCGATTCGCTCCATGTTCAGGCTGACTCGCTTTGACTTGTCAGCAACTGAAGTGTCGTAGAAACCTACTTCTTCAATAGCCTTGCTGTCACGAGCGCGCTGGCGGTCCATTACGCAAACTCGATAAAATGGGCGATGCTTACGCCCCATCAACTTCATCCGAATTCGAACTGACATTAACCACTCCCAAAAACCCGCACGAAGCGGAGTAACTGAGGCCAGAAGCCTCGATCAATAACGACTTATTTCACAAAAGACGGCAATGTTTGCCGTCTTCAAATTATCTACCAATTCGCAAGTTACGTCGATTGCCTGAATGTCGGCTGTTGCGAGTGCATTTCAGCCGACATTGCATCCTACTTTCGGTTGCGTTTCTTCGACTTCCTTGCGTCTTTACGTTGTTTCTTACGTTTGTCTCGTATTTCTGCCGAATCTGCCGGACCACGCTTGCTGCGGAGCTTCTTTTCTCGCAGTTCGGCGTTCGGATTCATCATTCCGCCGTCTGCCATTTGCTTGACGGCTTTCATTCGGTCTTTCAGGCCCATGTTAGACATATCCTGCATCATTTTTCCCATGGCGCTGAAGTCTTTTAGCAGCTTATTCACATCTGCTGGTTCAACTCCGCTGCCTTTGGCGATGCGAATTCGCCGACTGCGATCGATTTGATCCGGATCACGACGTTCGTTAAGCGTCATTGAGTTGATAATCCCTTCAACTCGCCGCATGTCGTCTTCCGGGTTCATATCACCCATTTGATCGACCATTTTGCCCATGCCAGGAATCATTTTCATGATTTCTCGCATAGAACCCAGCTTTTTGACCTGCTTCATCTGCTTGCAGAAGTCATCCAGCGTGAACTTGCCGGCCTGCATTTTCTCCTGCTGGGCCAACATTTCTTCTTCGTCAAATTCCTGTTGGGCTTTTTCCACCAGGGAAACAACGTCTCCCATGCCCAGAATTCGACCAGCCATGCGGTCCGGATGGAATTTCTCCAAACGGTCCAGCTGTTCTCCAACACCAATAAACTTAATTGGCACTCCGGTAACGGCTCGCACGCTAAGTGCAGCTCCGCCGCGAGTATCACCATCAAGCTTGGTTAGAACAATACCGTCAAGTTCCAAAGCTTCGTTAAAGGCTTTAGCACTGTTGACAGCGTCCTGGCCCGTCATTGAGTCGCAAACGAACAGGCACACGTCAGGCGACACGCGATTGTCAATCCGCTGCAGCTCTTTCATGAGCTCTTCATCAATACCCAGACGGCCAGCCGTGTCCAGGATGATGACGTTGGCGCCGTTGGCTTTGGCTTGTTTCACACCGTTGCGACAAACCTGAACAGGGTCGCTTTTAGCGGGATCTTCGTGATAAACCGGACAGCCGATTTGGTCACCGATAACTCGCAACTGTTCAATCGCCGCCGGACGCTGAAGGTCGGCCGCAACCAGCATCGGCGAACGTCCCTGTTCTTTCAGCAGGCGTGCAAGTTTACCGCAGGTTGTGGTTTTTCCACTTCCCTGCAGACCGCACATCATGATGATTGAGACGCCATCTTTCTTCAGCGACAGCTCGTGATCGCCACTCATCAGGTCGATTAAGCCCTGATGCACGATACCTACAACCTGCTGGTCAGGTCGCAGAGACTTCAGAACCTGCTCGCCAATGGCACGTTCTGTGATTTGTTTGATGAAATCCTGCGCAACATCATAGGCCACGTCGGCTTCAAGCAGAGCCGTGCGGACCTGCTTCATGCCGTCGCGAATGTTGGTTTCCGTAATCTTTCCGGTTCCCCGAAAAGCCGAAAACGCGTTCGTCAGACCTTCTGTAATGCCTTCAAACACAAGATTAGCCAGAAAAAATCAGTCAAGAACTAAGATGAACTCGATTCAAACGAGACCGCGACTCCCTGCCAGCAATCGTAAAATGTTGCCAGCAAAGGAGTTATTTGCGCGAGCAAAGTGCCGTCGCACTGCCGTCGCTCAAGCGCGCAGGATGCCCCGGGAATCGAATCGCGGATAGTACCGTTGGAATCGCCGCCTGACAAGTTGTTCCGTCACTTACCATGCGTTGTCGGCAGGGAATTCCTAACGAATCCGCACGGTCGGTCTGTTTTTGCCAAAACCGGAGTTGCCGGATTTCCAGGCGGATTCGCGGTTCCTGCTGAGTATCGGCCGGAACTCAGTTCCCACTCGCTGTCGAAATGTAGTAAAAACGCTGGTAAAATGAATAATTTGTCGAATTCTGGCCAGCGTTGCGCGTCGAAATTGGGGATTCCTTCTTCAAACAGGTGTGCCGCAGCTGCCTCGATTCCAGCAGTCAGCCGCAGCTAACTAAGTTTTCGGATTTTACGGAATTCTGAAGTCGCAATGTGGCGGCCCTCCTTCCAATTCGGCCCGCCTAAACAGAATTGAAACTATTGGGTCGCTTTTGACGCCACAACTTCACCTCCCGGTCTATTTTGGTCGTAAGCGACCAATGGCAACTCGCCCGTCACCTCCCGCAAGAAAAACGGTCCCTGTTAGGCGTTCGACATCAAAGGTGTAGAACGATTCGTCTGCAATCATCTTCCAGGTTTGCCCGCGGTTGGTCGAAAGCATGATTCCGGTTCGCCCTACCGCCAGTACTTTGCTGTCGTCAAGAAATCTGACGCACGCTTTGTGAGGCATTTCAACTTTTGCAAGCGACCAGGTCTTGCCACCATTGGAGCTGGTTGCGCAGTTGGAATTAGAAACGAAAGGCTGCTTGTAGTCTCCTCCCACAATCACGCCAAACCGGTTTTCGTGGAAGGCGCCTGAAAAGATGCCTTCGCTGGGTTCGCCGGAACGTATTGGTGTGGCGGCAACGCTCCACGACTTACCAAAGTCTTCTGTGTGAAAGACGCGAGAACTGGCCGCTCCCGTTGCAATCCACGCATGGCCGTCCGTTCCCATCACGATTCCCGTTCCACTGGCGGCAAAGCCGTATTCCCCTTCCCGTGTTTCCGGGCCTTCCAACGGTGTCCACGTCGCGCCGAAGTTTGATGTCTCCAGCAGAAACAGTCGACCGTCAATCGGATCGCCGACCAGCAAGCCACGACCGTCTTTTGAGAATGCCATGCCGTTGAAGAATCCCATCGGCTCTTCGTTGCGATGAACAAGGCTCCAGGAGTCGCCCCCGTTTGTGCTGCGAAAAATCCGCGACTTCTCGCCCGGCCCGGCGCTCATCAGAATCAAACTGCCAACTGTCGCAGATTCTACGTCTCTGAAATCCAGTTCCGCGTCTTCGCAAACTTTTAAGCGAGTCCACGTTTTTCCACCATTGATTGTGCGCAAGACGGTGCTGTTACTGCCAGTTGCAAAGACGGTTTGCTGGTCAACAACTTTGATGCCTCGCAGCGAAGCATCCGAATTGGACACGCGAACGTCAATGTCCATCCTGTGTTCCTGGCAAACGCCATCTGAAGCCGCCGTGATTGCCAGCAGGCAAAGTGTCAGTTTTCGGATCATGTCTTCTTTCTTCCTGCGACTGTCTTACTTAGTGCAATGTGATTCCGTGCGCGTCAGCGATGCCCAGCACGGGCACGGAGTCAACGGCAGATGCGGTTGCGATGTCTTTTTCGTAACCCAGCTTGATTAAGTTTCGACCGCCAAACGCCCGACTCATGGCCTTTTCCAGATTCTGCAAGCTGCCATCAGTCACTTCGCGTTGCCAGTGATTCAATGCGATTCGGGCGGAATCGCAGATTTTGGTTGACGGGTTTTGCTTGATGAGTCGTTCTACGACTGCTCCTGCAAACAACACGTCTTCACCAGTGATTTCCCCATTTGTGCCCGCACAAACAACGTGTACCGGAAGCTTGCGTTGAACCAGAAATTCAACAACCCGTGACAGGTTGGCGAAGCAGCCAATTAGAACACACGTTGCCTTGTTGGATCGCAGCAGCGCTTTGGTGCCGTTGGTTGTGGTAAACCCAATCACCTTGTTGGCGACTGTTGGGAGATCGTAGTCATCCGGCGAATTGCTAAGATCAAAACCGTCAATTTTCACGCCGCCACGTTCGCCACCCAACAGCACACAGTCGCCTGCATGCTGCTGACGAATCTGCAAGGCTTCTTCGACTGTAGCGCAGGGAATGACTTTGGTGGCCCCATTGTTTAATGCATGAGTAATGGTGGTCGATGCTCGCAGAATATCGGCCATCACCGCCACGCCGCCGGTAAGTGCGTCAGGAGCGAACAGAGTCGGAATTAAATGAACAAAAACGGACTGCGTCATATTTTCCCTGATCCAATGCAAGTAAGCCTACGCGTTGGGATTTAAGTGCGAACACGCGGTACTGAAATACTACCCCCGGCGATATTATAAAGGATGGTGTTCGAATCCACGCCCATCGGCGCTGATCGAAATCAGAAGCGTTCAGCTTGCCGTCGCTCAACAATCACGCGATGAAGCCTGAACAGAACTGCCCCGAATTTTATTGAGAACACCACAAAGAAGACAGCCAGACCGACAATCAACGCCATTGCCAGATACACCATAAGTCGCTGTGGTACGGGAGCTGCAACAATCAGGATTAAGCCAAGAATCAGAAACATAAAAAAACGACGATACAAATGTGACAACTTCGCGACATCCAATGTCACAGCCCAGGCGCCAAGATGCATCGCCACCATGCCAAGGTAATTCAGCAAATGATTGAACGCCGATGCACTCAGAATGGAGCCCAGGCTTTTTAGAGAAGACTGTTTCATTGATGTGCCCGCAATTCGTAGTCCCGCTCCAACCACAGACAGCAGCAGGCATTTGCCAACGACTTGCGACACTCACTTCCAGACGGATGAGCAAACACGCAACAGGCTTGTCCGGCAACGTATAGAAGGCATGACAATCCAACAAACAGCATCGCCAGACGAATCGCGATGGCAAAAACTGGCACCAGTTCTTGAGGAACCGCCTCAAGCCTTCCCGCTGTTGATAGCGGCAGTAATACGGCAAGACTTATCGCCAGCAACGTCCAGCCGCGAGACAGCAGCCAGAATCCTTTCGACAGCAAACTTAAACTAAGGACGAAGTCATTTGCCTGCCGATCGTCGGAGTCCAGGATTGTGTCGTCTGTGTTATTGCTGCCTACTGTGAATCGTGGTTCGTCTGGCGATGCGGCCAGCGCGGTCGATTCGGACGGCTGGCTGGCAAGTTCGAACGTCTGTCCGCATTTGGAGCAATTGACCCCCAGTCCGATCATTTCGTCAAGAAACTTCTGGCGAGCGCTACAGTGTGGGCATTTTGTTTTCAAAACGTTTCACCAACAGGGGCATGGCCCCTGGAATGTTGAAAATCTGGTGTTACGGCGTTGTTTGTTATGCACAATCCTGTACTGGGAAACAAAATGCATGTTCCCTGCATCGTTCTGCGATGAACCTGCTCCGCCACCAGTTAAACAAGCCGAAATAAAAAGGGGCCAGCCAAACGGCTGCCCCCCCCCCCAAAGACTTCATCCTGTTACGACGTTGCCGACAAGTCGGCCCACTAAAAGATCAGGCTTAATTCAAGCACGCCGCAACATAAAGCAAACTTTAAACCAACTTAGTAGAGCCTGGCACAGCAAACGGTGAAGCGGGCAAGCTGCTTTCCCAAGTCAGTCCTTTCGGAAACAGATCCAGCGTGGATTCTTTAGTTACAAAGTCCCACGTCACTTCCTGGCCCGTGTAAGCAGCCATTCGTCCCATCACGGCCGTCAAAGAACTGTCAGCGGTTTGCTTCAATTCCACAATCGGCTTGCCAGCACGAATCGAATCGATCAGATCTTTGTGTTCCTGCTTATAAGCGTCAGCAATGCTGCCCTTCATGCTCCACACTTCGTTGCCAGAACGGTCAACAATGCGAGATCCGCTGCTCATGGCACCAATATAGGCTGTGCCTTTGGTTCCGTAGATTACGCTGCCGTTATCGCCCTTGGCACCTGGAATCTGGCGGCACATAAACGACAGAACTCGGTTACCCGGGTACACGTAATCGATCGACATGCTGTCCCACATCTGGCTATCGTCCGGACGAGTAAACCGACCACCAGAACCGTAAGCAGATTCAGGTGCGGAATCCATCACCCAGTTAAGCGTGTCAATGTTGTGAACGGCCTGCTCTGTAATCTGGTCGCCAGACAACCAGATAAAGTGCATCCAGTTGTTTAGCTGGTATTCAGCATCGCTGACACCTTCTTTGCGATTTTTGTACCAAATGCCGCTGGAACAGTATCGAGTTGTTGCGCTCACGATATCGCCAATGGCTCCGTCGCGAATCTGCTGAACAACTCCCATATAGTTCGTTTGGCGGCGGTACTGAGTTCCCGTCACAATGGCGGTGCCGTTTTTTTCCGCTTCTTCGTGTGCCGCAAGGCAAACGCGATATCCAGCCGGATCAACACAGGTTGGCTTTTCTGCAAAGACGTGCTTGCCAGCCTTCACAGCTTCAGCGATATGGTACGGTCGAAATCCGGGAGACGTTGTCAGCAGAACAACATCAACAGCCGGGTCGTTCAGAACCTTCTGGTAAGCATCCAGCCCTTCATAGATCTTCGAATCATCGATGGCGACCTTGGATTCGCCATGTCGATCGGTCATAATCTTGCGAACACGTTCGCCGCTTTCACGATGAAGGTCGGCAACAGCGATCAACTTGATGTTTTCATTGATTGACAAAGAATCGTTCAACGCTCCGCCACCACGACCACCCGCGCCGACGATGCCGATGTTAATCACGTCGCTCTTCGATTCAGAAGCAGGCTCGTCGCCTCGCACGACGCCTTTGGTTGACATGGCGGCAGCAACTGCGGCAGATGCCACTCCCCCAGTACGAATAAAACTGCGACGACTCGGTTGCTGTGCTTTTGACTGATCAGACTTCATGAAGAGGCTTTCGTAAGGAAGGATTTTCCGATGAAATTCGGTAGGGATGCGGGATGGCTTGTTAATTGAATAACGATCCCCGGCGTGTCATTAACCAACATACTGCCACGCGTTGGTCATTTCCGCCAGTAGACGAAAATTCTCGCATTTCTGACCATCGAAACAAGGCTTGAGCCATCTGAGATCCGGGTTTTCAGAATAGCCGCATTTTCCGGCACAATATGGCGTGGATTCCACCGCCTCTGGTGCGGCAGCAGCCATGGCAACTATTTCGAGGCTGAAAATGCCAGTAAGAACACTCTCTTGACACGCTTTCAAAATAGCCGTCAAACATGTTTCGCCGGCCCAGAACGTGATACTCAGGCGACGCCAGAGTCACCGCAGCAAGGCCGATAGGCGTGGATTGCAGGTTTCAGGCCGCCCAGAGACTTGAGTCAGAAAGACATTGTCGATCGCATTAATCTTGTAACACCAGAAAACACATCTGCCGGCCGCTGCTTACTCATCGCGGCCTCCCAGCAATCCGGATCGCATCAGAAAATACAACAGTGTCAGCAACGTCGAAATTGCTGCAGCAACGTATGTTAACGCGGCGGCGTTAAGAGTCCGGTCGATGCCGTAGCGCTCGTCCTCGTCAACAATGCCAGCTTCAACCACAAGTCGTTTTGCTCGAGCCGTTGCGTCGAATTCAACGGGCAGTGTCACCAGCTGAAACAGCAGCACGGCTGAAAAGATGGCAGCTCCAATTCCAACAACAAACGGGTGAATGAACACCCCGACGGCCATCACCGTATAACCAAGCCCTGATCCAATACCAGCCGCCGGAACGATCGCGGAACGCAATCCCAAAGGAGCGTAGTTTGTCGCGTGCTGAATGGCGTGGCCCGCCTCATGACAGGCAACACCTACAGCAGCCAGAGAATTGCTGCTGTAAACTGCTTCAGATAATGCAAGCTGTTTTGTCTGTGGATTATAGTGGTCGGTCAGGTAGCCATGAGTAGGAACAATCTGAACGTCTGAAATACCGGCGATGTGCAGCAATCGGGCTGCAGCCTGAGCACCCGTGTAGCCTCTACGGCTGGCAATTTTGGAATAGCGATTGAACGCCGTTTTCACCAAAAAGCTGGCTCCACCGGAAATAATCAATCCGGGAATCATCACATATAAAACGTACTTCATGTCAAACATCGATCAGTTCTCCTCAAGATGCAACGTGTTGTGCATACTGTTCAGCAAACACTATGCCACAGAGATTGGTCAATCGAGCATAAATCCGGAAACCGGCTTTCCACCAACAAAAACGCGGGCCAAATCGACACTAAGCAAAACCACGTAGTATCGCAACCAGTCAAGACTTCTCTCCAACAAACTGCCAAATTGACTTGCCCGATAACACCAACCATTCTGAAAATGCGAGCCGCAGACGGCAGCAAAAATGCTTTCAGATGCGTGCATCTTCGATTGTGGGTCGTGTTACAGGGAACTGCCGCGTTTCCTCGGTACAATAATATGGCTCCACATTGCATTTGCTGCCCGCTAACTGGCAGACCACGCAACTTCTGAAATTTCATTGAGGTGACAAATGCTGTCCCAAACTTTCTGTCGCCGAATCCTGATTGGCGTGCTGCTAACCAATGTGCAATCTCTGGTCGTGGCTCAGGCTCCGCCGTCACCAACTGCGTCGGCGGCAAGCGAAGCTGCCAACGCGCGAGACATCATTAAAAACGCGTTGCCCTTTATTGAAAAGCAGGGGCAGAAATGGATGAACGACAAAAAGTGCGTCACCTGCCATCACTCAACCTTTATGACATGGTCTTTGAACAGAGCCAGCGAACACGGTTTTCCTGTTGAAAAGCAAAGCCTGTCAGAATGGAACGAGTGGACTCGCAACTTCCGGAACATCCAGGGAAAGAACAACAAAGACTTCGAAACCGAACCCGCTGAAGTCGCCTTTCAACGCAGTTCTGATGTCGTCGCCCAACTGCTGCTGGGGCGGCCTGCTTACGCTGACAACGTTCCCAGCGAAGAACAACAATGGTCCTCAGAAATGGCGGATCACCTGCTGACCGGCCAACAACCAGACGGAAACTGGAAGGCAGGTGGACAACTTCCACTTCAGAAACGCAGTGTTCAGGAAACCGAAGAAGTTTCTACACTATGGTCCCTCTACGCCTTGCAGCTTTTCAACATACAAGACGAACGACTTTCAACAGCTGACAGCAAAGCAGCCACATGGCTGAACCCGCAGACTGTTGGTGAATCGACTGAGTGGTGGGCCGTCAAGCTGCTGTGGGCGCGAAAACGTGGCGACAGCGAAGTCGCAGATGCCTGCCGCGAAAAGCTGATTCAGACTCAACATGACGACGGTGGCTGGGGCTGGCTACTTACCGACGAAAGCGATGCACTTGGAACAGGAATCGCCATGTACGCCTTGCAGCACGACGGTGTGACCTTTGCTGAACCTGTCATTGCCAACGCAGTGAGTTTCTTAAGAACCACGCAAAACAAAGATGGTTCATGGTCCGTCAAAGGCACTAAGAAAGCGAAGAAAAATCGAGTTGAAGCGACGGCGACATACTGGGGCACCTGCTGGGCGGTGATCAGCTTGCTGGAAACATTGCCCAAGGCAACTAACAACTAACGAATCGGTGACGGATGCTTGCTTACGACAAGACATTCACCGCAGGGCCAGCTACTGAACAATGAACCCGCCCCTCTAAACTGACTTCACTTAGCTGGGCTTAATCATCCAACACGATGAATGAGCTTCAAGGCCCACATGAGGGTAATACGTTTGAGCCTTTGGTGCCGCCAGCAAGATCAACGTTGTGTTGAGACCGCAGGCTTCATGAACCAGCTTGATCAGCTTTCGACCGATGCCCTGCCGCTGATAGTTTTCATCGACTGCCAGATCAGACAGATAGGTGCAGTAGTGAAAGTCCGTTATTGCTCGAGCCACACCAACCAGCAAGCCATCAGAATTTCTGGCGGTCGCAAATCGATCTGCGTTAGCCAACATTCCAGCAATCCGGTCGCGGTCGTCAACCGGGCGACGTTCGGCCAAAGTTGACCGTTGCAGCACGTCGATAAATTCGTCGATATGAGGTGTGGAATCGGATGAAAAGCTGATCGTCATAGGAACTGACTGTAAAAGAAGGGTGGGCACTGGATAGCGTGAACCTGAAAACTCCCGATAGCTTAGTTATCGTCCATTCAGCTATTGACTGGGTTTATCAAGGCTTGGTTTTTGCGACACACGATTCAGACCAACGGTTCAAAAGAGTCGGCATTCTGACCCGACTTGCCGTTTCTGCGAGTAAAATGTGACGATTAACCGGCGTTAAGCAGAAAGCATGGCCGATCCGTGCAGAATCGGAAGATTGCCCCTTGGCGAACGTTCATTACGGTAGTACACTTCCGCAAGCTTCTGGCGTCGTTGGACGGCAGAGTGAATGTGGCCGGATACAAGCGAGTCACGTTGTTCAGTCGAATGAACAGCGTTTTCCGGTCAGACGAGGTTTTTGGCGGAGTTGGATGCTCATGCAACCTCGGGGATCTGGTGCTGGCACTTTAGCCACACATTTGCCATCTACGTTCATCAAGTTGATGAACGAAACATGGCCAGCGTCATCGGGACGCATTGAATTCTGTGACTTCTTGTTTGTCCGGAATTGCCGTAAACGCGGCGGTTTGTGCATTAACATTGGCTAAGCCCAATCGCAATCACCAACACACGCAAAATCGCTGACGATTTTGCCGCCTCCGAAGTAACGCGAAATCAATCCCGCAATCCGTGATTGATAGCGACTTCAGGCACCCCTTATCCACTTCGGCTTCTGAATAAACAAAGCCGAAAATCATTGCGACCGAGTTCCTTTCTCAACGAATAACGGTCTTTTGATTGACCAAAACTATTTCATTGATTGAGGAACAAAATTGAAGACATTTGAAGAACTGGAGCTGATTGCACCTTTAAGACGTGCATTGGCCGACGAAAAATACGAAATCCCAACGCCTATTCAGGCACAGACCATCCCTTCAGCACTTGAAGGAAATGACGTTCTGGGATGTGCTCAAACGGGCACCGGAAAAACGGCAGCGTTCGCTTTGCCGATCCTGAACAGACTGGGGCAGCTTAATCGCAAGGCTCTGCCAAATTCACCACTTGTGCTGGTATTGGCTCCAACGCGTGAACTGGCCATTCAAATTGGCGAAAGCTTCGCAACCTACGGCAAGCACCTGCGACTGCGACAGGTTCTTGTTTATGGCGGAGTTAAACAAGGCAACCAGGTTCGCGCCATGGGCCGAGGTGCTCATATTTTAGTTGCGACTCCCGGTCGATTGCTGGACCTGATGAATCAGGGCCACATCAGCCTTTCGCAACTGGAAGTGTTTGTACTGGACGAAGCTGACCGCATGCTGGACATGGGATTTATGCCCGACCTGAAGCGGATTATCAGCAAGCTGCCTGCGAAGCGTCAGTCGCTGTTCTTTTCTGCAACGATGCCGCCAAAAATTACTGAACTGGCTGCTCGCCTGTTGACAGACCCGATTCACGTTAACGTGACTCCCAAGACTTCAAGCGTTAAGCGGATCGACCAGAGTGTTCACTTTGTCGAACGTCATAACAAGCAGACGCTTCTGAAAACCATGGTGACCGCTGATGGCGTAGAACGCGTGATTGTCTTTACAAAGACAAAACGTGGTGCCAACGTGGTCGCAGAAAAACTGCACCGAAGTGGAATCAGTTCCGCCGCTATTCACGGCAACAAGTCTCAGAATGCTCGTCAAAAAGCTCTGGAATCGTTCCGTAATAATGAAATTCAGGTGCTGGTAGCCACCGACGTCGCAGCTCGAGGAATCGACATTGACGGAGTCACCCACGTTATCAATTACGACTTACCAATCGAACCAGAAGCCTATGTTCACCGAATCGGTCGAACGGGCCGTGCTGGTGCGGAAGGCATTGCCGTTTCGTTTTGCAGTTCAGAAGAAATTGGCGATCTGCGAGCCATCGAAAAACTGATCGGACAGAAAGTACCGGTTTCCGGCGGCACAGAACCCGCGCCGTCAGCCAGTGTTCGACCTTCCGGACAGTCTCGCGGACGCCGTCCATCCGGACAACAAGGGGGCCGTTCTTCTGGACATGGACGATCACCGTCCAGTACTCCCGGCAGCAGACACGCTGCGTCTCGACGTGCAAGTGAAGCCACCGGTTCTGGTGATTCACCAAAGCCGCGTCGACGCAGAAGACGACCAAGTCAGGTAAGTTAGACTCAAAAACTGCAAGCAACCGCTTTGCAGATTTCATAAAGATAAAACGCCGCAGCATAGCGGCTGAAAACAAGTTGAAGCATTCTTAGGTTAGTCTCAAACGCGTGAACGTTTCACTCGACAGCGATAACCGACATTTCGAAGAGTATTGGGTACACCACATGGCAGAAGGCACGATCAAACGCATGACCGACAAGGGGTTTGGTTTTATTGAAGACGGTACTGGGAAAGACATGTTCTTTCACAGCTCCGCTGTAGAAGGCGTGCGTTATGAAGAGCTGCGCGAAGGCCAGCAGGTTTCTTACAACGTTGGACAGGGACCAAAAGGCCCGCGCGCTGAAAACGTGCGAGTAATCTGAATCGAAATCACAGGGCGAATTTTGTTCGCCGCGTGAATTCAAACGCCGGAAGAATCAAAGCTTCTGGCGTTTTTTTGTGCGCCGATTTTGGGTTTCTGAGTGCCCCCGAACGCCAAATTCGCCAGCCGGAACCCGATCCAATGAGCCCAAAATCACCGTCTGGAGTCTTAGTCAAAATAATGCGCGCACCGCGCCACTATGATTTTCGTAGCGACAACGGAGCGGCTCGGCGATTAGCATTCTCCACCTGCCGTCCGCAATCCACGCCACTGGGTCAAGGGCGGAGCCCTTGATTTACCTGCAAGAATCGCTGGTTTCATATCAACATTGATCGAAGCTGCCGAATCTGCCAAACTGCGGGGACTTGGTTGCGAAGGCTATGCGTTTGCCTCAAACCAGGTTCGCAATTACGCCCGACGGGGCGTACAGAAAGGTGCAGTGAGCGATTCCGTACTGACAAAGGGCGGCAGTCACAAATTGTCTTTCTGACGTAGAATGAAGTAGAAGTTGCCTGATTCAGGCTCGGCAAGGGAGTGCCGCAACCATGTACAAATTACTGCTTTGCATGCGTTACTTGAAGACGCGCTACATCGCTTTGGCAAGTATCGTGAGCGTCATGCTGGGCGTTGCCACCATGATTGTGGTCAACAGCGTCATGGCCGGCTTCACCAACGAAATGCGTGACCGTATTCATGGTTTTCTGGCCGACGTCGTTGTCGAATCCCGCAGCATGGACGGCATTATCGACGGCAAGGCCCAAATGAAGGTCGTGCAGGAAGCCGCTGGCGACTACATCGCCGCGATGACACCAACTGTCGAAGTTCCAGGAATGATCACCTATAACGATCCCATCACCGGTGAAACGTTTACTCAGCCAATTCAACTGCTGGGGATTGATCCAGGCGGCAAGGCCAGTGTTGGTCCGCTAAAAACCTACCTGGACAGCTATAACCAGATCCTCGAAGACGGCACAGTTACTCGCGATCGACTGCGCGACTATGAAACTCCGCTGGGCTGGGAACTGACTGATTCAGCCGCGTCGTATCGCAGGATGATGAAGCAGCAGATGATGCTGATGATTCAGGACGACAAAACTGAAGGACCGTTTGGCAGCGTTGTTGAATCGAAGGGAACAGCCGGTTCCGCAACAACACTTCCTGCACCCGACTTCGACTCGCCTCCTTCCACCGACGCAGTTGCCAACGCCGCTCCGGATCTTGACTCTCCGTTCAACGGCAACGAACCGGTCACACCGGTCGACCCAGCCGCTCCTATGCCCGCCAGAATTTACATTGGCGAACAGATCACCAGTTTTCAAACTCGAGATCCGGAAACCGGCAACCTGCACAAAGTAAACATGGTGAATCCCGGCGATGACATCATCGTCACAACGATTCAGTCGAACACGCCGCCCGAACCAATCAGTTTTTCCGCCACCGTCGTTGACATGTTCCGTAGTGGGATGAGCGAATACGACAGCCAGTTGGTACTGATGAACATCGAACAGCTGCAGCAAAACCGAGGCATGATTGCTGAAGATGGCGACGCCATTACATCGATCCAGATTCGCCTGCACGACTACAAAGACGCAGACGAAGTTGTCAAACGCATCAAAGCCGCGTTTCCTCCAGGAATGGTGACCGTCAGTACGTGGGAAGCGAAACAGGGACTGCTGCTTTCTGCCGTTGAGGTGGAAACAGCAATTCTGAACGTGCTGTTGTTCATGATCATCGCCGTTGCCGGCTTCGGAATTCTGGCGATCTTCTTCATGATCGTTGTGGAAAAAACGCGAGACATCGGCATCCTGAAATCCCTGGGCGCCAGCTCCAACGGCGTGATGAGCATCTTCCTGTCTTATGGGCTGGGACTGGGCGTTGTGGGCAGCGCCGCAGGAGTCGGCATTGGACTTCTGTTTGTTCGTTACATCAATGAAATTGAAGACGGACTCAGCTGGATCACTGGCCGAAAAGTGTTCGATGAAAAGATCTATTACTTCCCCGAGATTCCGACTCAAGTCAACGTCATGATGGTGACCTGGGTCGCTTTGGGAGCAATCGGAATCGCCGTTCTTGCCAGCGTCCTGCCAGCTCGACGAGCATCCCGTCTGCACCCTGTTCGCGCTCTTCGATTCGAATAGACTCACTGCAAAGAGCTCAGCCGGAATCACTTTCGATTTCGGCATCTCGTCCACAAACTCCGAACAGCTGAGCACGACGCTCATGACACACAACAGCCAGAACTGGCCGCATTCAACTGAAACTCTGAAGATGACTACGCCATTGATTTCCGCGCTGGCGATTGAAAAATCGTACTCCAAAGGCCAGCACAAAATTCCCGTTCTTCGAGGAGCCGGGCTAACGGCTCAACGGGGCGAATTCATTTCCGTCATCGGCCAAAGTGGTTCCGGAAAAAGCACGCTGCTGCATGTAATGGGACTACTGGATTCACCTGACAACGGCGAAGTGTTGCTGGAAGGCAAACGCATCGACAACCTGAATCAGGCGGCTCGCGATCAACTGCGAAACCATGTATTTGGCTTCATCTTTCAGTTTTACCACCTGCTGCCGGAACTCACGTTGCTGGAAAACGTGATGACTCCGTTGATGATTCGCCACTCCCTGTTCAGCTATTGGGCCAAACGCAAAGAAATCCGACACGAAGCGATGGAGATCCTGCAACAGGTTGGCCTGGGTCACCGTATTAAGCATCGGCCTTCCGAATTGTCCGGAGGCGAAATGCAGCGAGGAGCGATTGCACGAGCATTGATTGCCAAGCCCGAAATTTTGCTGGCCGACGAACCAACGGGAAACCTGGATTCATCAACTGGCCGCGAAATCATGGAAACGTTGAAGAAGCTGAACGAAGAAACTCAGCTAACGATCGTGATGGTCACTCACGACGAAGCGATCGCTCAACAGGCTCACCGAATCGTCAGGCTTGCCGAAGGTCAAATTGCCACAATCGGTCGCGAAGAAGCCGCCTAACAAGGGCTTCGCCCTTGACCCGGTGGCGTGGGACGCAGCAACACGTGGAACGCTCGAATCACCGAGCCGCTTCGTTGTCGCTACGGCCAACATCCGCGCACCGTGCACGCATCATTTTGAGTAAGACTCTAACGAGGCGGTGCCTCAGACCATTCGAGCAGCCGCTCGGAAACGCGACTACGTCGCTCCGAAAACTTGACTCAACGTGAACAAGTTCGCTGCTTTAAGAAGTCTAACTGAAGAGCAGGGTGTTCGGCAAACACAATTCCGGTCGCAGACAATTTCCAATCAGCCGCACTGTTTAACGCGCGGCACGAAACCAGCTATTCCTTAGCTTTTGCCTGTTGGTAAGCTTCTTCCATGCGAGCCAGTGATGCGTCTTCCATGGAAACACCCTGCTGCCTCATCGCACTTTCGATCGCCATAAAACGTCGGCTGAATTTTGCGTTGCTTTTCCGCAAGGCTTCTTCAGGATTTATCCCCCAACGCCTGGCAATGTTGGCCATCACAAACAGCACGTCACCCAGCTCACTTTCCACTCGCTGCTTTTGAGCCGGCTCAGTAATGTGGCGATCGGGAATCGGTTCAACATCAATGGAAGCGGGCACGTTTGGAATCTGCCCATCAACAAACAGCTCTTCCGCCAGCTCCTGAATTTCTTCCTTCAGCTTGTCGAACAGCATGTTGCGATCGGGAAAATCATAGCCCACAGAAGCAGCTCGTGCCGCAATACGATAGGCGCGAGCCAACTGCGGCAGATCTTTGGGAATGCCTTCCAGCTTTGACGTACGTTCGTGCTTTTCAGCATTCTTGGCGGCGTTCCAGTGTCGCTTTACGTCATCAGTGTTTGCAGCAAGCTTGTCCCCAAATACATGAGGATGTCGCCTCACCATTTTTTCTGCGATATGTCGCACCACATCGACCAACTGAAATCGTCGCTCATCCGTCGCAATTTGTGAGTCCAATATCACCTGCAACAGCACGTCGCCAAGCTCTTCTTTAATGGCTGCGTTGTCGTCCGAATCAATTGCTTCCAGCAGCTCGTACGTTTCTTCCAGCGTATAGGGCTTAATCGATGCCAATGTTTGCTGACGATCCCACGGACAACCTTCCGGCGAACGCAGTTTGGCAATCACTTCGCACAGATTTTGAAATGCTGGCAGCAACTCATCAAAATTCGGTGGTTGACCGAAGTCGTCTTTGGCAGGCACAGCACCTTCGGCAGCAGATTCAGTTGGCATCGAAAGTTGTCTATGTTGAACGTTACGTTTGACTTCTTAAAGCAGCGAACTTGTTCACGTTGAGTCAAGTTTTCATAGCGACAGCGGAGCGTTTCTGAGCGGCAGCTCAAATGTCTGAGGCACTGCCTCGTTAGAGTCTTACTCAAAATAATGCGTGCATCTTTTCTGAGCGACAACCGATCGTTTCCGAGCGTCAGCTGGAATAGGTTGCGGGCCCGCCCGCGTTCACTAAAGGTGTGTGCCACGAACGTGGTCAGGAAAACCAATCCGCGGCACACTCCGTGAACTTTCAACTATGGGCTTTTCGCCGGAATGCGTTCTTCGGAAGAACTACCACCGAATTGACGATCAGCATCTGCCTTGTTTAACGCCTGCAGATAAGCGCCAGCAGAAGCGGCGATGATGTCTGTGCTGACACTTTTTCCGACATAGTGTCGCCCCATCACGTCAATTTTCACTCGCACTTCACCCAATGCATCTTTACCTTCAGAAATGCTGCGAACACTGAATTCTTCCAGTCGAGCGGAAACGTCCATCACACGTTCCAACGCCTTAAACACAGCATCAATAGGCCCGTCTCCAATTGCCGCGTCGCAAACAATTGGTTGGTCTTCGCACTGAAGTTCGATAGTGGCGGTGGGAACGGCTGATGTTCCGGCTGACGTATGAAAGCTAATCAGCTTCCAACGAGCAGGCGCATCCGTAATACGGTTGTCGATTAATGCGATGATGTCGGAGTCGTAGACTTCCTTCTTTTTGTCAGCCAACGCAATGAAGTCGCTGAAGGCCTTTTGCAGCACATCTTCGTCAAGCTGAAAACCCAGCTCTTTCACACGGTCACGAAACGCATGACGCCCGCTGTGTTTGCCCAGTACAAGATTCTGGCCAACATAGCCAACATCTTCGGCACGCATGATTTCATAGGTCGAACGTTCCTGCAGAATTCCATGCTGATGAATGCCGGCTTCATGAGCAAACGCGTTCTGTCCGACAATCGCCTTGTTCCGTTGCACTTTCATTCCGGTAATTGAAGACACCAGCTGGCTGGTTGGCACCAATCGTTCGGTCTTGATATTCGTGTGAACGCCGTAAAAGTCAGCTCGCGTTCGCAAAGCCATCACGACTTCTTCCAATGCCGCATTACCAGCTCGCTCACCCAGTCCGTTGATCGTGCATTCAACCTGTCGAGCGCCCGCTTCAATGGCAGAAAGACTATTCGCCACTGCCAGACCCAGGTCGTTGTGGCAGTGAGTGCTGATGATTGCCTTTTCGATATTCGGCACGTTCTTTTTCAGATACGAAATCACCTTGAAGTAATGATTGGGAGTCGCATAGCCCACGGTGTCTGGGATGTTTACCGTGGTGGCTCCAGCTTCGATCACTTTCTCAACAACTTCGCACAGAAAGTCGAGCTCCGTGCGAGCTGCATCTTCCGGAGAAAATTCGATATCATCACAGAAAGACTTCGCATCAAGAACCGACGAAATCGCTCGATCGATGATCTGCTGCTTGTCCATCTTCAGCTTGTGCTCGCGGTGAATCGCACTGGTCGCAAGAAAAACGTGAATACGTCTTTTCGCGGCATCAGCCAATGCTTCTTTGGCTCTGGCGATGTCAGCATCCAGGCTTCGCGCCAAAGCACAAATCGTGCTGCGATCTCCAAAGCGTTGAGCAATTTTTTGCACCGCTTCGAAGTCACCTGGCGACGCGATGGGAAACCCGGCTTCAATAACGTCCACGCCAAGTTCGACAAGTGCGTTGGCAACTTCCAACTTTTCCCGAGTGTTCATACTGCAGCCGGGAGACTGTTCGCCGTCCCGCAGAGTTGTGTCGAAAATGATGATCTGATCGCCGGTCATCGCTGACTCCTGATGGTCTGGAATCGAAGTTCTGTCTGCAGGAAACACTAAAAAACCCTGAGGCAGAACCTCAGGGTTGGATAGTTTACGTTTCGCAATTACGTACCCGAGGCGTGCTTCACAATGGAAGTAGAAGAAGGCTCAGGAGTAATAACGTTGTGTTCATGCGGAAGACTTTACAGTCGAAAACTCGGTTGGTCAACCCCCTGAGCTCCGGCAGAAAAATTCCTTCTCTGTTCAGCTACAGAAGATCGTTTGGCAACGAAAATCCCGGAAAACGCTGTCATTTCTGCTCGCACAGCAAAGATTCGCACAGAGACCGAAGACGTCGCTTCACGTGCCAAACAACCGGACACAGCCGATACAAACTGGTTCACTGAATACGGCCCGGTCGATTTCAGAAATTCTCCTGGATCGATTGCCGTCGTCGATCTACAATTACAACCCTATCGACTGCGCCGCTTTGATCATTCATGGAAGAATGTAAACGCAGTCGTTGAACTCACGCCGGAGGCAAGTTGTGACTCACGTTCTTATCCTTGGAATTGATTCGTTAGTTGGGCGATCACTAGGACATTATCTTGGAACTCGCTGTTCCGTTCGCGGTCTGTGGCTTGAAGAATCTGTGTCCATCAAACACTGCCCATCTGTTGCCATCAGCCGTCATTCCATGCTGGAACAACTTGCTGGCACAGACATTGTCGTCTTCTGCGGAGGAGCTTCCAGGTCTTCGTGGGACCATCAATTCGGCAACTTCAATGCTGAACTCAATTGGCTGAAGGATTGCACCGCCGCAACAACTCAATCAAACACTCGCATGGTCTATATTTCCAGCGACGCGTTGTTTAGCGGCCCCTGGATGTTTCAGGACGATGCCCAATCATTCGCCACTTCCCATTTTGCGACAACCCAGAACGCGAAGTCGCTGATAAAGTTCGAAACACTGGTTTCAAACCGGGACCAATCTTTGATTGTGCGAACAAACGTGTTGAACTGGCAGGACAACTCGTTTCTGGGAGACCACCTGAACGCATTAACATCCGGTCGTCGAATTGCATTGGATGCGAAGAATTACGCCACACCAATCGCCGCTGAACACTTCTCTGCATTGCTGACGGAATGCCTGCAAAGAGACGTCACCGGAACCATTAACATTTCCGGTGCTGAACGAACTTCACCGTTCGGTTTAATGACATTGCTGACTCGCAACATGGAAAACATCACCGCAGAGATCAGACCAAACACCATCAGCCAGAACTGCGCCGAACGGTCTTTACGTTGCAGTCGTCTGCGACAGGAATTGAACCTGCATCCGCCCGTACTGAAACAAACTCTGGAAGTTATCGCCCACGCTTCCTGTGTTTCACCACAGGCGTTAAAAGCAGCTGCTTAGACTACGTTATTGCAGGGAAAATGTTCACGTTGAGTCAAGTTTTCAGAGCGACTGCGGAGCGGTAGCTCAAATGGTCTGAGGCACGGCCTCGTTAGATTCCGCTATCGGTCACTCAGTGGGGCCAGGAAACGCGGCTACCGCAAACAAAAACGGGCATCATCATGCACAACAAGCCCGCCAACTGGCTTGTATCAAAACCGTTCCGGTGGCAAGTCGTGTTCCGGCCGCACGGTTAAGCGGTTCGAAATGTACGGCATCCGTTCCAGTGCGAACTTCAAAATTTCCGAAGCCGTGGGAGCAGCAACAGTACCGCCATAGTGTGAACCGGGACCACTGGGCTCATCAACCATCACCAACACAAGCACCTGAGGATTTTCCGCAGGTGCTCCACAAATGAACGAACAGATGTGCTTGGAATTGGAATAGGCTCCCGTTTCCGGATCAAGTTTTTGAGCAGTGCCAGTCTTACCAAAAATGCTGAGTCCTTTGATTTTCGCCGACTTTCCCGTTCCACGTTCGACCACGTTTTTCATGGGGCCAGACACGATCCACTGAGCGATATCGGTTCGCAAAATGGACGATTCAATTGATTGAGTTGCCTCCACAGTTTTGATGGTGGAAATCGGAGACGGCGCGACCTGGTCATCGGATGTATCCATCATCAGATGAGGACGAACTAAACGGCCTCCATTTGCCAAAGCCGCGTGAGCCGTAATCAGTTGCAATGGCGTGACGGCAAGTTCCTGCCCCATGGGTATCGACCCCATTGAGTACTCGTCCCAGTTGGCTTTGGCACGCACAAGACCATCCACTTCGCCGGGCAATTCAATTCCCGTTCGACTGCCAAACCCAAACGCTGCAGTGGCCTGATAAAGTCCGTCCAGGCCAATCCGTTCTGCAATACGGGCCATCCCAATATTGCTTGATTTCACCAACACATCTTCAACGTTAAGTTGCGAATAGGCATGATGATCATGAAGTATCCGTCGGCCCATGCGATACGCACCATTGAAACATTTAATCATCTCATCAGGCTGCAGTTTCCCTTGTTCAATCGCCCATCCAACAATAAACGGCTTGAAAGTTGAACCAGGCTCAAACACGGCTGAAACGGCCAGATTCCGCCATGCGTCAGAGGGAACTTCTCCCGGCAAATTGGGATCAAAAGAAGGAGCTGACCCCATAGCCAAAACCTGCCCCGAATGCGGATCCATCACAATTGCACATGCCCCCAGCGGTGCCCAGCGATCCATTAATTGTTCCAGCAGTCGCTCAGTCTGAATTTGCGTCAACACATCAAGCGTCGAAACAACCGTGCGACCATGAGTCGGCATTTGTGATTTTTCGGCCTCAACTTCAACCACCAGGCCTCGCGCATCGCGAGTCATCATTCGTACGCCGTCGGTACCGCGAATGTGATCGTCCAGGCTTTCTTCCAGACCACCGTGGCCAATGTTGTCGATATCGCGCATTCCAAGCACGTGGGCCGCGTATTGCCCTTGAGGATATTGTCGCAGATATTCGCGGCGAAAACCCCATGTCCGATCCGGTAATTGCAATTGGCGTACGCGGCTGGCTTCTTCGTCGGTCAAACGACGGCGAATCCAAATGAAGTGACGATCTGCTGAAGCGACCAGCTTTTCATAAAGCTCGTCAGCGTTCATGTCCAGAACTTCGCAAATCTTCCAAACGAACGCAGCAGGATCGTCTATTTGCGAAGGAACAGCATACAGGCTGTCTCGCGTAACAGTCATTGCCAGGACGTGACCGCTGCGATCCAGAATTTCTCCAGGACGAGCCGGCAACGTTTCCGAAAAAGAGCTCTGGCGAGTCACGCGGCTATTTAGTGACTGACGTTGCCCGGCTTGAAGATGAATCAGGCGAGCAATCATGATGCTCCAGCCAATCAACATCAGCAGCGAAACCAGCTTAGATCGCCAAAGAAACGGCGCGGGCTGATGCTGACAACGATCTACTACGATCGCATCGTCTGCCGTATTTCTGTTTATGATATCTGCCTGATTCATGAATGCAGCAGTTTTCAATCTGCCGAGACCGCATGGGATGCAGTCAAGTCAAAGCCCTGAAGAACGAGCGGGGTGTTCCCAACGAAGTAGAGGCAACTGAGGCACTCCCGACGAATCATCCGCAGGCGCGCTCACCTGCGGCGGTTGTTGCATACGCGGAAAATTCTGAACATGGCGACTGCCGGGACGATCCTTCGCCTGAATCTCAGCCAACTGCGACGGCGCGGTCAGTTCCTGAATTGTCAGCCGCAGCTTGGCGTGCATCTCCAGCAGCAAGTCGACCTGGAAGTACTGACGACTTACAGCGCGCTTCATTTCAAGCGTCTGTTTCTCGAGGATGATGCCCACCATCGAAACCAGAACGACAAGAATAAGTCCTGCTGCAAATCGGAAAAACACGTAGTCTCAATCTATTAAGAATCGCCTCAGAAATTTTCCGCCGGTAAAGTCGGCATTGAGCCAGAAGCAAACCAAACGACAATCGATTAACGAAATGCTCACCAACCAATGCGCAGAAAAAAGCCCCGTGATGACACATCAGCGGGGCAAAGTTCTTTTAAAATTATCGACCAAACAATGCTAAGGAGCCACGTGAAGGTCGGTCGCGTCGTCAGGAAGTGCAATCACGGTACCAGGTTTCAGTCTATTCGGATCGTTCAGGCTTTGACGATTCATCTGATAAATCTGAATCCACCGTGAAGCGCGGCCAAGGTGCTTTTGAGAAATCTCTGACAATGTCTCGTTCTCGCCGATTCGATACGCTGCAGTTCCATCCGCTTGCAGGAAGTAGCCGGTAGGCTTACGTTCCTTAGGTTTCAAGTCTTTGAACAGTTCGGGATATCGTTCTTCAAGAAGTGTTGGAGGTGGGATCAGCACCTTCATCCCCGGCCTAAGTTTTTTAGGATCGCTGATTCGGTTTTGGTTGTACAACGCCAACGCGGAAAAATACTGAGCGGTCCCGTAGGCTCGCTTGGAAATCGTCCAGTACGTATCGTTAAGTCGCACTTCACAGATATCACATTCGTCGTCCTTGCCAGCGACCTGCTGAATCGATCCACCGTGCACAAAGCGACCAGCACCGGCTTCGGGTTCCCATTGGTTTTCCGGCACGGTTACTCGATGCACGGTCGTTTTCGAACGAACGGAAGACGCCGGATTTTTGTCGTAATTGTTTTGCACGGCTGGTGTTGACGTGTCAAAACTTCGGGGTCGCTCTTGAGCAACGGGCTCTCTAAAGAAGCCCGAATCCTGTACTGGAGGTTGAATAACTTTCGGCTTCGCGGCATTGGGAACAGGAGGTTTCGGCACGATATCTTCCTGCGCGTTACCTGCAGCCGCGTTTGAAGCAGGTTCACGTGTAAACAGGCCGCCAGAGTCATTGTTTGATGAATCGCTGGACGGCGTGGCGGATCCCGATTTTCCGAGCACCGGCATCGAAGGCTCGTCGGCAACCGGAAACGACTGAGGACTCTTGACCGGCGGTGCGAAATCATCATTGAATAGATTTACGTCCTGACGCGGTTCCAGCATAGCCAACAGTTGCTGCGGCTCGTCTTTTTGAACGGATTCCAACTTTGCTATGGCCGGTTCTTCAAAACTGTCACGTGCAAAAGCCTTATCCTGTTGTGACGCAGTCCCAACACCAAAACCAACATCTGCAACTTCACGCGAAGGCTCATTGCTGAAGGGAAACGATTCGTCCGAATCAATCGGAAACTCTTCAGGCTGGGTTGCGGATTTTGATACAACGCGAGCGGGCAGGGACGCTACAGGCTTAAGGTCAGCACTGTTAAAGGAATCAAAAATATCAGCTGGCGTAACGGTCTCCTTGTCACTTGCAGCCACCCGATTTTCAGCACGCTCAAACGCGGGAACCAAAGAATCGTCTCTCTCATTTGCAGACGGCAGAAGCCTGCCTTCATCTGCTACCGGAAATAGAGTTTCGGTACTGGAATTAGACGACTCAGAAGTCGATGCCAGCGGCTGATGTGATTCGCCAGCGTCCGTCGCGGCAGCTTCAAACCCAGGGTCACTCAATGATTCGCCACCAAACGGGTTGGGGGTGACTGACTTAAACTGATCAGTTTCAGCGGCCGCCAAAACTGGCCCAGACTTGAAGGCAAGATCTGGCTCCGCTGGAAACTTCGAAGGTGAAGTCTCGGCCGGAAAACTTGAAAATGGATCTTTCACAGCAACCGCATTCGTATTGGCTGACGGCGTTTGGACGACCGCTGTTGCACCAGGAACTGCTTGTGGAAGTCCGTTTTCTGCAGCTGTTGCGGCAAATGATGTTGGCTCTGCACCAAATCGGCTGACCGAATCCGATGACGGATCTTTAGGTGCAGAAAAATCGTCCAATGGCGGCTCACGCAGGCTGGCCCTGGCGAACTCAGCCGGAGCAGTCGCCGGTTCGCCTGTTGGGTAGAACTCGTCAAAAGACTTTGACTGTTGCTCAGCAGCCACCTGTGCAGACAAGTCGCCAGTTTCGCCCGTTGCCTGCATATTGGCCTGCAACAGAGCTCGCTGCTTCATGTCAAATTTGTGGTAGACCAAAAAGCAGAACGCGCACACAAGGATGACGACAATAAACATGCCCATCTTTGCTTCGGTTGCCATCCCACTTCTGCTGGGCTCAAAGCCCCACTCAGCGTCCTGATCTTTCAGAGACTTTTTCGCTGCGCTGCTCGCAGTTTCGCTGAGCGACTTCGGGGATTGATCCGAATCTCCGCCGGCGTCGATTCGATGGGTGTTTTCGTTAATAGCTGCCATTCCTGCTTTCCTTTGAACCCGGATTTCACAATGCGGTCTTCGAGGGAATGAAACGTCAAAATAACTGCTATGCCGCCGGGCTTTAAAAGCTTTGGCAGCACGTCGGTCATCATGTTCTGAACGTGTTCAAGCTCTTTATTTACAGCAATCCGTAGAGCTTGAAAAACTCGGGTTGCTGGGTTCTTCCCGGATTTGGTGGCTCCTCGCGGGATCGCTCGACGCACACTTTCTTCCAGATCACTTGTTGTTTTAATTGGGGCTGTTCGCCGTTGAGAAACAATTTGCTCCGCGATGCGATCGGCAAAAGGCTCGTCTGCAAACTCACGAAAGACTGTTGCCAGCGCCTCTGCAGAACTGATCGCCAGAAATTCAGCAGCCGACTCGCCTTTGGAAGCGTCGAATCGCATATCCAGCGGACCGCCAGCGTCGAAACCAAAGCCGCGTTCTCGATCTGCAAGCTGATCTGAAGACAGCCCCAAATCCAGAAAAACGCGATCAACACCATCGATCCCAGCCTCCGCAAGAATCTCGGAGGCATGGATATAGCTGGAATGAAACAACTGAACGTTGGATTCAGGTAGTTTGTCTTTCGCAAATCCCAGCATCATTGGGTCACGATCGAAGCCCAACAATCGCCCCGTTGAACCAATTCTGGCCAAAATTTGCTGACCATGCCCTGCAGCCCCCACGGTTCCATCCATCACAGTCAAGCCATCAACAAGCTGCATATAATGCAGGACCTCTCGAGGCATGACGGAAACATGGACAGATTGCGATTCCATTGTGAATTGAGGCGACGCTTCCGCAGAAAGAGTGCGAAACGGCCAGCTTAAGAAGGGAGAGAGGCAGGAGACTTGAGGCAGAGTTGCCATTTTCAGGCAATTGATGAGAACAGCAGATTACCCTCACGTGCAAATCCCGCAAAGACCAATCAGCACGACATCGCCCCAAGCAGGAATTGCTGAATCAGCCTTCCGCAGAGAAATGACCAAAACAGCAGCAGATTCTGCCGACTCCCTGTCAGCGGCTCGGCGATCATCAACTACAGACAACGCTGACTTCGAAGTTGCGACACAAAAACTTCGAACGAGCACCAAAGCCACGCCTTGAACCAATGCTCGACGCGCTTTGACAATTCGCAAACAGGTACTGCAAAAACGTTCACGGAACGCATTCACCGCGTTCAGTCACACGGCCTCACCACGAACTAAACAAGAAAGTGGAAGGCTTGAATCCAAAACAACAGGCATCAATGAAATTCAGAAACGGCAGCATACAGAAGCAGTGAATTAGAGGGTGAAATTCGACGCTCCTCGCAACCGTACTGACGCCGGAAAATAATGCGGCCACGGTGTCCACATCCAACCATAACCAAACAAAGCAACGTACGCGGCGACACTAAACCCCAACACCGGAAGGCTAAACAATCACTGAAACCAACAGCGCGTCGCGGCCCTGCAAACCATGCCTGGAAGACGAAACTGAGCAATGAAGTCAAAATGCCAAATTCAATCAACATTCCGGACCTCGATCACAAAACCCGGCGCATAAAAAA
>CALFSX010000165.1 GCA_937916515.1 uncultured Planctomycetaceae bacterium | reverse complement strand
GAAATCGTCGCCTGAAACAACTTCTCTGAACACAACATTTGACAGTAACTCCTTCTATTTGTCCCTGCCTCGCACCGAAAGCGTGTTGTGCCGGAATAAAGCTAATTGAATTGCCGCGTTTTATCGATGTACTCCGGGATATTCCAATTGCACCGAATTGGCCCAGCGGGCGAAATAGCTTGTCTGCGTTAACGCAAATGAGTGCGGGGTTTGGTGAGGATCCGATGAGTTTGATGCCGAAGTATTTGGTATCAAACGCTCAGAACCAGCAGGTCAGTTATTGCTGTCAGCAAATAGCAGCAGCGTTTACAGCCATTGTTATTCGCGTTCAGGGTCGGCCGATTTTTCGCCACCTTAGCCGCATCGCCATTCATACCTTGCTCAGGGTTAGCAAATGCCACGCTCCGCTACAGCGTTAGGAATCCACAATGACATTATTATTTCTTCAGGCAGCACAGAATTCCCCGATGGTTGGTACTCAGACCCAACTCAGCTAACAAATTGGCAGGAGCAACTTGTCGTTAGCTGTTTGGCCATCCGCCAGCAATTGTTCGAAATCAAGAATGAACTCACCGAAGCCGAATCATTCAGCAACAACGTTTCTTCGCATTCCCTGCGTCTTGTATGCGCCAGTTCAGCGTAAAACGTTTTGCCGAATTTCGAACGTATCTTCACTGCTCCCTGCAATGTCGACGACGATTTACTTCAGTGGTGATAGTAACTGCGCGTGACATGACATCAATGATGACGCAAATCACATTTCAGGTGACGGTCGCTGGTGTTCACTTCACGTTTGAAATGTTCTTTACGCAAAGAACGAGTGTACAGCTTCACCTTTGACAAGTTCTCGCGGCTGATTCAGGTGGTTATAGACAATCGTTTCCGGATCAATGCCAAACGAGTGGTAGATCGAAGCCAAAAGTTCCTGAGGATGAACGGGATCTTCAAGTGGCGAAGAAGCTGTTTTGTCTGACTTACCATGCACGTTTCCACGTTTGACGCCTGCCCCGGCGATAATTCCGGTATAACAGTACGGCCAGTGATCTCGACCATCATCGCTGTTGCCGTTGCCGGAAGTACTGACTCCTCGCTCCGGGCTGCGTCCGAATTCTCCCACGACGACAACCAGGGTTTCATCCAGAAGTCCTCGCTCGTCAAGGTCTGAAATCAGTCCGGAAATTGCTCCATCCAGCATCGGAGCGGACTGGTCTTTCATGCGTTTTGACAGGCCAACGTGATGATCCCAGGAATGATTGTCTGAGTTGGCAACCTTGGGCCAGACAACTTCGACAACGCGGGTACCAGCTTCTACAAGGCGTCGGGCCAGTAGGCACGAATCGCCAAATGTGTTGCGTCCGTATTGTTCGCGCATTGCGTGGCTTTCTGAACCAAGGTCGAATGCTTCGCGTGCGCGACCAGAGACAATCAGGTCGAGTGCTCGATCGTAGTATTGATTCAAATTCAGATCTTTCACTGCTTCTTCGATCTTTGGCATGCCTGCATTGATGGTGTTTCGCAGGCTGGCTCTTCGGTTCAATCGAACTGAAAACACTTCCGGGCGCAGTTTCAGGTCATCGATTTTGATGCGAGTCATCTTTTTCATGTCCATGTCATCGCCGGTGGGATACAGCGTGTATGGATCGTAGGCTTTGCCAAGAAAGCCGGCTGTGCCGCCCTTCCCCACCACATTGCTTTCCTGCAGCGGGCGCGGCAGCATTACAAACGGCAGCATTGGTTCTTCCAGTGGTCGTAGACGCACGATGTTTGAACCGAAGTTTGGGAAGTCCTTGGGGCTGGGGGGTTCCAACTGTCCTGAGGGGCTGACCTTGTCGGTGGTGTACCCCGTCATCATCTGGTATATGGCGGCTGTGTGGTTGAACAGACCGTTGGGCGTGTAGCTCATCGAGCGGATCATCGTGAATTTGTCGTTGATCTGAGCGAGCTTCGGCAGGTTTTCTGTAAACTGAGTGCCTGGTATCTTTGTGGAAATGTTACTGAAAACGCTTTTTACGTTGTCAGGAACGTTTTCTTTTGGGTCCCACAGGTCAAGGTGTGAGGGGCCACCCTGCAGATAGCACATGATGACGCTTTTTGCTTTTCCCCAGCCCGGGCCACCGGAAATGTCTGAGTTGCCCTTTGTATTGCTTGCGGCACCAGCAGCCGCGCTGGCAGATTGAAGTTGCAGCATGTTGGCCAGCGAAAGTCCCAGCATGCTGGAACCGCCAACCTGCAGGATGTCTCGACGAGTACGTCCAAGTCCGCGATCACAAACGTCTTTGCCAGCTTCACCTTTGATATGCAGCATTGGGATCTTCCTTTGAGTTTGGCTGAATGAGCCTGAGATGTCGTGTTCTAAATTGTAATTCTGAAGCTGGAAATAGATAGACCGTGTCGTTGGGCTGCGCCCTGCTTTTTCTGTGTTGTCAGAGATTCCTGAAGCAGCCCTTTGGTGCATCAGAATTCAGACTGGGAATTGCCGTTTAACGACGGGGACTAGTGATTGAACAGGAAGGCGGGATTGTTGATTAAGGCCCATGCAAGGTCTTGAGCCATCGTTAGTCTTTTTGCGTCTTGCTGTTTCGTACTGAATTCCACATCAGCCAGCATTCGAACAAGTTTCGTGTCTTCCGGCACCGGCTGACTTGCGATGGCGATTCTTTCTTTTCGAGTAGTAACTCCCGGATCTTCCGAAAGTGGTTTTCCTGCGTCATTCAGCGCTGTTGTCTTCGCAGCCAGATTTGCATCTGACTTCTCAAACCACGCCAACAGAGTTGCCTTCTGTTCATCTGAACGCATGTCTTCGGCGATGGTGGCCATTGCGTTGAGGCTTTCGGGCAGGCTAAGCCCTGGAGCCTTCTGCGTGGTGGCGGAAATGCGGAACCGTCCCAACAGGTGCTCTTTCGCGTTATGGTTTTGATGGATGACAAATTTCAAGACGACTCCGCCATCCTGGCCGACTGGTGCCTTTGTTTCAAATGTGGCCCAGTGCGTAACGCCTCCAGCGTTTGCGACGGCCCATGCATTTTGGTTTCCTGCGTTGCCATCAATAGCTGCTGCAATATTGAATCCACTTTGCAGGAAGTCAGCCTTCGCGTTTTGAAGTTCGACTTTCTTGAATTCGGTAGGTTTGTCAACGGTAGCTGACAGAACCTCAAATTCTGTGACAACAAAGTTGCCGTTTTCCGGAAGGCCGGGACCGTTTCCGTTTCGAGTCGTATCCTGCAGTGCCTCCACACGAAAAGCGGCAATGTCCTTCAGCGACGTCTTAACTGTCAGCGTATAGGCGCCCTGGTCTGCTTTGCCGGTGGCTTTTATGGAACGGTCATCAGCACGTTCAAGAGTGATACCCTTCGGAGCTTCCAGCGTTGCGGCTTCCAGCAGAAACCATTCAGTGTTGGATTTGTTCGCTGTCAGGAACGAGTTTGCGTGTTGTGGCAATTCTGCTTTGTACTTGTCAAAGTCAGCCTGCACTTGCGCCAGCTTTTCAACTCGCAGCTTTTCTTCTTCTGCCCGTCGTGGCGCAATTTCGGCTTCGTAAGCTGCAAGAGCTTCTTTGGCGGCGGCAATTTCGCCAGCACGAGCTGCTTCCAGACGGGGTTTCTCTTCTGCCCACCAGGCTTGACGATCGGACAACATTTTTGTGACTTGCTGATGGTCCGATTCAATCTGCGACATCGATTGAAGCACTGATTGAATTTCTGATTCGGAAGCTGGGCGATTGATGATTCGCATGAACAGTTCATCAATCAATTTGCTGTCATCAGTGATTTCTTTGGTAAGTGTGGCCAGAGCGTTTTCAGGATCGTCTAAGGCTGAGGCGACAGTCGGTCCGCCAATCAGGGCCATAATCGGTCCCAATTGCAGGTCGGCTGATCGTTCGCATTCGCAGGCACTTTCTCGAACCGGACGTCCCAGGTTGCCAAGAAAACCGTCTGCCAGGTCGACTCCCGCGTCGGGAATCGCGGAAGCGCGAGTTCCTTCTGGTACACCTGGAATTTTTGATTTGGAACCGACAACTCGGTAGATCGAATCATACAGCACTTCCGCCGGAAGTCGGCGAGCGATTGCGTGTGAGTAGTTTGTGGAATCGTCAATATTCCACTTGTTTGTTTCCAGCGATAGTTGGTAAGTGCGAGACGTGCAAATCAACTTCAGCACATGCCGCATGTTGAAGTTGCTCTTTACAAATTCATCCGTCAGGTAATTCAACAGTTCTGGATTTGTGGCGGGATTGCCAGCTCGCAGGTCATCAATCGGCTCACGAATTCCGACGCCCAGCAGATATCCCCACAAGCGGTTGACGTAACTTTTTGCGAAGTAGGCGTTGTCGGGGGATGTGATCCAGCCAGCCAGTTGTTCGCGTCGATTGGCTTCTTCCTTTGCATTGAAGTCGCAGCTGTAGGGAAACAATGGTTGAGTAACAGAGCCTGTTCGTTCGTGTGTGACTTCTCCGTCATTCTTTTCGAAGACAATTTCGTAAAACGGCTTTGCTCCTTCCACCGCTGTTCCGCCGATCTTTTTGTCGCCGCTGGCAGGATCTGCTTTCAGGCCGACTCGAGCAAAATAGGCAGCCGTTTGGTAGTACTGATCCTGAGTCCATTTTTCGAATGGATGGTCGTGGCATTTGTTACAGTTGAATCGCACACCCAGAAACAGGTGAGTCGTGTTTTCCATGATCTCCGCGGGTTCCCGAAGAATTTTGTAGTACGACGCGGCCGGATTCTCTTTGTTGGAGCCATCAGCCGTGATGACTTTGCGGACGAAGTCGTCGTATGGAGTATTTGCGTCTACTTCTGTTCGGATCCATTCGCGGAATGCTTTTGAGCCTTCCGGTCCAAGAAATTTTCGGTTGACCTGCAACAGGTCCGCCCACTTGTTGGTCCAGTAATCAACGAAGTCTGCCTGTCCGATCAGCCCATCGACAACGGCGGCTCGTTTGATGCGGGTGTCGCGATTGTCGGCCAGAAAGGCTCGCACCTGATCCGCTGTTGGTGGCAATCCGGTGAGGTCCAGGTGGACTCGACGAATAAATTCCGTATCTGAACACAGTCCCGAAGGTTCGATCTTCATTCGTTCCCACTTGGCGGCAACCAGGTTGTCGATTTCGCTCCACGATTCAGGCTGTTTCCATTCGAACCCTTCTCGATCGCCCATCACTGTTAATGTTGTCGCGGCATATGCACCTTCAAAGCGAGCCAGAAGCGGGGCTTCACCGCGCCGCAAAGCTGTTGTCAGGCCCCACCGGTTTGTGACGGCAACGTCAGCGTTGCCCGAGTCGATAAAGGCTTCTCGAGTCACGTCTTTTGTGGAGCCGTCTGCATAGGTGGCAACGATTCGTAACTGCTGAGTGGAATTGAGTCTCTGAATCGTTGGGTTTTCGGGAGAGATCGCGATGGACGCGACCTTGGGGCGAGTTTGTTCAAGTTTAGCTCCACTAGCGATCCAACTGCGTACAATTTCGTAGTAGTTGCTGTCAGCTTTAAACAGTTGGCCGCCCACGTGAGGCACTGCGCCTGTGGCTTTAAGCAGCATCAGGCTTTGGGCGGGTGATGCCAGGTTTGTTCGGCGTCCCGCCAGATCGTCCGTGAAGGCTCGAGTGTCGAAGATTGGATCGTAGCCTCTTAATGAAAGCTTAAATCCGTTCTTGCCTTTTGCTGAACCGTGACAGGTGCCCTGATTGCAGCCAACACGTGCTAAAACAGGATTAACGTCCGTGATAAAGTCAGCGACAAACGGGGAGCCGATTTCAGAGACGGACACGGAAACGTCAGACGAAATACCCTGAAGCTGAACGACCAGTTTGGAACTTCCATCGGCCTTTGCTCGCACAAAGCCGGATCGCGTGATTTCAATCAAACCGTCCGTGTGCTGCAGTTTGGCCAATCGAGTGACGTCGATCACCTCACCCGTGCTTAGCGTGGCGGAAATCAGAAGTTGTGTATAGTCGAACGCATTGTGAAGGTTGATGGCCGCTGGTTGCACATTTAGCGAGGCAATGGTGACGCCATCCGGTAATGCCTCGGGCTGAATCAGCGGCGAATCGCTCCACGAAAGTTTAGTTGCTGCGATTGAAGGTCCGGTGCCACCCTCACTGCCAACCGGAGCGGCAGCAAAGCTGGCGATGGGACCGCCCGTTTCTGTGTCCAGCAGGCGAATGGTTCCGTCTCCGCCAGCGATGGCAACCTGACGTCCGTTCGGATGGAAGGCGACCGTGTACAAAGGTGTCTCGTCGATCTTTACGTTACTGATTCGAGCGATATCTCTTGAACGATATTCGTCAAGTTTCTTTTGTTCCGCTTCTTTCCGATCGCGCACCCGTTTTGCACTGATCGCCTTCAGGTCGTCCGGCAGGTTTGTGTCGAACTCATAGCTATAAACGGCCAGTTCGCCCTTTCCATCCAGTGAACTTACGGCAGCAATTCGTTTTCCGTCGCGGCTGACGGCGACGCCGAACACGCGACCGGTCATTGGTTGCAGCGTCTTAATCAGGTTCGAGTCGTCGCCGATTTTTCGGGCGGTAATGCGGAATGCGCGATACACTTTGGGAACACCGTCGGCTCCACCGACAACAATTTCGTCACGTTCTGGGTGGCGGGCGATTGCGTTGACTCCGCCCTTTAGAGCTCCCGGAGTGATGGATGTGACGTTGTCGATAAATCGATTGGTTTCAACTTCTGTCAGCTTTACTGTCATGTCGCGGGAAACGGACAGCACGTGGGACGATTCTCTTTCTGTGGTGAAAACAGTGTCGCGAACCCAGTCGCTGTGCGCACCCTGAAACAGCACCTGTTCGCCGGTCTCTGCATCGATCGCTCTCACCGAATTGTCAGAACAGCCGAAGGCAATCAGCTTTCCGTCGGGAGACCAACTGGCACCATAAACTGTGTCATAGGTAACGGTGTGTGAAATCAGTAATGAGCGTTGATCGACGTCCCATACTTGAACTTCGCCAAGTCGTCCCGGTTGCCCACCGGTGACAGCAAGTCGTTTTCCGTCGGGCGAAAATCGAACAGATTCGATGCGTTCTGAAAGTCCGATCAGTCGGTCGGCGATACCTGAACCATCGGCTTTGTGTAGCAATACTTCATTGAACCCGGCAACTGCCAGAAGTTCGCCGTTGGGAGCGAAATCCATAGATGTGACGACTGGCGGAAGGGAGTAAACTGGCGGGTTCTCGCGGCTGTACCTCACCTTTGCGGAAGCAGGCGTATCGTCTTTGGCTCCTTCGGAGATCCATTTTCGGATCACTTCGATTTCGACATCAGACAATGGCTTGCCTTTGGGCGGCATGGCGGCGGTGCCATCCGTTGGTGTGATCTGCGCGATCAGGTTGCTGTCGTTTGGGTGACCCGCGACAATCGCTTTTTCTCCACTTTCACCACCGTTAAGAAAAGTGGTGAAGTCAGTCATTACAAAGTCGCCGCCGGCTTTGGCGGGTTGGTGACACCCGTGGCAGTTCGCCTGCAGGATCGGCGCGACTTGCTTATGGAAACTGATTTGTTCTGTGGTGTTCGACTCGTCTGCAAATGCAAACGACGTGACAAGCAGAAGCGAAAACGCGGGAAGCAGGCAATGCGATTTCATGGTGGCAAGCATTCAATTGCGATGGATCTGAAACTACCGGAAAACCGTCGATGAGTGATGTTTGCGAATTTCCAATTTCCCGTCCACTCTAATGCCGATCATTAGGTCACACGACCACAGCCAGCGGCGAAGGGGATTGGAAATGCGGACGGACATCACGTTTCAGCTGATTAGCTTAAACGACTGCAATACGGAGGATTTACGGTAGGATGATTGAGGTGGGTAACCATACGACTCTAACACTCACAGCAACGGGAAGCAAGTTTCCGAATGCTGATTGTGAGGTCGGAAGTCTCAGGGAGGCTGCACAGAATCCTTTGATTCACGCTGAATCGCTGCATTCGATGCAGGAAAAGCTGCGTTCTTGCAGCTTTTTGAGCTTTCAAGCCGCGAATTCGTGAAGGAATCGTTCCAGGCGACTGCCCTGCAGGTCTGCGGCAATTTCTTCAGCGATATATCGGTCAAGGCCCTGCTTCCATTGGTTAACCTGCGAGCCATTCTTGAAGACGGAATAATAGCTGCGACTGTGGCGGTTGCCGCTGCCGGAAACGAAGTCTTCAACTTGCGGCGTTATTTCCAGTCCGGCCGATCCAAGCATCTGTTCAGTTGCAATTTGTCGGTTTGTCAGCATTTGGTCATAGTGAATCAGTGTGACGCGTTTGGGAAATTGTTCAACCAGATCAAGATACAGGTTGGCCACTTCCTTCCATTTGTAGTACCCGAAATAGTCTTGTGGCCCCGAATTTTTGCAGCCACCAAATCGCCATTCATGACGCAGTTCCGCGCCGACAGGAAACTCTTTCGGGTTCTGGCTCCACGAATGAATCACAGCACACGGATGCCGAACGATGGCGACAACGTGCAGCTGAGGTACTTTTCGCAGCATTGGTTCAATCACACTTTGGTACCGGTTTTCTTTAAAGGCAAGTACGTCGCTGAATTGTGATTTACTGAAAGCGGGGTAGTCCCCGCTGCCAACTTTGTCGCGTTGTGCCAGAAAGTCTGTTTCCGTATCCCACAGGTCATTTAGAAACTGCTGGTGTTCGGCATCTGTTGAATCCTCATTGACTCGGCTTTTGAATTCATAAGAAAACAGCGGCTGAAAACGATACCGCACGTTCTGGTGGCTATTGAAAATCTGCCCGATCCAGCTTGTGCCACTTCTGGCAACACCGGCAATCCAAACGACTTTTCGAAATTTCATTTCACGCACCTGAAATCAAATCGAAACCACGAATAGATATGATCGTCAGGTTGAGGGAGACATTCCTGACTGCTGAAGCCAACGGACGATGCAAGATGCGATAGCCAGCTGGAATCGAACCACGTGCCCACGATCGGTCGCCCGGCCTTGAGGTTCTTAAAGTACGCTTGACGTCGTTCTGTTGTATTAAAGAAGTTCCATTGGCGATCCACATCTGGAATGTCGCCAACAAATAGCACTCCGCCTGGCTTCAACCACCTATGCAGGTTTTCGAACAGGTTAGTCGTTTCTGCCAGAGTGAGGTACTGCAATGCGGCGTAACACACGATGCGATCAAAATGGGCAGTTGGAAACTCAACCGTTCTCATGTCGGCTGTCAGGATATCGATGTTGTTCCTGCGTTTGGACGCGGCTTGCAGCAGTTCCGGCGAGATATCTACCACGGTTACCTGATGGCAATGAGCGGCTATTTCTGAAGCGACAAGTCCGTTTCCGCCGCACAAATCCAACGTGTCGTGTTCTGGAGACAGATCCAGCTGCGAAATGATGTAGGACAGTGTGGAATGCCATTCGGCCTCCTGAATCGGCTTCTGCTTCAGTGTACGCAGGACTTGTGTTTGAGGATCCGCCATGGCGGAAGTTCGTGCGTGAGTCTGCCAGAATGTTGTCCAGTAATCGTTTGTCACCTGTCGTCCTCAATCGTGCGAATCGCGTCGATGATTCGTTGCATTTCATTGCATCCGTAGCGATGGTCAACGGGAAGTGGGATCAACGAACAGGAATATTCCAAAGCGATGGGACAGTCTGTCTGTGGTCGATTAAGTACGTTCTGCCACAGTTGAGGTGCGAAGATCTGGAGTTGATGGAGATCGGCATGCTTGAGTCCCTTCCGCGATAGGTAAGGGTAAGCAAAGGGAGCTTCCTGATCTGTTGCGCAAACGGAGAACGCGTTTCGGTTGTGAAGGGCTGCTGCCAACTGCTGAAAGTTGCTCTTGCGTTGTTGCGCCACCTGCAGAAATGGAATCGTGCTCAGCATGGCTCTGGAGTAGTCTGACATCTGCCGAATGCAGCACGGAAGACTGTTTTCATAGCGCTGAAATTCCGCGAATGCTTCGTCCTGTTTTCCATGAAGTCGGTGCAGGCCATGCAGCAACGATATGTTTGTGAACTTTGTCGCTGAATCTGGAACGACATCGCTGCTGTCGATGCCAAGTGGGACGTGCAAAAAGGCACCATCTGGCACGCCGAAGTATTTTCGAGCCGACGTGAAGCTCCACGAAGATGTGGCACTGTCTTCGTGAAAGAAGTCGTGAGTGTTGTCGACGATTAGCTGAGTTCCCAATCGGTCAGACCATTGTTCGATCAGCTCTCTCTTAAGTCCGAAGTAGTTCGTCACCAGGACGCATTCGTTTGCCGCAGGCCTGGGGATGGCGAGCGGTTGCAGATTTCGATCGGTCCTGTAAAGCACACATTCGATGTCCAGCATTTGCAGCGGCTGCAGCACCGCGTCGCACGTGTAGTGAGGCACATAGCATCTGACTGGTTGCATGAACTCGAGCGCAGCAAGAAGGCAGGAACGCCCCGTCGAAAGCTTTAGTGCTCGGCGGTGGATCGCGATGGGCTTGCGAGGCAGTTCCAGTTCAAAAAAGCCGCCAATCGGGGAAAGCGTGTTGTCGATTATGTTGTTCACTTGGCAGTTCCGTTCTGCCTTTCATCGTTGCAGCAAAGTTGACAGGTTCTGCTAAGGTTGGACGTGGTTCACTGTGCTGTTGTACTCAGAACTCTGTGTGCTAAGTGCCGCGTAACAAGTTGATCGGTCGAATGCGGTTCGTGAACCAGAGTTTTGCTTCCGGCTGAATTGTCCAGGGGGTGCCGGTTGGCGTTTGGGGCTTGGATTATTTGTCGCAGGTGCGGTGCCTGCTGCTTAATGGACGTCAACAATTCGGAGATGCGTTTAATTTCCAATTCGTTTACAGTGCCACCCGTTGGTAGCTGCATTATAGTCGTCAACAGACCTTCTGTGGTTTGAAGTTTGACCGGTGTGTGAATCGGGTTGCCTGCATACGGCGGGGCGTTGTGGCAGCCAGGCGAAAAGTATGCTCGAGCGAATACGCCCTCTGTTCGAAGAATCAGCACAATTTCGTCACGCGATAAGCCAAAACGATTCTCGTCCACGCGGATGACCACGTAGTTCCCATTTGAAGAATGTTTCTCTGAAGGAAGACACACAGTCAGACCGTTGATGTGCTGAAGATGCAATTGGTAAAGGGCGAGATTGTTGGCGTTATGCCGAATCAACTGAGGTACCGTTTCAAGAGACGTGAGTCCGGCAGCGGCTGACAGTTCCGACATTTTGGCGTTGATTCCAAGGCTTTCAATTTGAGTCAGTCCTGTGATCCCAAAGTTTCTCATCAGGCGGCAGCGTTCTGCGATGGTGTCATTGTTGGTGACAACCGCGCCCCCTTCGACACTGTGCATCACTTTGGTTGCATGAAAGCTGAACGCTTCTGCGTCGCCCAGTGAACCGATCGGTCGCATGCCGTATGAACACCCAAAACCATGGCTGGCGTCAAATAACAGTTTCAAATCGTGTTGATGGGCTAATAAGCTTAGTTCATCAACATCGCACGGGTTGCCCCACAAGTGGACTCCCAAAATGGCGGATGTACGCTGCGTTATGCAGCGTTCAACTGAATCTGGTTGTAGCGTATGCGTTTCAGGATCGATGTCTGCAAACACTGGTGTCAGACCAATCCACTGCAAGGCGTGAGCCGTCGCAATGAAAGTCATCGACGGGATAATGACTTCGCCCGAAAGGTTGCATGCCATGATCATGATCTGCAAGGCTGCGGTACCATTACAGACGGCCACAACGTGCTTGACGTCAAGCCATTCTGCAATTTGCCTTTCGAACTCAGCAACCATGGGCCCGCCGTTGGTCAGATGACCGCTATCCAGAACGGCTTCGATTTTCGCAAGAAAGCTTTCTCGTGGAAGTTCGTTCGGGCGACCAACAACCAGTGGTGCTGTGAATTCGGGAACGCCACCACACACTGCGAAGTCGGTGAAACTCTGTTTCATGGCAGTACCCTGTCTATTGGGCCCGGCGCTTCAGTGACATTGTTGTTCTGAAGGAACATTTGCCAAACTGTGCGATACGTTGCTTCGATATCTTTTGCGAAACGGGTCGCGTCACACACCGACGTTTGCATGGCGCCTCGCAGTGTTGAGCGGATTTCGGTTAGCTGTTTTGGTGCGGAAGCTAATTGCTTTACGATCTGCAGATATTGTTCGGGGGTCCTGGCAGTCAATTCCGGAAAGCCACAATTGTGCAGTAGCGAAGCCGTCGCTCGGCAAACCGGGCGATCGCCAATGATGGCGGGTACCGGGACTCCCATCCACATGGCGTCGTGAGCGATTGTGCCGCTACCCCACGGAAACACATCCAGAAGAATGTCAATTTTCGAATACACTTCCAGGTAGTTAGCGGGCATTTCCCAGCCAAAATCCAGACGATTGATATCGATGCCCGCTTCAATGGCTGAGTGCCGAACCTGCGCACGAAGCGATTCGCTTTTCAGCACGTCTCGAAACATAAACAGCCTGGCATTCGGCTGTGATTGCATCACTCGTGACCACAACTGCCATGTTGCTGGAGAAATCTTTTCAATGCGGTGTGTGGCCCCAAGCGTGACGAATCCGTTCGTCAACATCGGGAGCGCGGAAACCTCTACGGCGGCAGGCATTCCATAGCAGCAGGCTCCGTTAGGCAGGCGAATGGGCGTTTCGGTGAACAGGTCGGAGTCTGACAGTGGTGTGCGAATGGCGTCTGTCAGGAAGTAGTCAATTCGCGTCAAGCCGGTTGTGCTGGGATAGCCCAGAAATGAAATTTGCACTGGTGCTGGCTTCATGGCAAACACGGGCAATCGGTTGCCGCCGGTGTGACCTGACAGGTCAACAAGTATGTCAATCTGATCGTGTTGGATTTGTTCCGCCAGTGCGATGTCAGACAAAGCCGACGTTTTACGCCACCCGGTGCATAGTTTCTTTACCCGCTCTGTAGCGGCATCTTCTGTGATGACTTCTGAATAGCAATAGAACGGGAATTGAGTTTGATTCTGCGATTCCAGCAATGGCATTAGAAAACGCATCGTTGCATGCTGGCGAAAGTCTGCAGAAACGTAGCCGATTCGCAAAGGACGTTCGTAGCGAACGTCCTTCGCGTTTGGAGGCAGCGGCAACCTGGAAGTCGCGGCTTCGATGTTTTGCCCCCACGCTGCGTGTCGTTGAACGACGTCTGTCATCTTCAGCAGCGGGCTAAGCGAAACACTGTACAAATAGCTGCTTTGGTATCGTTGGTCCGCTGGGTTTAGTTCGGCTGCCAGCAAATGTGCTTCCAGTGCTTCTTCCCAATGTCCGATCTGCTGCAATGCTCTACCCAGACCGGCCACTGCTGCTGGGCGAGCGGAATCTTTTTCAATCGCTTTTTGTGAGGCCTCAATTGCCTCAGTCACAAGACCCTGGTCGAGCAACAGGTTGGCTTTGTTAATTTGAATTTCGCACGAATCCGGCAAATGTTGTTCTGCCCACAACAACATTTGCATTGCAGTATCGGGGTCACCCAGTTGTTTACATGCAGTGCTTAAGTTCAGGATCGCTTCTGGCAGTTCAGGACAAAGCTCCAAAGCGCTAGTCAGGGCATCAACAGCTTCGGCAGGTCGCCCAAGGTCAACCAATACAGCTCCGAGATTGCAGAGCGACGTGGCATCTTTTCTGAGTCGCACTGCCTTTTGGTATGAAATCAGCGAATCAGCATACCGTCGCTGTTGACGCAATGCGGTTCCCAGGTGAGACCATGCGTCGGCGTGGGTTGGTTGGCGGTGCAACAGTGGAAGGCAAACTAACTCGGCTTCCTCGCTCCGACGCTGGCCGAGAAGTATCGAAGCGAGATTTGCCTGGAATTCAGCATTGTTTGGTGAGAGTTCAATGGCGTGACGAATCATTGATTCTGCTTTGGCGTCGTCTCCTGATTGATGAGCAGCGATGCCCGATAGGTGCCACGCATCAGAGTTTGCCGGATTATGTTTCAGGATACGTGCGTACATTCCCAATGCCGTCGAAAGCTCACCAGACTGATGATGCTTGACTGCATTGCGAAGCGTTTTGGGATGTATGCTGGAACTCAACGGTGTGTCTCGCTGTTCGTAACGTCGCAGGCTTTGAGTTTCGCGGCGATCGGATGTGAAGTAGCTGACGACAGCCGACCACGGTTTATGCTGGCCATTGCCGGAAGTCAGCCAGCGTTTTGTTCAAAGCTGTCTGTGATATTCAGCGCAATACGCCGCCTTACCTGCTCTTGAATCATCGACTTGATCTGCCATCCGGATTGGCTTTTCTGTTGCGCTACAGGTTTTCACCCAGTTGATCGGATCGCAAATCTGGATGCGCCAGCACGTTTCCATTCAGCCGCAGCATCGCAGATCTGTTCCATCTGCTGTTCGGTGAGGTGATCGGAAATCGGGAACGCAAGAGTATGCTGTTCCAGCCATAGGGCATCTTCAATATCGATCGTGTCTTGCCGCTGTTTCAAGTGTTCATGCACTGGCCAGTGAATGGACGTGAAGATCTGACGATCCGCCAGGAAATGACGGAACGAATTGCGTTCGTCTTCTGAATCGAACCTGCGACCATGCAGCAGCGGTGCTTCGTTGTTAGCGAATTTCACTAATGCATTGCCGGTGGCTAGATTCTCGTTTAGATACGAATTGTTTGCTCGACGGCGATCAGCGGCCAATTGTGGTTGAGTCTTCAGAATCACTGCCAGCGACTGACTGGAAATGTCGGAGATGCGGAATTCTCTGTCCAGCATGTTTTCCGCTTCACGAAGATCGGTCCAATGATTCGCGGCTAAACGCAGCCATGCGTCAGGGTGAGCGTCTGATTCGTATTTGGGGTTGAACAGGCCGTCAATAAATCCACCATCCGCAACACGATACGCCTTTCTTAGGCTTCCAAAACGGTAGAAGTTTCGTCCGTCGGAGCCAGGACGTAATCGCTGATCTGTTGGTGAAAGCGGTGATTCTGTCAGTGGGCAGTGAGACCAATCTTCAAGCACTGTTGCGGATATGGATTCCACCGGTGCGGAGCTTTTGTGTCCAAAATAGTGAACATCCACGATTGCGTCATCGGCATTGGATGACACCGGGTAAGTTTTGTTCAACGTTCGTGAAACTGAGTAAAAATCGAGTTGGATGTTTGGGAAACGTTGAACAACAACATCCACAAGCGACCAGCAAATGAAGGTTGGAAGAATAACGCGGCGAGGTCTGATTGCGTCCTTTAGTAGCCAGGCAAAAGCGGCTCGTCCCGAACTAAACCAGGTGCGACTGTCTGTCAGCGGCGGCAGCCGACTGGCAATTGGCAGGGCCGCAGTGCGATTGGGGGCCGGCTTCTGGCTGCTGTGTTTATGTTGAGCCTCCGACGTTTCCGATCGAAGATTCCTGATGATTCCTTGAGCTTTGTTGATCAGGCTGCCAGCCGGAATCTTTCGGAAATCACCTTGCAGTTCCGCCTGCAACTGCTGGTCTTTCAAGATTCGATAGCTGAAAAGCCATTGGGCGAAATAGCCGACCTGAGGATCTGACACGACATCAAAGTCAGGTTCCAGTGACTGCTTTAGATAGCAATACACATCGTTGTTGGTCGCAGGAAAACTTGGCATAGTGTGTTGAATGTTTCAGGCGTCAGGCAGCCACAAGTTCGTAATCAGCAATCATTTCGCGCACTCGCTCCGTACTGTTCCACATTATGGCATCGATGATTGATAGTCCGGGAAGAAACTGTTCGCGCCCCTGCTCGTAGGCTGGTAACGCTGGTTGCAGAAACTTCAGCAAGATTTTCGCCTGTTCGAATTCTTCGACGTTGAAGATGCTTCTTCCGCCTGGCGGGTTGATGTATTCAGCGGCACTTACTGACTGACTTGTCTTCAGCGCCCAATCGCCCGCATGACTTATGCTGGGCAGGTTCAGATGCATGTTGGAAAAGGTTTGTTGGTGAAACGGCAGGTCCAGATGTTCGCAACAGCAACTTAAACAATGCACCAGTAAGTCAGACAGATTTTGTGTGGGGAAGGTCAGTGTGTTTTGCAGGAACGAGATCGTCTTCTGATAGTGCGGTGCTTTGCGGATTCGGTAAGCATCCAGGCTGTTAAACAGATCACGCTGCCATTCAGACCGCGTTGCAATTCGAATTTCGTTGATCGGCGTGGCCGAATCGCAGTTGGCAATTGGAACGCGAGCGTACTTCCAACCGACTGTTCCGGTACTTAAAACTCGATTTCGATTCACCCAGCCTCGACGAATGTATTGAGGCGTGTCGAACACGATCCAGCAATCGGTGGCGTGAATCAGTGAAAAGTACCCGAGGTATGGAAAAAAGTAGGGCTGCATCATTCCGAGCCGCATGGTGTTGCTCCTCTTCCGATGCGCGGACGGGCTGCTTTTGTTTCGCTGGTTTCCGGTGAACCGCTCAAACACGATCGTTTTTATTAGAAGAACGGCGACTTAGAAGCGGCGATGAAGTCGAAAGCGATGCGATGAATAAGTTTGCGCCGAGTTACAGGAAAACCCCCACTTGTCGTTGGCGGAATTCTGCGGAAGGCTGGCCTGCGCGGGCGGCTTTACTGCAGTTTCGTCGCGGCTGCTTCAATACTGAGTCGCGTTATGTCGCAAGCTGCAAAGGCGGTGTGCTGCGGTATTGTTGTTGCTTTGGATAGGTTTGCGATTGTTGGGACGTAGTAAGAGCGAAACACCGGAGTTTCTTTCGCAAACTCAGTCCAACCACCCGTGTTCATATCTGAAAACCGAATTCGGTAAGCGCACTCCGGCAAAGACGTCTCGCTGCTTGATCCTTCCGTTGTGATCAACTGAACGACAGGCTACAACGGGGGACTCATTCCTGAGCATTCTGGAAGCAAGACGCCTGGATTCTGTTGTCGTCTGTTCAGAACAAGGCAAGCTAAATGGCTGAGTCAGATACAAACGTCAATCCGTATGCGGCCCCGGGTGCTCATGCGTCGAGTGGTGACTACGTCTCACTGGCAGAACCACAGGACAAAAGTGTTCATGGTTGGTGGTTGTTGATGGTGGCTTTGAATATTCCGCTGCCGCTGTACTTTGGTGTTGGATGCACCAGTGGGCCAGGTAGTGCTGGCATGGGCTTTGGCATCGTGCTGATTGCAGTTGTCGGCCTGTTTGCTTGCAGCCGATTTCCGAGAACAATGGAGAGGTTGTGTTTAGGTTCAATGCTCACAGCTTTGGCGCAATTTTATCCGATTGCCCATATGTTTGTAGGAATGATGGCAATCGAAATAACTCGGTTGCTGTTCGGTTCAAGTGAATCCGGTATCGTCGTTCGTGGAATCTCGGCAACTACTTCAGTGACTGTTATGACCGGCACTGGGATCATCATACCAGCGTTGATTGCTGGAACTCTGATCGACCTGATCTTTCGCCCGTTTGAATCACCCGGGCGACCTCCGTGGCTTAAGGGGCGACGGAAGCAGGCCAATTTAAAAAGATGAGTCTTCCCGGCCTACGAGAAGTCAGAAATGTCCGCTGTGATGTTGAAGGACCGGCCGACACGGTTCAGTTCTTCAACAACTCTGTTCACATCGCAGTCGCGCGGAGCGGCGATTTTCAGGACCATTTCAAAGCCCTCACCGTTCCTTGTACGGACTGCTCGCATTCCGGAAATGTCAATGCGGTTCATGGCAATGGACGAGGACAACTGTCGCAGAATATCGGGCTTATTGTCTCCGCCCAGGCGTAGTGCATAGAACCGCAGTTCGGCCAGTGTTTCGTCTTTCTCAGCGTTACCTTCTTTTAGATTGATGTCGATGTCGAATGGGCGACCGGCATCGTGAAGGTGATCCCGAATAACGCCGGCCTCGATGTTGTCAGGAAACTCTGCAGAGAAAATCATGGTGAAGAAGCCGCGCACAACCGTTTGGCTGGCTTCTCTTAGGTCGGCCCCAAGTTCCGTCATGGCTTTGGTGACGGCCGACATAACGCCGACACGGTTTTCCGCAGTCATCGTGATGATGTATTCTTTAGCCATAGCAGAAAGTGCCCTTGGTTAGTGGCAGGGAATTGCCGAAGGGTTGGACGTGCAAAGTTCCACAACATGTCCGTCGGGATCTGTCAGGAAAACCTGCACGGCCCCATCAGGACGGGGCTTGGCGTCGTCAACCAATTGGATGCCTCGGCTTTTCAGGGCTTCAGCCGCAGCTGTTGCATCAGCGACTTCGAATGCAAAATGGTGATTGCGGCTGCTCTTCAACAGTACTTCAACAGGAAAACCTGCAGGCCCACTACGTTCGTGTTGTTCGATTAAGTGAATCAGCGTTGCGCCCGCCTGAAACCAGGCTCCGTTAAAGTCGAAAGCTGGTCTTGGCACTTCGATCATTCCCAGCAAACCAACGTAGAAGTCGCGACTGGCATCGACTGAGGCGACAACCAACGTGACGTGGTCTATGTGTTTGACTTGAATGGGGGAATCTGTGGCCATGGTTTTAGTCGTAAATAAATGCCGCGTGGTTTGGGAACCGTGGAACTCTATTGTTACCGAAAAACCTTTAGGAGACAATCAAACGCAAACGCCCGTGATAAATCACGGGCGTTTGAATGCAGTTGGAAATGGTCTGGTTTCACCTTGTCGCTGTTCGCCGGGGCAAACAGCGATTCTGAATTACGCAGCGTCGTATTCCGACAGTCGGTTTTTGGGCGTGAATTCAGCAGTATTGCTGTTTCGCAACGAGTATCGCATGTAATACGCGTCTTCCAGAGTGTCGTCGTAGTGATTGCGAAGAACCGACAGCGCCTGGAAATTGTTCTTGGCGAAGAACAACTGCGCGCTAAGGTTTGTTTCTCGCACTTCCAATACAATCTCGCGACGTCGCTGCTGAGACAGCTTGTCCACAAGGCGCTGGACCATTTGTTGGCCAATTCCCTGGCGTCTCATTTTAGGTGAGACGGCGAAGTTCAAAATTCGCAGCATCGACTGGTGCAGTTCGTAGATCATGAAACCTACAATCTGGTGATCCAGTTCTGCCACGGTTCCGATGCAGTTGCGTTGCCGCAGACAGCTCAGAAATTCTTCTTCGGTCCATGGAAATTCGAAGCTGGAACGTTCAATTTCCATAACTTCATCCATGTCACGGCGAATCAGCCAGCGAATTTGCGTCCTTAGAGCAACGTCGTCGCCCTTGGTTTCGCCTGTATTATCAGTTTTCGTTCGCTTCAACTCCATCACGGCCTCCATGCCGACGTGTATTGAAGATAAGTTGCGTCAAGCCGTCGTGCAGAAGCAACAGAATAAACCCATCCATAATGATCGGCACGACGTTACCAGATCTGCCACCCGGTCGTCTATCCTAAATCTTCAGGAAGATATTTTCCGGCGACGGATCTGACCATAAGCTCAGAAGTGTTGCAGATTCTGCCGCTGTCGTCCAGATCCTGTAAGTTTTGCGGGTCGGTTGTGTCGTCGCCACAAAATTGGATACTGTCCGCGTCAGTGATTTTTCAATCGGGTTAACATTCCGGGACAACGATTGCTACGAATTGAACGAGTTGTAGAATTTCTGGATTAGGTGTCTGAGTTTTCAGTGTCTGAATGGTGTGGATTTGATCAACGGGACTCAAATGAGGCTGGACTGCGATATTTGTATGTCGAAAACTGCTGAGTCACCGATGAAAATTCAGTGTTGTAAGGGACCTTCGATTGGTCGATTTACCCCGAGAAAAACAGCGGTTTTGTTGTTTTTTTCCGTGATCCTGAATGCCCCCCCCCTAGTTGCTCAGGAATCGACTAAGGCTGTCAAGTCTGACACAGCACCTGATACCTCCATCAGCGGTGTGGTGAATTCCACCGAAGTTTCTTCGGCGGAGCAACATGCGCAGTCGAAGGTTGAACCTTCCGCGAAAAAGCCTGACTCCAAGCCGGCGGAATCGGCTGCTGCGGCGGGCGGTCAGGATCAACGAATCGACATGCTTGGCACCGATTTGACTCGCAACTGGAAAGCTTTCAGTTCAAAGCCGGGACTAGCTTTTAGCGATGTCTGGAAGCTGGTGAGCGTTGAAAACGAGCGTCATTTGATTTGCGTGGGGGAGCCCAAGGGATTCCTTTACAGTGTGCAGAGGTTTGATAACTTCGAATTGACGTTTGAATGGAAGTATTCGTCAGATCCAAGTGGCAATAGCGGCGTGTTGGTGTTTACCAACGAAGAGCCGCGTTTGTGGCCGACTTCGATGCAAATTCAGCTACACCAGCCAAGAGCAGGATCTATCTTTCCCAGCGGCGATGCCACCAGTGATAGTACGACTGAGGCGACGGATCTGGCTCTGGAAATTGGCAAGTGGAATACCTGCCGAGTGATCGCGATTGGTGGACGCGTATCGGTTGAAATAAACGGCAAGCCGGCCGGTGAAGTTTCGGGCTGCAAACCGTCAATTGGCAGCATTGCTTTGCAGAGCGAAGGTTCTGAAACTCACTTTCGCAGGATGTTTCTTAAGAAACTGGCAGCGACAACTGAACCCGTTCCGTCGTCCGAACAGACTGCTTCGGCTTTAGGCGACGGTGTTCCTGTAGATTCTGCGAAGAAGCCAGAGCAGAAGCCTGCGGAAGGCGAATAATGCATTTTGCAGATTGCCGCCGGCGATACACGTTCACGTGATTAGTCGCTGACTACGCGGCAGCCTGACGTCGCTTTTCTTTGCGTGACACTTTGCCGTCTTCGCCAGCCGACTCTTCACCTTCTTTTGCCTGTTTCGGCGTTCTGATGATCACCGGTTCCAGCGACGCTGGCTGATATTTGGCGACCAGAACGAGAATGGCTGGAACCAGCAGCAGTCCGACTGCAAGGCAGGAAGCGACTCCCAAAGCCAGCACAATGCCGACGCTTTTCAGACCCTGGTGAGCAGAAACCATCAGGCTACCGAATCCGACGATCGACGTCAGCGACGTTAGCAGTACGCCGTTAATTGTATCGCCAGAAGGGACATATTCCTTTGCTCCAGCAGCAAGTTGGCGACGATAGTCGTGTACCAGATGAATTCCGTCGTCGACTCCAATGCCCAGTACCAGTGGCATCACAATCAGATTCAGCGGATTAAAGTCGACGTTCAGTAAAGCCATCAGGCCCAACAACATCAGGCCGCCACCGATCGGTGGAATCAGTGCCAGCAGTGTGTCACGCAGATTGCGGAAGTCAAACACCGTGGCAATGAACGCCACCATGGAAAGATAAATACCAACCAGCAAGTGAGGGCTTAGACTGCCGTTTCGCTGAATTGACGTATAGCCGACAAAACCAACCACCAGTAGCGGTGGCAGAATGGTCATCAGCTTTTGTCCCGGCCGAAGAAAATCGAACAGCAGGAACATCGCGATGGCCCCCAGCGAGTAAAGTGCAATTACCTGATAGCATTCCTGCATACGGGTGGCTGCTTCAAACTGCTGCACGGGAACTCCCGTCACTTCGGGCACCACAGTTCGCACGTCTCGAACAAACGAGGCCAACGCATCATGTTCCCAGATGTTTGCTTTTGGGAAGATCTTTACCAGCCACAGTTGTCGTTCGCCATCAGCACGCAGGTAGCGGTCTCTCCATGATGCTGGCAGGTCACTTAACTCAACGGGTTCCAGTGAAGTTGCTGCCGATACCTGACTGAATTCTTTCAACAAAGAGCTTGCCATCAGATTCTGATAGGCGTCGATCACGGAAGCCTGTTTGGCTGTGGAAAGCGCGGCTAGTTGATTCAGGAAATTGTCCAGTTTGGCCGCTGCTTCACGAGCCTGAAGGTTTGGCGATTCTGCCAGACCTTTGTAAAGCTGATCCAGTGCGGCACCAACAACTTCCGGATTGGATGCGGCGATATTTGGCGTCTTTGTCGGCAGGTTTTGAAGCCGGGACTTCAGGCTTTGAATGAGCGCCTGCTTGTCGGCGGTGACGGGTTCCGGAACTCGACTTGATAGTTCCGCAACACGAGCGACCGTCGGCAGCTGCAGCAGGCGAGCTCTGATTTCGGCTGTTTGTTCTGCAGAATCGGCGATCGCAACTGCAAACAGCAAAGACTCATCGGAATCCGCAAGTGTGCGTTCTGCCTGTACGGACGGAAGGCTTCGATCCTGAAGTTTCAACAGGTTGGAATCGTAGCGAACATTCAGAGAAACGGTTCCGTCCTGGTAATCAATTGCACTGTAGGCCACGCCGCAAATGAACAGCGTTGACGCAATGATTGCGATGCGCGGATACTTTGCGACGGCGCTACGCCACATCTTGCCGGAAACCGGAACTGGTAGTTCTTCGATGTCGACATGTTCATCAGAAATGGCAATCAGCGCTGGCAGAAACGTAAACGTTTGGGCGGCACAAATTAAGATGCCGACAGCCGTAATGATTCCCAGCTCTGCAAGTCCCGGATAGCCAGTCAGTGCAGCGCTGCCAAATGCCAGTGCCGTGGTTGCCGCCGATGTGAAAATTCCGGTGCCAACGGACTTCGCTGCCAGGACAAGAGATTCGTCCAGTTCAAAAAGTTCCTGTCTCAGGTGCAGATAGCGAGTTACAAAATGGATGCCAAAGTCGACGCCCAGCCCGATCATGATTGCGGCGAAACAGATGCTTAGAATATTCAGGTGGCCAACTGCCAGAGTGGCGACACCAAACGTAATGGCCAGTGCGTTGACCAGCATGATCAAAACCAGCATCGGATGTCGCATTCCGCGAAGACCGAACGTTAGTAAAACGCCGACAAGCAGAAACGCAATTAACGAAGCATTGATCATGTCTCGTCCGGAACGCCGCAGTTCGTCGTGTTCCAGAACCGGAATACCGGTGAGCGAAAGATCCAGATCAGGGGCAACCGCGCTGTATTCTGCCTGCAGTTCTGTCAGGTGTTGTCGCAGTCTGTGCAATGAACGAGCATTGGCGTCGATTCCCACTGGATCGGCAACCGGCTGCACGTGCAGCATGCCAACGCTGCGATTGCCATTCATCAGGTAAGCCAGATCGGCGTCCTGAGCTGAATGTTCGATTTCCGTTGAGACGATATCCGGCCACGGAGATTGAAAGCCGTGTTTGTTCAGGCGAACTTCGTCGTCAGCTGTTTCGATAAATCCGTCCAGGCTGGATGCGAGTCTGGAGGCATAAGCGATTGGTCTGTCAGCATTAGCCTGTTGACTTGACGCATTGCGAATCTGGCTGTTGAGCGTAGCGGCAAGTCCTTCAACTCGAAGCAGTTCCCACTGCTGTTGTTCAAGAACAGGTTTGAATGTGTCCACTCGACGAATCGCAGACTGCAGTTCGGCGGTGGTCAGATACTGCAGAGCTTTGCGTCGCAGATTTGTCTGGTCGATTTTGTACAGCACATTTGCGAAATACTCAGGTTCTCGTTCCAGACGATCGCCAAGTTCGTTCAATACAGACTGAATCAGCGGCGTGTTGGAGACATCTGTCTTCACAACAACAACCAGATCCGCGTCGCCTCCAAAAGAATTGCTGTAGTCTTCCCACGCTTTGTTCGGAGCCAGTAAGTCAGAGCGACTGGTCTGTAACCGCAAATCAGTCACAGTGACACCGACACCGGCGCAGCCAATCAGTACCATAAACCACAAGGACAATCGCGGACGGCGCGCACCGAAACCGACGATGCCTCCAAGGCAACGTGCTAAAAGTCCGTGCGGGGTTTCACCGTCAGACGCCACTGGTATGACCATCCGTTGCAAAAGTGGTGCGGCAGACAAGTTGCCGAAAATTCAACAACTTCACTGGGTTCGCCTGATGCGCATCCTGCGCGACGAACCGCTGAGTTTCTGTTTGATCGTCATAATCGTAGGCGTCCCTACAGACGTTTTTGGCCGCATTTTATTCAGGTGTCACGGAAGTGGCGCTTCGGGAACCCCGGAAATGTCGCGATACAACGTTTCAACGCGACCTGAGTCGTGCGAAAACCACAACGAATCGTGCTGTGGCCGAGCCAAATCAGCTGAAACGCCGTCAATTGCCGTGATTCAAGGGCATAGACATCGCAAGAAAGCTGATCGTGGATTTGACATGATCAACGTGCCGCATGCATTTGAGGTTGCGACAGAAGTGGATGGCACTGCGGCGGATTTTGCCGGAAAATTGATTCTTCCGGAATGCTGATTTAGCCCGAATCCTGATCTTAATCAACTGGCCGCGTGGCAACTAGGATTGCTATTCCGCGTCTTCTGCAACTTTGTCGAAGTCCAGCTTCATTTGCTGGTCGTCTTTGACCCCAAGTTCTTTGAACAGCAGACTTGGCTGAATATCTTCATTGTTCTGATACTTGCCACTCTTGTATTCGGTAATGTCGCCCTTCACCGAGTGATAGAAAATCTGGCACACCTGCACTCCGGGATAAATTCGCACGGGTTGAACGGCGAACATTTCCAGAGTCCAGTAGCCAGAAAATCCAACATCGCCAAAGCCTGCAGTGATGTGCACGAACAGCCCCAGTCGCCCAATGGAAGATCGACCTTCCAACATAGGAACCAGATTGTGGGTTTCTGTATGCTCAATCGTGCGGCCCAGATACAGCTGATTCGTCTGAAGAACCAGCCCTTCCTCTGGGATGGTAATTCTGCGAAAGCGGTTCGGACGCTTCATGTCCAGAATGATCTCTTCATACACAAGCAGTTCGTCGTGCAGAGTCAGATTGTAGCTGTTTGGGTTCAGCTGAGCTTCATTGTATGGGTCGATACAGATGTTCTTGCCGAGCTCGGCCTTAATTTCGCTGCCGCTGAGAATCATCTAACTTTTACCCATGAAGAGTGGTGAAAATCAGCCAGATTTAGTGACGCAGAACAACTAATGAGCTGTGTTTGCAACTTGATCACTTACCCCGACCAACGTTCATTAGTCCATCGGTCGAAAACTAAGGTGACTTTTGCTGCTCAACCACAAATGTCTGTCGTTCCTTAACACAAGCTCTGGAAAATCTGCAATTCCACGTTAACTAAAGTGGTGCTCTGCATCTCCCAGAGTAGACGCTGCTGTGTAAACGTTCAAGTCGTCCGCCAGATTGGGCCAACTAACGGTTGGCTTTTCCGCGTATTCCGGTGGGCTATGTCGAGGAGGTTTTGAATGTTCCACCCGGATTTATTCGCCTGATTTGGCCAGCCGGTTAATAACGGTGAGTGCTTCCTGGCGAACTTCGACAGAAGAATGCTTTTCGGAAAGTTGCTGTAACAGTGGAGTTAATTCCTGTCGTTGCTCATCAGTCAACGATCCCCAAAGGTCTCCAGCTGCACGAATGCAGTTGGATAGAATCACCGTTTGTTCAGACCTGCGAGCATCGTTAGCACTTTTCTTAACTGCGTCGTTTGAAGCATCTGCTGCGGAAACGGCCGGTTTTGATTCAGCAAGCCCATCCGCCAGGAATTTGGTCAGCACGGGAATTCCGTCTGTCAGTCCGTTTCGAGCCAAGCCAATAACGGCGTTGGCTCTTGCCTTTTCATCGCGATCCGACAGCAAGAGTTTTAAGGCTTCAATCGCTTCGTCACCGCTCACCAAAGCCAGAACATAGGCTGCGAGATGTCGAATAATCGGGTCTTCGTCCTGTGCCGCCAGTCGCAATTTTTCTGAAACTGCGGGATCGCTTAGCGTTGGTTGACTAAGTGGTTGTCTCAGCGACATCACGCTGTTGGAACCAGTCGCTCGGTTTTGGGGTAAGGTCGTGCCGTTTTGGGCGGCGGCTTGTTCTTCGAAATGGTGTCCGGCGATCATGGCCAAAGACATCATGCTGCTTTTACGAACTTCAATGTTCTGATCAGCTTCCATCGCCATGATCAATACGGGCACAACCACTTCGTCAACACGCAGGGAGCCCAGTGTTCGTGCCAGAAAATCCTGGTGTTTGATATCGTCTTCAAGAGTCGAATTTGAGGCCAGCGATTCCTTAAACAGGTCTGTCAAAGCGTTTGCAACAGCTGGTTGTTCAGAAAGCGGCACGCCGCTTTCGTCAGCAGGCAGCTGTTCGTTTTTCAGCACGTGAGCCAGTCCAAGTGCGGCTCGCCAGCGGCGATGTTCGTTGGCGCTGCCAAGTTCCGACACCAGTTGTTGCCAATCGGTGTCAGAATCTGCAAGTTTGCCAAACAAAGCCCAAACGCCGATAACTGCGGCAACGATCAACGCTGGAATCAAAAACAGCTGAACGATGTAACCAGCCGACGGTGGTTCAACCGGCGGAAGCTCTTCCGGGCGAATCTGTGTCGCGGAAGAAGCTGGGGTGATTGCAGGTTCTGTTGAAGCTGGATCGGTCATTGGAAAACTCAGGTTTCGAAATAGACTGCTCACTGTGTTCGTAGCGAGTTGATTCTACGGCAGCTGGAAGATGTTTTTAGGCCGATGACGCTCTGGGAACAGATTTTCCCAACCATGAAGCACCCGATAGGTGCGATTCGGGCCGAATTTTGGTGGAAGTGCAACATGCAGCAGCTTGATCACAGAGCTAGTCTTCCGTGATGTCAATGCCGGTGACGACTTCCAGTTCGGCGGTGTCTCCGCCATCGGTTTGTTCCAGGGGAAGCTTGACCAGGAACGTACACCCTTTTTCTGTATCATTGTTTTCCGCTGAAAGTGCCCCGCCCTGTGATTCACAGACGTCTCGGCTGATGGCGAGTCCCATTCCAAGGCCTTCTTTTTTGCTGGAGTAAAACTTGCGAAACACAATATCAGGGTCGTCCTTTGGTAATCCCGGTCCGTTGTCCTTGATGGCAATTGTTACGGTGCGGCCGTCGGTGTAGTCGCGGACGAAAAGTTCGACACGTGGTCGATCCATCCCAAATTCGCAACAGGCTTCCAGCGCGTTAATCATCAGGTTTACCAGCACGTGAGTTGTCTGGGCTTTGTCGACATCAACCACTATGTCAAACTGCTCGGTTGGCGACATCAGGTCTGCATTCCAGCCGCGTGCTGTTGGAGTGACCATGGCGATCGCCTGATCGATAAGTTCCTGCAGCGAAACCGGTTCTGTCTGCAGCGATCTAAATCGCACAAAGTCTCTGATGCTCTCAATGATTTCTGCGGAGTGTTCTACAGAGGCTTCGATATGATCCAGCGTTTTCAGATTGTCCGATTCCAAAAACGTTCCTTTTCGGATGCGTCTTTGCAACATGTTGCAGTAGTTCAGGATTGCCTGCAATGGTTGCTTTAGTTGGTGAGAGAACTCAGTGCTCATTTGCCCCAGCAGGCTTAATCGCGAAGCTTTGATAAGCTGGTCAGTGAGCACTCGCACCTCTTCTTCCAGCACTTTGTCGGGGTTGTTGTCCGTCAGGTACAGAGTTGCCAGTACGCTACCGGAGCGATCGGATGGTTCAATTCTTGCCAGATACCACCGTGGACCTTCGTGGCCCAGTGAAATCTGAAAGTCGCACGTACGCACTCGCCCGGAAGCTGTTGCGTTTCCGATTTGCTTTTCAACTTCCGCGTGAAAGTTGCGAGTTACGACATCAATAAGTCTTAGACCAGTGAGCCGGGGAGTATCTTGTCCCGCACCAAATCCTGTGGTGTTACAAATCTGCAGGCGCTCATCAACTTCTATGGCGAAGTCGCACGCCTGGTTGGCAATCTTTCTCCATTGGCGAAGCTTTCGTCGACGATGGCGTTCCTTGCGAGTTCTAAGCACGTGATGCAACAGGATTGCTCCGTTTAGTCGCAGCAACTCAAACAGCTCTCTTCCAAACTGGTGCTCGGGCAACTTTGACGCAATTCCCAGAATTCCACGTAGCTTGCCACCTTCGCTAATTGGGAAAAGCATGTAAGACTCGCACTTCGTCAGTCGAATCAGACCGGTCACGATACGTCCACCGCCTGTCGTGTCGGCGTTAACGATTGCAATTTGATCTGCTACAAGTGCTTTTTGGACCGCGCCCGAAAACAATTGAAACTGAAATCTCTGCAACGTGGGTAAAACGGCTTCGTCTATCGGGGAGTCTGAATTGAACTTCAAGCCAACCGGACCTACTCCATCGCCGTCAAGCTTAACCTGAAACAGGTGTACGGCTTCAGCATTAATTGCTTTGGCGATCGTTGTAAGCAACTGTTTCACTTTTCCAGGGAAACGCTTGTGAGTCCCCTCACCCAGTCGACTGGTTGCAAGATATGCAGTCCAGCGGAGATTGCTGAATACTTTTTCCTGGTGCGTTCTCTGAGCCGGTTCTTCGGGCAAATTCTGTGGCGATTCGGTTGGTGAATTGGCTTCGTCCATCGCGTAATCTTACCGGGGAAGGAATTTCCGTCTCACTTTGTCGCACGATCGACTGGAAATCGATATACCTTACCCGTGTAATTCAGACTTTTCCAGTTGGATTCTGGTGGTCCAGGTTCGAGCCAGATTCGAGATAGTAATAGTTAAGGGAAGTTGGGAGCGGCAATGAGAGATCGAAAGCTGGGGCTACACCTAACAAGGGCATGGCCCTTGACGCGAAGTCAAGCTGGCGTCCAAAAACGCTTCTTACCTGTAAACAAAAGTTGCCTTCATTTCTGGGGCAACATTTACTGCAACGCGTTTGCCATTTTGTTAGTTGTATTGACGGTTGCCGCAGCACCGTTCAATCAACATGCGAATGCAGCTTCATCAGCAGTGTCAGCCAGCACATTTGAAACGCCCGTACCAACGGTGGTTGTTTCCTCAAGTGGAAGTTGGCTCAGGCAGTCGATTCAGATTTCTGAACCGACTGCGAAAACTGAACTGTTTTTGCGCACCGAAGGAATTGTCACCGTCTATTTAAACGGACAGCGTTTGTCGCGTTCTGTTAAATGTGGTGACGACGTTCTGACATGGGATGTCGGCAGCCTGCTTCGAACTGGAACGAATTGCGTTGCCGTGTATCTCAACGGGGAAGACAGGCAATCCACAACCTTGAATGTCTGGTTAAGTGGACTGCAGGACAATGCCTGGAAGTCTAATCCATGGAAGCTGACCACCAATCCGCCCCCCATTGGCTGGCAGCAAACTGACTTTAATGATCGCGACTGGAAGGCAGCCACAGTTGGTTCGCCTTTGGACGTACCTTCCGCGATTCAGGGCAGCGTTCGCCAAATGGCGTGGGCCGTCGAAAGTGGAAGCAGCCGATTTAAGGATGGCAGCTTCCAGTTTCGTAACAATGATCACGTTGTGCTGTTGGGGGGCACGTTTGTTGAACGAGCTCAGAGCTATGGGTACCTGGAAACTGCACTGAATAGTCTGGCTGGTGATGCTGAAGTGACATTTCGCAATCTTGGCTGGAGCGCCGACAACGTGTTTGCGGAATCTCGCGGAATCTTTGATACACCGGCCAAAGGCTACGAACGCATGATCGAACATGTTCGAGCTGAAGAGCCAACGGTGATTGTGTTGTGTTATGGGCAGAACGAAGCCATGGATTTTTCGGCGGATAGTGCAGGACTTGATAAGTTCACGAATCAGTTGAAGCAGCTGCACAAAGATCTGCTGCCAACCGGTGCTGAAATTATCTTTGTTACGCCACATCCCTTTGCGGAGACTTCGGCCCCATTGCCCAATGCAGCCAGATGGAATTCAAGGTTGAAGGTTTATGCAGATGCAGTAACGTCCGTCGGCGAATCGCTGAACGTTCCTGTGATTGATTTGTACACGGGCTTTCTGGAATATCTGCAGCAGTCTGTGGCAGGATCGATTAAGGCTCCATTGCGATCGTCGGACGTGGGCGTTCATCCAGACCTTGCTCGAGCCCGCTTGCAGGGGCTTTCAGAAAATGGCATGCACTGGAACAGCGCGGGGTACTGCAGTCTTTCGCCACTGTTAAGAGATCGCATCAGCGGCCGTGAAGTCAGTCGCCCGGTTGTTGCTGTGGACCTTGTTGAAAAACTGGTGTCGCCGACATCGGGTCAGGTGCGAAACGTTGTTTGGTCGACCACAAATTCTGCTGAAGTAAAGTTTGAATTTCGCCCAGACTTTCTGTGGGCCGAGCCGTTGGTCGTTGCGTTGAATGATGCAAAGTTCCAGGGGCCTGACTCGTTGCGAGTTACAGTTGCTGTCGCTGACGGGGGTGACGCGGTACCGGTTAAGCTCACCGCCGCACCTTCCACCGATGACGAAACGATGCGGTTTAGTTCGGGAGTGAATGAACAGTTTGAAGCACTGCGCGAGTTGACAGTTCGCAAAAACGAACTTTACTTTCATCGGTGGCGTCCACAGAACATCACCTATTTGTTCGGGTTCAGGAAACACGAGCAAGGTAACAACGCTGTTGAAATCGCTCAGTTTGATCCGCTTGTGGATGAACTTGAAAAGCAGATCCACGATTTGAAACAGCCGCAGTGGCAAACAATCACCATTAGCCAGTCAGGCAATCAATAATGTTGTATCCCCGTTTCAATCCGTTGGCTCGCGTTGTGTGCGTGGTTGCCGTTGTCTTCTCATTCGGCTCTTCCGCGAATGCTCAGCGTGACTTAAAAGATATTCCAATTCCCGATCCGGAATTGGAACGGCAGACATTTGTGGTTCCGGAAGGTTTCGAAGTCAGTCTGTTTGCAGCTGACCCGAGAATTGCCAAGCCCATTCAAATGAACTTTGATGCAGACGGTCGCCTGTGGATCGTTAGCTCAGAAGTCTATCCTCAAATTAAGCCTGGTGATGAACCCAGCGACCGAGTTGTCGTGTTGGAGGACACCGACCACGACGGAGTTTCCGATAAGACACACATCTTTGCGGAAGGACTGCTGATACCCACTGGCATTGCTCCCGGCGATGGCGGGGCCTACGTTGCCAACAGCACGGAACTGCTGCACTTTGCCGACACCGACGGCGATCTGAAAGCCGATTCGAAACGCGTTGTGCTATCCGGTTTCGGAACGGAAGATACTCATCATATTCTGCACACACTTCGCTGGGGGTATGACGGATACCTCTATTTCAATCAATCGATTTACATTCATAGCCACATTGAAACACCGTGGGGCGTGCGTCGGCTTAACGCTGGAGGCATTTGGCAGTTTCGTCCTGAAACGCTGGAATTGGGCGTCTTCATGCGTGGGCTGGTTAACAGTTGGGGCCACCACTTTGATCGCTTCGGTCAGTCATTCGCCACTGATGGCGCTGGCGGCGAAGGTATCAACTATGTTGTGCCGGGAGCGTACTACTTCACCGCCGCAGATGCTCCACAGATTTTACACGGCCTGAATCCGGGTAGCCCAAAGCATTGCGGGCTGGAGATTGTCGAAACACCAATGTTGCCGCCCGACTGGCAGGGATGTGCCATCACGAACGACTTTCGTGGGCACCGTGTTTGTCGATTTAAACTAAGTGAAGATCGTTCGGGGTATGTTTCGCAGGAACAGCAGGAAGTGATTGCATCCAATCACGTTGCGTTTCGACCGATCGACGTAAAGCTTGGGCCGGATGGAGCCATCTATATTGCGGATTGGTACAACCCAATTATTCAACATGGCGAAGTTGACTTTCGCGATCCTCGGCGAGACCACACGCACGGGCGAATTTGGCGAGTTGTCTGGAAGGGAGCTCCCAAGCGAGAATGGACGTCGAACTCCAATCGCTCCGTCGCTGACCTGTTGGCCAGTCTAACCAGTTCCGACAATTTCGAACGTCAGGCCGCGCGGCACGTGCTTCGAGAAAAGGGCCAGGACATTCTGCCGGAACTAAAAACGTGGGCTGATTCAATTGACGTAACGTCTGAAACTGAACACCAGCGGCTGGAAGCGCTTTGGTGTTTTCAGTCGCAGCGGACAGTGAACGAAGCTTTACTGAAGCAATTGCTGGCAGCGTCCGACGGTCGTGTTAGAGCAGCTGCGATTCGCGTGCTGAGTCACTGGAAGCATGAATTTCCTGAATCCAGCCTGGCCATGTTGGAAGCAGCGATTACAGACGAACATCCTCGCGTTCGTTTGGAAGCTGTTCGAGCGATCTCCTTTTCACCGAATGAGGCATCAGAACGTGAGACTGCCGCAGATGATTTCAGCGGCAAGCATACTGCAAACTCAGATCAGTCGCCGCTTGAACAGCCCTCGTTGGTTGAACTGGCGATGCGGGCTACAGATCGGCCAACGGATACGTTTATTGATTACGCCGTCTGGTTAACGGCTCGCGAGTTGTCGCCGATCTGGCTGCCGGAATTTCAGCGTGGAGGTATTAACTTCAGCAACAACGTGGAACACCTGCTGACCGCATTTGGAGCTGTTGGGCAGGGGGCACCGGTTGATTTTCTGTTGACGCGGTTGTACTCACCCACAACTTCGGCCACGCAACGAAGTCGACTTGTCGACGTGATTACGACTTCCGGAAACGCTGATCAGATTAAGCAGCTTGTTGTGGCTGCAGCCGGAAATTCAGACGCTGCTGCCATTCGTTCGGCATTGGCTGCTACGAAAGGACGCAACAACATGACTGTTGGTTTGCCGATTGAAACGCAGCAGCAGATGTTGGCGTCTGCTACTGCTGAACTAAGAACCGTGGGCCTGATTGCGGTTGGTCAATGGAAGGTAAAGTCCGCCATTCAGTTGCTTAAGGCGGTTGTGGGCGACGATGCCAAACCCATGGAAGACCGCCTGGCGGCCGCTGAAGGAATTGCCCTGTCGGGAGATGCAACCGCAGTTTCTGGACTGGCAAAATTTGCTTCGGAACAGCAGTTTCCCACGGCGTTACGAAAACACGCGGCGGCGTTGCTGGTGGGACTGAACCCCGGTCGTGGGGCTGATGTTGCGGTCGGATTGTTCTCGAAGTGGAAATCAGAAGATCATCCTGAAGACCTGATTCGCAGTTTTATGGCAGTAAAGAATGGTGACAGGTTGCTTACGGGTAAGCTTGCTTTTGCAACATTGGACAGCGCCGTTGCCAGAGAATTATTGCGAGTTGTTCGTGAAGCCGGTCGTCCGGCGGCAGAACTTGAAGCCGCTTTGATTAAGGCTGGCAACATCACCAGCCGGAAAGCAATTTCAAAAGAAGAACGCGAGGCGATACTTCAAACGGTGGCTAACAGTGTTTCTGCGGCTGAGGGTGAGCTGATTTTTCGTAACGAAAAGTTTTCCTGCGTCAAGTGCCATGCAATTGGTGGTGCGGGCGGGAAAGTCGGTCCAGACATGGTAAGTCTGGGCGGCAGTGCTCAACCGGACTATCTGCTGGAATCGCTGCTGAATCCAAACGCCAAGGTAAAAGAAAATTACAACACGATCGTGGTTGCAACCACAGACGGCAAAGTGATTTCCGGCGTGCAGGTGAAGCGGTCAAAAGAAGAAGTTGTTGTCAGAACGGCTAACGACGAATTGGTGACCATTTCCGGGGCCGATATTGACGAAATTGCTGATGGTGTGTCATTGATGCCGGAAGGTCTGGTCGACGTTCTTACTGATAGAGAGTTGGCTGCGCTGGTTCGCTTTCTTTCAGAACTGGGACGAACTCCAGACTATACGATTGGCCGCAGGCAGCTGGCTCGCACGTGGAATGTGATGAACGCCACTGACGAAGCGGCGTTCAAACTTCGTCGCACCAGTTATGCAACTGCGGCAACAGACGATCCTGCTTTTGCCTGGGCAAAAGTTTACAGTACGGTTTCGGGAGGACTTCCCGTTATGGAACTGCCAGTTGTGTCCGTGAAGAATCGGTCCGCCGCAGGTTCGCGTGGAGTTGGCTTTGCTCGCTGCTATTTGTCCGTTGAAACACCTGGAACTGTTTCGTTGAAGTTGAATAGTTCTGATGGGCTGGAACTAAGGATTAACGAACTGCCTGTAGATTTGTTGCAGCCAATTTCACTGGAACTTCAGCCGGGGCTGCATCGGCTGACGTTCTCTGTTGATCAGACGCAAAGATCGGAGCCACTGGAATTGGAACTTGAAACCGAAGGCACATCTGCTGTCGCGAAATTCGTAAACTGACATTCCTGGGCTGAGAACATACCGCTGGGGCCGTTCGACGTTAATGGACGGATTCGAAATGAAGATCGTAAACCAAGCTGGAGCAGGCAGTATGAAGTTCCATTGTTTGGTGTTAGCGACAATCGTAGTTGTGGCATCGTTGCCAGCAGCACAGGGTAAAGTGATGTCTGACGAAAAGATTGAACCTGTTGAGAACGATGTTGTCGATCAGGTCTCCGGCGGAATCAAAACACTTGGCGGACGCCAGTTTTGGGGAGATGTGCGTTTCTTTCGTGGCTGGAGAATTCAGCACAACGTGCTGACCGATAAATACCGTTTGCTGGATGTGAAAGACAATCGTCACTGCAGTGGGTCACTGGAAGAATGCAACGATACTCTGGGGCGTATTATTCAGACTCAGAAACTTCCGCCGATGTCCGGCAAAGCGGTGGTGCTGATTCATGGGATTGGCCGCTCTTCCAAGTCGTTTTCCACAATGGCAAAGCAGCTTGAAACGGATGGGTACACCGTTGTGGGGTTCGACTACCCCAGTACTCGAGTGCCTATTCCGGAATGTGCCGAGTATCTGCATAAGGTAATGCAATCGCTGGACGGAATAGAATCGATCGATGTTGTAGGGCATTCCATGGGAGGTCTGGTATTGCGCGGGCTTACGATGGACCAAGCGGAGCCCAGACTTAACCGTGTCGTCATGTTGGGCGTTCCCAATAAGGGAGCGGAGATGGCTGATTTCTTGAAAAGCAACCCACTATTCAAGATGATTCTGGGACCGGCCGGACAGCAGCTTGCCACAGATGGCGAGGGGCTGATTGGGAAGATGCCGCCGCCCGCGTGTGAATTTGGAATTCTGGCCGGCGGGCGTTCTGCAACCAAGGGCTATAATCCTCTTTTGCCAGGCGACAACGATGCCACCGTAACAGTTGCCAGTACTCGCCTGCCCGGCGCAGCAGATTTTATTCTGCTGCCCGTTATCCATTCGTTCTTAATGACGGATCAAGCAGCCATCAACGCGACACGCCATTTTTTGAAGCATGGCAGGTTTGAAGAAAATCGTAAAGCAGAACCAATATCTGCCGACGACATCACCGTCATTAACTGACAAGGGCTTCGCCCAACGCGGTGCCACATCCCCCGTGCCGAACCGTCATTCCCGCGAATTGAATTGCAGCCTGCGAACTGGATTGCAGTTTGCTCAATAACTATGGTTTCTGCGTGCGAACGTGGCTGCTATTTCCAGTAAGTCAGTTTCAGAATTCCAGCTACCGTTCCGGCAACAAGAATGGCGACTCCAAACAGGCCAACGGTGCTGTCTCCCATAGCTCCACTGAAGTGCAGCCCCATTGTTGTGCCGATTAGTGCCCAGCAGATAATAATCAGGCTGATTTGCTGGCGTTGTTTCTTTTCCTCGTCAGAAAGCTGAGCCGACGCAACTTTGGCGGGCTTGGCTTTCGGCGATGATTTGTCCGCTTTTTTGGCTTTGCCTTGAGTGTTGGAGTTCGCTGCTGGTGCGTCTGTGGCTGCTTCGTCACGCATTCCCTGAGCGTAATATTTGGCGATTGCCTGTTGAATTGTGCGTGGAACAGCCAGCACGCCTCGCATAGGCATGCCGTAACGCATGCGGATTTCGTCTTCAAGTTCCGGTGTTGGTTCGTCGACACAGGCGACCATCATTTTGCCGCGATCTTCAAACAGAGGCAGGCAGGCATGTCGCTTTACGACCTGTCTGGGTAAGCGATCCAGCGCGGCGTCTTCTGGAAGCATGTCGTTAAGATCGACAAACGGCATGCGTAGTTCAACGGCGTGAGCCTGTGTTGCCAAAACCGGATCAACAAGACTCATTTGAATAACGGCATCACGGTGAGACAGACCTCGCGCGTCAGCGAAGCGTTCGATTTCAGAAACCTGACTTGATTTGATGGCACCCTGAGCAACCAGAAAAGCCAATGCTGTTTCTGGTTCGCCAGAATCGTTGGTGGTTTCTCTGCCCAGGCTGGCGTCATAGTCTCTCTTGGAGTCCATGTCCGTCAGGCACAGCATGGCTTTGGCCATTTCGTTCAGCAGGTCCTGCGACTGTTTCAGATACTGGCCGGTCGCGTATTTTCGAACGTGAGCATTCAGCTTCCGATAGTTCGATTGGATTTTTTCTGCGTTGTCTTCAAACTGCACCAGGCGAAGCAGTGTGTAGTGGTCTGGCGGACGTTGGCCTTCCGGAATACCGAGCCATTCTTTGTAAACATCGATATCTGACACAACGCGACTCCCGGTTCGACTGCTCTGTTTTCAACGTGACAAATTGCCTGAAATTGCACCTCAATCTGTCGGTACGGTGCGTGCGGGCGATTTGGGCAAATAATTTTTGACTGGATCGGAAGTGTACAATGCTGACGACGCGTCGAAAACTAATTCGCGATACTGTTTTTTTGATCCCACGATCTTCGCAAATTGAGCAATCTGGATTTGTCAGGCTTACTTCCGTGGCTGCATGTTGGCTGCTACGCTGTGGGGCTGCGAGAAAAACATTCTTTTCCCCGCATTTTTTGTTTAGGAATTCCCCGCACCAGCTATTGGAGATTACTGTGAAACCTTGCCTTTGCGTCCTGGCCGTTTGTCTGATGCCGTTTCTAAGCGTTGCTGCTGAAGATACTCGCGTATTTGAAATGCGAACCTACCATGCCAATCCCGGTAAGCTGGATGCACTTAATTCACGTTTTCGCGACCATACTGTCAATCTGTTTGAAAAACACGGGATGACAAACGTCGGCTATTGGGTTCCGAAAGACAATGAGAAAAACCTGCTAATCTATGTTCTGGCGTACCCAAGTCAGGAAGCTCGCGACGCTTCGTGGAAGGCATTTATGAATGATGCCGACTGGAAGGCTGCTTACGCCGAATCAACAAAAGACGGCAAGCTTGTCGGGAAAGTTGACTCCGTATTTTTGCAGGCGACAGATTACTCACCATTAATCGCTCCTAAACTGGCTGACGAATCGCGTCTGTTCGAACTGCGAATTTACAGCACAAATGAAGGCAAGCTGCCAAACCTGAATGCAAGGTTTCGCGACCATACCGTAAAGTTGTTTGAGAAGCATGGTATTTCGAACGTAGCGTATTGGACTCCCACACGAGAAAAGGACGGCAAAGATCAGAAGCTCGTCTACCTGGTAGCTCACAAAGACGAAGCATCTCGCAAAGCAGCGTTTGCGGCATTCGGAGCCGATCCGGAATGGCAGGCAGCTCGCAAAGCGTCAGAAGAAGGTGGACGCCTGCTGATTGATAAGGGCATTGAGTCCGTTTTGATGACGCCGACAGATTACTCGCCAACCAAATAGTTTGATGGCGTGAAGAGAAAGAACGGTTCGCGCGTGCAAGCCGTCTTTCTGTCAGTCGGCAGTTGTATGGCGAGACACATGTTCGGTGGCTTCAGCGACAGTTGCGTTGAGGCCGCCGATCACTCTGCCCAGAACCATCATGCCGAATAGTGCGTCTTCCGAAGACGTGACCGCTCGTGCCTTCGATTCCAGCCTTGTGGAAATCAGCTGTTTCAGAAGGTCTGATTGCTGGCAGATTCCGCCCGAAAATACAATGTTCGACCAATTTTTTGATGGCGCTAATTGAGCTGCCAGTTTGTGATAATAGTCGGCCATTTGTTCCAGACAGGCTCGGGCAACGTGCCCCACGGTTAGGTTGTCTTCACGCAAATTGCTTAGCGAGCCCGGACCACTTACTGCTCCTGGAAAAAACGCCAGGTTAATATTGATGTCAGACTCAGGCGTCTGTTCTGCCTGCTGGAAGAAGTAATCCCACGCCTGTTTTGGGTTTGTAACATCGGCTCCCGTCATTTCCGTCAGCAACTTCATCATCGCACTCAACGCTCTGCCAGCGGGAATGTTTGTGATCGTTTTCAGATATGCTCCGTCGAAGTAAGGTCGCAACTGGTAGCTGTTGGCATGACGTTCTTCGGTCAGCATCGTCAGCTGAGAACCTGTGGCGATGTTGACTGACAGTTCGCCGGTTTGCAGCAACGTTCCTGCTAAAGAGCACTGGTGATCGCCCGTTGCAGCAAATACGGGAAGTGAAGATCCGCTGGACTTGTGTTCCCCAACACAGTGTCGGAAATCCACAAGAGTTGGCCAGTGTAGCCGGTTTAGCTTGAGTTCTTCAAACAGTTCAAACGGCAGTTTGCTGGACTGAACGTCAACCAGGCCAGCCGCGTTGGTTAGTTCCATCACAGGCTTCTGTTGGCACAATGCCGCAGCTACGAAGTCTGGTAACGTGACAGGGATGGCACCTTCAAATTGTCTTAGCTGTTGCGACTCTTTAAGCCAATACAGAAAAGAAAGCGGCAAGCCCGGACGGAATTCGTTTCCGAGAACACAGCTTGTTCGTTCGCCAAGTTCTACAGCCAGTCGTTCGATGAATGTGCCTTTGCCGCCTGGGTGCGGCAATGTGGCTCGACCGTCAAGCCACGATACGTAGGGGGAAAGTGGTTGGCCCTTGTTGTCGCAGAAGACCAGCCCACCCATCTGCCCGGTCAGCAAAATGCCGCGACAGGCACTGGTCGACGGCAGTAGTTCTGCCACGATGTCGGTTACGCTTTCTACAAATTCCAGAGGCGAATATTCCTGAAACAGCGGCTCAGATCCAATCAGGCGAGCCGGGCCCGGCATCCGGCGAACGCCGCGGATGCCAAGTGACTCGGAATCAACGATCGCTCCCTTTGTGAACGACGTTCCGATATCAATCGCGATAAATTCCATGAGATGCCTGTTATTGCGTTAGCGATGATCCACCGTGTGGGTCGGTGAACTGGCGGTGTGTCCAGTCAGCTTACGGCTTTGGAGTCGGATAGGGCGAGGCGAGCTTGTACCTGGAATTGTTTTCGACCCAGTTTCGCACACGTTCGACATTGGTGATTGCACGCTGAATGAATTGCAGGGCCAGTTGCAGACGTTCATCGGGTTCGGCGCAGCTGAAGCGAAGGAAGCCATTACCTGCTTCTCCAAAGCATTCACCGCCCAGACACGCTACTCCAAAGTCGGGATCAGCACCTTCCAGCAGATAGAGTGCCAGGCCATGGCTTGTGATTCCCAGCCTGTTGCAAACCGCACTCACATTGGGGAACACATAGAAAGTGCCCGTTGGATCAAGCGTATGAATTCCGTCGATGCGGTTTAGTCCGGTGGTCAGCAATTCCACCTTCTTGCGAAACTTAGCCATGACTTCGTCGCGTTCAATGGCCGAATGTTCCAGAGCTGCTTTTCCGGCAAGTTGGGTGATTGGTGGAGTGCAGGAAATGGACGTGTTAATCATTAAGCTGATGGATTGAATGATCGGCGCAGAAGAAACGCAAAAGCCCAATCGCCAGCCGCTCATACTGTACGACTTGCTGAAGGTGTAGGCGGCCACGCATTGATCCAGCATGCCGGGTTGAGCCGCCAGCGAATGATGTTTGCCGTTCCAGACCATGTGGCAGTATGGTTCGTCGCTAAGCACGGCAATATTGCGTCCTCGAATGAGGTCAGCGATATCGCGACAATCCTGTTCTGTGGTGACGCCTCCAGTCGGGTTGTGCGGTGAGTTCAGAAAAATCGCTCGCGGGGCTGGGTCGTTCTGCAAAAAGTGTTCTATGTCGGCCGGCTGAGGTCGAAACTCAAATTCCTGCTTCAGCGGTTTCAGCACCATTCGCGCGCCGCGTCGAAGAATGTTGGGCGGATAGGTTGGAAAGTGTGGGCTGAACACCAGAACTCCGTCGCCGGGATTCAAGAATGCTTCGCAGAAAAACTGTTCGAACACCTTTGCGCCGGGGCCAACGGCAATGTTGTCAGCTGTGGCCGGTATGCCGAATTCCTCACGCACAAAGTTGGCGGCCGCAGCGCGGAACTCGGGAAGTCCTGGCGACGGGCAGTAATGCGACATGTTGTCGTGAATTGCCTGAAGCCCAGCTTCGCGTGCTGCTGTGGGGGCATCAAATGGACTGTCGCCAATTTCCAATTCGACAACATCTTTGCCGGTGGCCTTAAGTTGTTTCGCCATCGCCAGCACAGTAAAGGCGGACTCGGCTGTCAAGGATTTGGCAAACTCGCTGAAATTGACCGTCATGGATAACTTGTCTTTTCCCGGGGACGAACATAAAACCGATTCGGACACGTGATTGGCAGATTGTCGATTCCAGATCATTTCCGGCAGCGACCGGATAGTCAATTCATTTGATGAAGTTGCTGTTGACAGTGAACTGCAAGTTATTAGACTCCAGCATGTCGTGACAAGGGCCTCGCCCTTAACTCAGTGGCGTTGCATGCGGAAAAACGTGGGACGTTCGAAGCGCCGAACCGCTACGATAAACATGAGCGTGCCGTGTGCGCGCCATGCCGAGTAAGAACCTAACACGTCTCAGCAAGGAGCAAAAGATGACCACGGTGGGACAAAGAATTCGAGAAATTCGCAAGCAGCGAAATCTCACACAACGTGAATTGGCCGATCGAGTCGGCATTAATTTTACGTATCTTAGTCGTGTTGAAAACGATCGTCTTGATGACGAGCAGACTCCGCGAGAAGACACGTTGCAAAAAATTGCTCAGGCTCTGGACACTGATTCCGACGAACTTCTGTTACTGGCGCGACGAATTCCGGACGCCTTTCGAAATCGCATCCTGGCGAAGCCTGGCATTTTTCGTCGCATTCTGAATCTTTCAGATGTTGCTTTGGAAGAGATGCTGGCAGGTTTGGAAGCAGAAACCGCGACTGAAGTTGTTGAAAAGCCGAAAGCTCGCAAAGCCAAGTAAGCGGCTTTGTGTTTTTTTTGCAGTATGCCGCCGCTGGAAGTGTGTTTTCTGCGACTGCTGGCCGAACTCTGTTGTCAGGTTTTATTGGTGTGTGTTGCCAACACAGGTGTTGGCAATGCGCTAAAGCCTGACTTTGATATTAAATCATCACGTCGAACGGCAGGGAGTGCGATCGACATGCGACGGTTTGATCTAACCAATATGGAAACGTCAGTGATTGATGAGATCACTGCCATGAGAATTCGTCAGTACGAAGATCTCACCGGTGAGCCCGTTTGTTTTCCGGTTCCGGTTGAGAAGATTGTTGAGCGAATTCTTAAGCTGGATTTCGACTGGATTGACATTGAAGAGCGTGAAGGCGAGCAGATTCTTGCCGGGCTTGTTCCGGAGCAGCGGCGAATTGTTTTGAATAGCCGTCACCTGGATCTATTTGAAGCGAAGCCCGGACTGGAACGCAGCACAATCGGTCATGAAGCCGGACACTGGGATATCGACATTGATCGAACCAGCCTGCATCATCCGTTGTTGCCCGGTTTTGATATGCACGACAGCATTGTCTGCCGGAACGCGTCCGACAAGAAAGTGCTGGTTGAGGTGCTTAATCGTGCTGTTTACGACGAGCGGTATCTGGATTTGTATCGCGAGCTAACGGCTGGGCAGGACTCTCCCGAAGTAAAGAGCGCTGTTGATCGCTACCAGTCTTCGCTTTTGATGCCGCAATGGTTGATACGTGAAGCTGTGGAAAATGTGGATGTGACTCAGTGGGCGAATCTGTACGCTCTTGCTGATCGAGCTCAGGTGACGATTTCAAACATGGTCGTGCGACTACACCGACTGGATATTATCTACATCCCGGAAGGCTCAAAACAGATCTATCCGGGGCGAGACGCGTTTACCGGGCAACTGCAGTTGTTTTCGTAACAAGGGCTTCGCCCTTGTCCCAGTGGCTTGGGTTGCAGGAAGACTTGGAACTTTCGAATCGCCGAGCCGCTCCGTTGTCGCTACGAAACAAAATGCGCGCATCATTTCGAGTAAGACTCGAACTAGCAGCGTGTCCGGATACCGGTTTCGGCCTGGATATGATTACTGAAATGATG
>CALFSX010000164.1 GCA_937916515.1 uncultured Planctomycetaceae bacterium | reverse complement strand
CAGGGCGTTCGCCGCGGTTTGTTCCAATCATCTGCACTAACCGGGGCGAACGCCCTGCGGCTGATGTGGGTCTCTGAAATACGGCCGTTTCCCTTTAACCTGGCACTGTCCAGCCAAAAAATTGCGGCGTCTAAATGCTTCGCAACTTTTTCAGCTGAGTTGAAATGGGCTGCCAGGCGACTTCGTGGGGCAGCTGTTTTTCATGGGCGGCGATTGCGGCGGTGACACCGGCTGCTTCACCCATGGCCACCGCATTTCCGGTAACTCGGTAACTTGCGTGGGCGATGAAGTCTCCGCTGATGCAGCGCCCGGCCATCATTAATCCGTCAACATCCCGGGCAATGAGTGCTCGCAGTGGAATATCGAACGGCTTCGACTGCACGCCCTTGTTGGTGTAGGCCGACTTCTCGTTCTGCTTGCGAGTGGCGGCGTGAATATCAACTCCAAAACTTGAGCGACACACCGCATCTTCGTGCCGAACCCCTGCGCGAACATCGTCGACCGAAACCAGGTAACGCCCAGCGATGCGACGTCCATCTCGTACACCAATCTGCTCTGCAGTGGTGACAAGCCGACAGTCCTGCCACACGCCCCCTTTTGCCTTCAACGCTCTAGTGATGCGATAAAGTTCGCCGCGAGCATTTATTGTTGCCTCCGTCACTGCGGCGGCATCAAATGGGCGAACTGCATACTCGTGGTTCATCATCACTGCCGCCACGCTTCCGCCCATATACCACAGAGTTGGCTTGGCGTAAGAAGGATCTTCTCCCGCCGATTGAATCATTTCCCGAAAGCGATCTTTGGTGTCACTGCCTTGCAGGCGACTGTATTGTTGCAACGCTTCGGGGCTGGCAGTAATAATTCCCATCAAAGACATGGGCTGACAGGGGCAATCTTTGGATTCACCAAATTGCCAGTCACATCCGGCCAAAGCACCGACGTCGCCATCGCCGGTCGCATCCACAACAACCGCTGCACGCCACGCTTGTCGCCCCGATTTAGACTCCGTGATCACTCCACGAATACGGTTGGAACTATCTTTTTCGACCTGAACAATTCGCGTGTGGTATTGCACGCGAATCCCCAGTTCCCGGCAATACTCTTCCAACAACACCTTCATCGCTTCGACGTCGTAAACATAGTGATTGCCATTGGGAATGTGGGCATCCATGGCTCGCAAACGCTGCGGTAGTTCTGCGTTGAGGCCCGGTTTATTGGCATCCATCACATAGGACAACATTCCGCTGGTCCACACACCTCCCAGACATCCGTGAGCTTCCAGCAGTCGAACGGTCGCTCCCGTTCTTGCGGCGCTGATGGCTGTTGCGATGCCCGCCGGACCACCTCCGCAGACCAACACATCGGTCGAATCAACAATGGGTGTCTGCATCACTGGTTCTGAAACAGTCTCAACGTCGCCCTCGGAACTGCTTTCCTGCGCAGAAACGATTGCCGGCAAAAGCGTGCTCGCCACCGACGCGGCAAGGACATTACGGCGAGTCCAATGAACTGACATGAAGTGGCTACCTGATAAAAAGTTATGAAGATTACTAAAAGCAGCGTCAAGTTTTCACAGCGACGTAGTCGCGTTTCCGAGCATTCGCTCAAATGGTCTGAGGCACAGCCTCGCTGGAGTCTTACTTAAAATGACGCGCTCACGGTGCGCGCATGTTGGTCGTAGCGACAACGGAGCGGCTCGGCGATTCGAACGTCCCACGTCTTCCCGCCAACCACGCCACCGGGTTAAGGGCGAAGCCCTTGTTAAGATTGGAGGCCGTCGAGTTTAAATGATAGAACTTCACTAGTCACGCACCATTGTTCAGCAGCACTGCTGTAGGTTGTGGATTTATTCGGGAACACGCCCTATCCTGATTAGCCGCAGGGCGTTAGCCCCGATTGCCTGCCATGCCAAACCGGGGCCGACGCCCTGCGGCTGATTAAAACGACAGACGTCATGGATCTGTTGATCATCGTTACACTTTCATAAAGAGCCAGACGTTGATGATAAAGTTGCCAATGAAACAGACACGCCGACACTTTGTAATCCGGTTGTCTTTCGCACTGGCAATTCTGCTTGCCGCGAATGCCAACGGCCAGAACAACGAGGGCCAGAACGCCAACGGCCAGACGTCTCCGCGTACATTGAATTCGGGAAGCCGCGAGCGTACTTACAACGTCTACGTGCCTGCCACGCTGGATCGTGACAAGCCTGTACCGCTGCTGTTATGTTTTCATGGTGCTGGCGGAAACGGAATCGCAGCGATGAAGTCGTTCCGCCGTCTCGCCGACCAACATGGTTTTGTGCTGGTGGGACCGGACGGAATCAACGGCCGCTGGAATGCTGGCTGCGATGACGAAATCAAAGCAACTGATGGGGCCGATGATGTGGGATTCGTCCGTGACCTGGTGAAGGCGATCCAGAAAGACTTCAAGGTCGAATCACGACGCATCTATGCCTATGGATTCTCCAACGGTGCGGCGATTGGACATCGGCTGGCTACGGAACTTCCGGAAACATTTGCCGCTGTCGCCGCTGTTGGAGGAACGCTTGCACGCCACAGCGCAGACGTCGTTGCCCCTGAGTCAGCAGTGTCGATGCTGATCATCGTTGGCAGCGAAGATGCCATGTTCGGCACGAATGGAAATCTGCGAGGCGGCACGTTCTTCACAGCAAGTGAGACAGCTAACATCTGGAGCGAACGCAACAAATGCGGCACGTCGGTTGAAATTGAAACACCCGTTCCCTTCACTCGCTGGAAGAACCCTGCAGGCGATGCAGAAGTGGAGCTGTGGATTGTGCAAGGTGCCGGACACACGCCGAACATGAGCAAAGCGTTTGACACGCCGCAGCAAAGTTGGAACTTTCTGTCGCGCCACAAACGATAGGCTGCTGTCGTTAACGATCGAATTGCTTTGTTTCGATCGTCCACTTGTCGTCGCGTTTTAGTTCGCTGTCATCGCCGATGAACATCTTCGCGGCGTCTTTGCTGCCTTTAAGTTGCCAGTTCAGCCATGCAAGTGCAACTTTAGTAAATTCGCCGCCTTGCGGTTGCCGGTAGGTTCCACCATGGCCAACGTCCAGGTTTGTCATGGCGATCGGAACGTGATTGATTCGTGCATAGTCGTCCATCGCGTTTTTGTAGGCAATGTCGGAAGGACCGCCCATGATGTACAGCACCGGTCCGTGAAGCTTCTTAAGATCGTCTTTCTTCAAAGCTGGCATCGCAGCCATGGGCGAAGGACCTGGCAACACACCGCTGTTGCAAATCACCGATGTGGTGATTCTGGAGTCGCTTGAAATTTCAAGGGCTTGCAATCCGCCGCACGACATTCCCATGGCGGCCACTTTTGAAGAATCAACCCTTCCAAAATAGCGACTTTCAGGGCGAGCGTTTTCGGCGATGATCCAGTCCAGGGCAGTGATCAACTGACTGGATTGAGTTCTCTGACGCGAAGTTTCGTCCCGCGATTCAATTTGGTTCAGCAACCCGATGCCAAGAATGATGTATCCGTGCGATGCAATCTCGCTCAGAAAGTTCTTGTGCTCTTCAGTTGTATTCGCGCAGGCTCCGTTGCCCCACAACAGAATCGGAAGTTTTGTTTCGCTTCCCAACTTTTCCAAGTCTTCAGGACGATAGATTGTCATGCCTGCCAGCGCAGGCGACTCAGTGGCGATCGCCGAATACGGCCCCTGCCCACCGTCTTCAATTTTGATTTGCTTTGCAGAATCTGGTTCTTCTCGAGCATCATCTGCATCATTAACGATCGCGGCATATGCGGGCTTGGGATTGTTATTAGCGTCGAACAACAAAGGATGCTGCCCCCAACGCCACGTGCGACGATCGTTCAGGCCCCAAAAAGTCACTCGCTCAATCACGTTTTCGTGCTTTTGAAAAATCTCAAACAGCTTCGCGTAATCTGCCGCCTGAACATTGAGGTCTTCAATCGAAGCTGGCGTACTTCTGCGAGAACGACGACCGCCGAAACCACCCCCAAACTGCCCGCCAGAAGCGCCACGAATGGTCACATCCAATTCGGTAATGCTGACCTTCAATCCCAGTGACGCGTAGTCAGTGATGGCCTTTTCAATCTCTTCAAACGGCACGCTTCCGCTACGCCAATGCCCCTGAATACCAACACCATGAACAGGTGCTCCGTCTGCCAGCAATCGCTTCAGCAGTACCATTGAACTTTCGTGTTTGGCTCCCGATTCAATGTTGTAGTCGTTGTAATACAAAACCGCATCGGGATCGGCTTCGTGGGCAAACTGAAACGCAAGCGCCAAAAATTGCGGGCCAATCGTTTGCATCCACTTTGAATCACGCAGGTTCTCAGTCTTCGCGGTCTGAGCATCGCCACCATCGTTGATCGCTTCGTTGACGACATCCCAACTCTGAATCTTCCCCTTGTAACGACCGACCAGCGTCGCAATATGTTCCTTCATCCGCAAAGTCACCGCTTCTCGGTCGCCATCGCGAAAGAACCAATCACGAGTCTGTGCGTGCCACACAAGCGTGTGCCCGTGAACACTCATTTTGCTGCCAGATGCCCATTCCACCAACGCGTCCGGCTGCTCAAACTGCCAGGTATTTTCTTCCGGATGAACGCGTTCTGGCTTCATGCAGTTTTCTGGCGTGACCGCGTTAAAGTGCTCCGCTGCGATCGCCAATTCCTGGTCGGAGTATCTTGCGGGCAAATCGCCAGCGGTGCCGATACGAAACGAATCTTTGAAAGCGTCTTTGATGACGCGATTGATCTTAACTTCGACCACCGGAGCTGCCGAAACTGGTTCAGGTTTGGGGATATCACGCGTAGCGGCCGATTCCTGACTGCCAAACTCGCCAATCTTGCGAACCAGCGTGAGCTCTTTGTCGCCCAGCTTGCCGGTATACTCAATGCGAAGCTCTCGATCACCGATCTGCCGTCGTTCGACAAAGCTCAGCGTGTTGCCGACCAGGTTTGCTTCTTCAAACTCGACTTTCCGCTTTTGATCAGCAGATTCAACGACCGCCCTGGCTGTCAGCGTGCCGTCCTTGGGTTGAAAATTAAAGTGGTAGGTCTGCACTCCGGCGGGAGTGTCAAACAACGCATGCCACTCACCAGCAATCTCTTCGGCCGATGCGGGCAGCGCGAAAAGCCACATTCCAATCAGGCTGGGAATGAACAGCTTCTTAGAATTATTCATGACCACTTCCCTTAGACTTCTAATTGGCCCCAACATGTTCACGTTGAGTCAAATTTTCAGAGCGACTTAGTCGCGTTGACGAGCGGCAGCTCGAATGGCCTGAGGCACTGCCTCATGAGAGCCTGATTCTGGATCACTCAACGCCAACGCTTGCAGTAAACAACAGCGGAGCAATCTGGTGCAGGCTGCGACGCCAGGTTTGCCATTCGTGAGCCGTTTCCGGTGAAACGTAGTAGTGGCTGTTAATGCCTGCTTCTTGCAGTGCCTTTGTGTTCGCCTCGGGATCGCCGCCACGTCGTGGACGTTGGCCACCGCCGACTTCCTTGCTGCCGTAACTCACAAAGACCAGCTTGACGTGTTCTTTGAAACCTTCGGTGTTGTTCACATCTTCCATGGAAATGGAGCCGCCACTGAAGAGTCCAATGTGAGAAAACTTGTCGAGGTTGCGCAGCGTAATCATCTTTGTCTCCATGCCGCCCATAGAAAGTCCGGCCATGGCTCGGTTTGGCTGATCGATGAGCGTGCGAAAGTTGGAATCGACGTACGGAATCAGTTCTTTGACAAGTACAGTTTCAAAATGGCTGATGTCGAAGCCACCGATTCCGCCGGGCCGCACATCATTCGTCATTCCATAAGTCATCACAACAATAAACGGCTTGGCCTTACCTTCGGCAAGCAGGTTGTCCAGTATCAGCCCTGCATGGCCCTGAACGCTCCAGCCGTATTCGTTCTCGCCCCAACCATGCTGCAGATACAGAACCGGGTAACGTTTTTTCTGGTCGCCGTCATATCCCGGCGGAGTGTAAATGAAGGCTCGACGATCCGTCTTTGTGCTTGCGGAAGGAAAAAGAACTTCACGCATTTGACCGTGCGGAACATTCTTCAAAGCATAAAAACTCTTATCGTTCGCTGGCACTTCAACGCCGCTGCCCCAACGCATGGCACCGAAAAAGTATTTGCTGTTCGGGTCAGGAACTTCAGCTCCGTCAATGTTGATTGTGTAATAGTGAAAGCCTTCGTCCAGCTTGCGTGTATAGCCCGTCCAGACTCCCTGATCATCTTTCACGAACTCGCTGCTGTCACGAAAACTACACGAAACACTGGTTGCCAGTGGTGCAACAACACGAAATCTGACGCGTCCTTCGGAATTCACCTGAGGATATTCTTTGCCATTCTGGTTTGTGAAAGCCGGTTTCCAGTCATCGACCGGAGCGGCATCCTGAGCCAAACCAATTGAACCAACCAGCAATGCGCTGCACAGCAGTACATGTAAGCGTAAGAACATGAGTATTTCCTTTGTTGTGAAAAGACTGGCTGAAGAAACGGGACGCGGTGTTCTGTTTTGAAAAGAGCAGCAAACATGAGGCCCATGACCACGACCACGACCACGACCACCGCTGGGGCTCGTGCATCACTGTCATATAAATAGTGTCGCTTCAGCCTCTGCGTTTCCAGCCGCAATTGCATGGTGCAGACGTTGATGAAATCGGCGGGCACGCGACAAGCCAGACTGGCGAATGCAACAAACAGATTCCCCAACACGCTGTACTGCACAGAACATGTTTTCCAACGACGATGCAGCGTCGAACAGGTCGTCCGCAACACCAACGGAAGTTCGCTGTAGCCCGCCATCATTTTCCCCGGGGAAATCAAATAGTGCGTATACGCACTATTTAAAATCGTACAC
>CALFSX010000163.1 GCA_937916515.1 uncultured Planctomycetaceae bacterium | reverse complement strand
AAACACGTCGCCTTTTTCAACTGCCCATCAAACACAACTTTCTACAGTAACTCCGTCGGAAGTATGTCGACTTTAGGCAACGTTCTTCAGGTGCCAGAGCAACGTTTGAAAGTACGACACTTAATTCTGCTGTTCCTTGCGGTTGATGTCTTTAAACAGGTCTTCGTCCAAAGTGCCCAGGAACCAGTCGCTGCCTGAAGATCCAAACAGCTTGTCAACGGCATTGTCGTTGATGAGCGTTGAAGTATTCAGTAAGTAGGATCCATTTTCGCGTGGCCCGATGCCGGTTCCGTTCAGGTTGTCAATTCGTAACAGGTCAGCGGTCTGAAGTGTTTTTTTGGGGGGGCAGCTTGGGCAGTTGTTTGGTTTTGATGGATTGTTGGGTTGTTGAGATGATTGTTCGGATCGGGGCGTGTCCTCGCTGTCTGTGCAATGACGCGGACGCTGGTACGTCCTGGCTAAGCGAGTGGGCTGGTCATCTGAAGAAGCCACAGATCGCCAACCTGAAGCTCCGCAACGATTGTGTTGTCCTCGCCGAGAGTTTGCATCTCCAGCGTTACAAGTATCTTTGGGACGTTCTTTTCCATCTTCACCCAAAGGGCCAGTGGGACGAAGCCAAATCGTCAGGGATGGGTGACAAGAAGACCGACGTCCCGAGCTATGACCTCATGATGGAGATGTTTACGGACCAGCCAACGATACTGATCCTCGACGAATTTCAAACTTGGTACGAAGGCCTCAGCAATAGTGCGAAGCAGAAGACAAAGAACTGGGCGTTCAATTTCATTCAGATCCTTTCCGAGATTGCCCAGAAGAATCCGGAGCTCCTGGTTCTCGTAGTCTCAGTTCGCGAGGGCAACTCAGACGCGTACCAACAGGTTCGTCGCGTAAACCCAGTCGATGTGGACTTCAAATGTCCCTATGCCAAGCGTCATCGACAGCGACTGCTGCACTATCGTATTTTCGAGAACCACTTGCAGGTGCCAAAAGTCGATATCGCCAAAGCGATTGAGCCGCACGTGACTGAGTTCTCTTTCGGCTCAGCAAAGTACCGTCGCAGGATCAGGAAAAGCAGTCCGAAGACTTCACGGAGTCCTGGCCGTTCGCCCCGCACCTGCTCAAGCTGCTCGACGATCAGGTGTTGATCGCGACCCTATTATCGCAGCGGTAGTCCAGAACGTCGGTCTGTTCGTAGCGTGCTTGTTGCCGCTCGTCGTCACGGTGTTCGTGATTCGGCAAATGCAATCGCAGGAACCGGATCATGCAGCAGTTGCTGAATTGCTGACGTTGGAGCTGACCAGCGATGAGCCACTCTTGCTTCCCGCCCCACAGCGGCGTTCACGCTTACCACTGGTGACTTCAAGAAAAATCTGAGTAACATCTGATGACATCGGGCCCGTTCATCGAAGACACGGGTTGGTTGCAGCGGGCGAATTCTGTGGTTGGCCACGCACGCCCAGGCCGTAACATCATGGCTTCGAATATCAATCGAACAACTACGTACGACGTCACGGTATGTGACATCCGTATTTGTTTGCAGGTGGTAACCGATTTCAATGCCGGATCTATGGGCGCAATTGGCTTTGGTCGCTGTTTCGCTGGAACGCGTTCAGGTGTGCATGCTCTCAACAAGCTTCACGTCAACCGGCGCTGTGTCGGGGGCCTGAGTGTTTTTACTGCCGCGAACTTAGATTCCAGCTGAACTTAGTGAAGCTCTGGTCTGATCTCAGATTGATCACAAGTGTCGCACCGTTGACGGCACTTTGGCTTTCGAAATATGAGGCAATCTGAGTCGTAAAGGCCCGAATTTCAAAGCAAGACAGCGATTTTTGTCGCTTCTGAACTATGTTTCATCGTCGAACGCCGCGTTGCTTCGCCAACTGGTACATGAATTGCGTTACCGTAACACAGCTGAATTTCCTGGCATATTGATGATGACAAAATGGTCTCGCCGTCGATACGATGTATGTGACGATTGTTAATTCGGGCAAAAAAATGATAACTGCTGCCGCAAAAATCCTGACTCTTCTGGGCGTGTTGTTTCACGCGGGATTGGGATGCTGCGCTCACCACGATCATTGCTTAAAGCCGGATTCATCTTTCAGTGCAACAACTGTTGAAGCGAAGGTGACGCCACCCAGGGTTCAGTGTGCCTGCAGGTTCCATTCACAGCATCAGCAGGATGAGGCTGAGTCTGCCAACGTTTTGAAAACTCCGGACGATCACGAATCGTGCCCGTGTGGCGACGATCACGGCAGCTGCCAGGATCACTGTTTTTGGTTAACGGCTTCCAGAGTTGACGTGCCGGACGATCATCAGATCGAACGCAATTTTGCGTCTTTGGAGCTGTCAGAATTCGTCACAGAACGAGGAATGCTTAGCAGGCTTTCACTGCTTGAAGCTGCCCCGCTGGCATCCTGCTGCTCAGGCGCAATGCGCGCCAACATTCAGGTTTGGCGTTTATAGAACAGCGCTGATCTGCGGCGTTTTGTCGCAGCCATTTTGCTGGTCATCCTGCGGCCTCGTTTCAGCATTTCGACTGCGAACCCGGCCAGAAGCTTACCGCTGCTGATGACTCTTCAATGTCCGCTGAATTCAGATTGCAATGCTGCGTCTGAACGAGCCTCGACTGCCATCCGTTTTAAACGGCAGTCTCTACACGTACGTCCTCCGCAACTGAGAGCTCGGCGATCAACGCTCAAGCGACGGCGTACTCGCGAACTATCGAACATGAGTGCGACGTATTTTGTTGCACCTTCCTTTTAACGATTGTGGCGTCATGAAATCTCCAATTCCCCGGATTCCCATGAAGTATGTCTGGCCGCTTACGATAGTGGTTGTGCTAACCGCTGCTGCCCTTACCCGAGACCGCTGGTGGCCAGCTTTGAATTCATGGGTGCAGGCAACAGTCGCTTCCAACCGTCAGGCCCCTGCTTCTGATCAGCACGGCCACACAGACACCGCGGCTCACGACGACCACGCCGGGCATGATCATGCGGGGCATGATGAGTCTTCTTCGCTGGAATTGTCTGATCAGGCACTGCGAAACCTGGGACTAACGGGCGACGGCCTTGGGCAAATTTCACTGACGACGTTCAGTAAGTCGATTACTGTACCTGCGTTGGTGGTAGAACGACCTGGGCGAACTCGCATTGAAGTTGCGACTCCCATGAACGGCGTCATCACCAACATTCATGCGTCTTCCGGTGAGGCTGTGGAGCCAAACCAGCTGTTGTTTGAAATCCGTTTGACGCATGAAGATCTTGTGCGATCACAAACGGAATTTGTGACGACTCTGGGCGAACTGGATATTGAAAATCGCGAAATCGAACGACTGCAGGAAGTGGCCACGTCCGGCGGAGTTGCCAGAAAAACATTGTTGGAACGAGAATACGCTCGGGACAAACTGCAAAGTCTGTTGATTGTGCAGCAGGAAGCGTTGCGGTTGCACGGATTGTCTGACCATCAGGTACAGCAAATTGTGGAAACTCGCCGCCTGTTGCGTGAACTTAAGTTGTACTCGCCAAGTGCGGATGGCACCTATCCGGAAGAACTGAAGCTTAGCAGCAACTATCTGCCCACCGGTTTAAGAACGGGCAACAACGCCCACTCCATATCGGAACCGCCGCTGATTCTTCGCGACGTGCAGGTGCATCGAGGTCAGGCAGTAACCGCAGGCCAACCTTTGGGAACATTGGTGAACTATTCTGAACTGTACATTGAAGGCATGGCCTTCGAACAGGACATCGCTCAGCTTGCCGCTGCCAGCGACAATGGCTGGAAGGTAACGGCTTTGTTTGACGAAGCGAATGGTGCTGCGAATGAAGTGCCGAACCTGGAAATCGCGTATCTTGATACAGACGTGGATGTAGATTCTCGAACCATGAAATTGTTCGTTGGTTTGCCAAACGAAGTGACTCACGAAAAACGACCGTCAGAAGGTGTGCGATTTGTCAGCTGGCGTTACCGTCCGGGCCAGCGTTTGCAGCTGAGAATTCCCGTTGAACAATGGGAGCAACAGATCGTTCTGCCGATTGAAGCCGTCGCCAGAGAAGGTGCGGAATACTTTGTGTTCCAGCAAAACGGTACTCACTTTGATCGGCTTCCGGTTCACGTGAAGTATCGCGATCAGTTTTCTGCCGTGATCGCCAACGATGGGCAGCTGTTTCCGGGCGACGTGGTGGCCATGAGAAATGCTCATCAAATGCAGATGGCTCTTAAGAACAAAGCGGGTGGTGGAGTTGATCCGCACGCGGGCCACAATCACTAATTGCTTTCGTCGTCTGCACGATTGCAGATTTGATTTCAGCAACCGATCCATTGATCTTCTTTCCGTTAACGATTTGTTCCGATCATGCTAAACGCCATCATTCGATTCGCTCTGAAACAGCGTCTGCTGACAATCGCCATCGCAGTTTTTCTGCTGGGCTTTGGGACGCACCAGGCGCTGAACATGGATATCGACGTGTTTCCAGATCTGAATCGCCCGCGAGTGGTGATTATGACGGAAGCCGCCGGGCTTGCTCCCGAAGAAGTGGAAACGCTGATCACATTTCCTCTGGAAACCGCGATGAACGGTGCAAACGGTGTGCAGGCCGTGCGCAGTTCGTCGGGAATCGGTATCTCCGTGGTGTATGTCGAATTCGACTGGGGAACGGATATCTATACCGATCGCCAAATCGTCACCGAACGATTGCAGATTGTGCAGGATCGCATGCCACCCGGTGTCAAACCCACATTGGCTCCGATTTCTTCGATTATGGGGCAGATTCTGATGCTGGCCATGTGGCAGGAAAAGTCGCCAGCAACAGCTGATGTTTCTGATTCCGATCTATCACAGCAGCAAGACGATTCCGCTGACGCCATGGAACTGCGCACGCTGGCAGATTGGGTTGTCAGACAACGCATTCTGACAATTCCGGGTGTGTCGCAGGTGTTTACGATGGGCGGAGGTCGCAAGCAGTTTCAGGTTCTTGTTGATCCCGACGAAATGATTCGTTACGGCGTTTCATTGCATGAAGTCAAGCAGGCGGTGGTGGGCAGCAACGAAAACGCAACCGGCGGATATCTGGATGAACAAGGTCCCAACGAACTGCTTGTAAGAGCACTCGGCCGCATTAAAGACATTGAAGATTTGCAAAAGGTGGTGGTCGCTGTTCGAGATGGACGCCCCATCGCACTGGCTCAGATTGCAAAAGTGGTTGAAGGACCGCAGGTTAAGCGAGGCGACAGTTCGGCATTTGTAAGAAATCGCCGCGGGTCCAGCGCCAGCGAAACAGAAGGCGTCGTGGATGGAATAAGTGCGGATGCCATCGCAAAAGCTACTGGAGCAGATGCGTTTTCCGGCGGCGAATCTGTGGTGCTGACAATTAATAAGCAGCCGGGAGCTGATACTCGACACATCACCGACGCGGTTCTAAAAGCCGTTGAAGAATTAAAGCTGACTTTGCCGGACAACATTCGCATTGTACCGGTGTACTCGCAAAAAGCGTTTATCGATCGAGCGATCGACAACGTTGTGGAAGCGTTACGTGACGGCGGCATTCTGGTGGTGATCATTCTGTTTCTGTTTTTGCTGAACGTTCGCACCACGTTTATTACTCTTACAGCGATCCCGCTGTCTTTGGTGATGACGGCGGTTGTGTTTTCAATCTTTGGGCTGTCTATTAACACCATGACACTGGGCGGATTGGCTGTTGCCATTGGCGAACTTGTCGACGACGCGATTGTGGACGTGGAAAATATTTTTCGTCGGCTGAAGGAAAATCGATTCGCGAAAATTCCGAAGCATCCGTTGCTGGTGGTGTATCAGGCAAGTTGCGAAATTCGCAATTCGATTGTCTTCGGCACAATCATCGTCATCCTGGTTTTCATTCCGCTGTTTGCACTGTCCGGGATGGAAGGCCGATTGTTTGCTCCTATGGGAGTCGCCTATATCGTTTCAATTCTGTCTTCGCTGATCGTTTCACTGACCGTTACTCCCGTGTTGGCCTATTGGATGCTGGGCGGAAAGACGCCGGTGGCGAACGAAGCTGGCGATTCCAACGCTGCAGGGAGCGGGCATTCTGTGGAACTGGATTCGTTCTTTGTGCGGATGCTGAAGTGGGTGGGAGCTCGCGTGATTCGATTCAGCCTGACGTTTCCTCGCCTGAATCTTACCGTCACATTGCTGGCCGTCGCTTTATCTGCGTTGTTTGTGCTGAGTCTGGATCGTGACTTTCTGCCTCCCTTTAATGAAGGGTCCATGCAGTTAAACGTAGTGTTGCCGCCGGGAACTTCACTGGCGACTTCCAACGAAATCAACAAAACGGTCGAACAGCGTTTGCTCGAGATTGACGACGTGGATCGCTTTGTGCGTCGGACCGGGAGAGCTGAATTGGACGAGCACGCCGAAGGTGTGAACATGAGCGAATACGTGCTGGAATTGAATCCCAATTCGCCTCGCACGCGAGAAGAGCAATTGTACGAAATACGCGAAGCGATGGCCGATATTCCGGGGATCGTAACGGCGGTGGAACAACCTATTGCTCACCTGATTTCACACATGCTTTCTGGTGTGAAGGCTCAAATTGGTATCAAAATCTACGGCGACGACCTGGATGTGCTGCGGCGAAAAGCGGGCGAAATGGAATCGGCCATCAAAGGCGTTGCGGGAGTGACTGATCTGCTGATTGAACCGCAGGTGATTATTCCTCAAATGAGAATCGAACTGGATCGCGACAAACTGCTGCTGTATGGCATGACGGCGGCGGATGTGAATGAGTTCATTTCTACGGCGATGAACGGCGACGTGGTTTCTGAAATTCTGATCGGCCAACGCACGTTCGACCTGATGGTGCGACTGGACGAAGATTATCGCGAAGATCTTCAGAAGCTGAAACGCCTGACAATCGATTTGCCCGACGGCGGAAAGGTGCCGCTGGAATCTGTTGCAAATATCTACGAATCAGGAGGCCCCAATACCATCAATCGCGAAAACGTGCGTCGCCGAATTGTGCTGCAATGCAACGTCAGCGAACGCGGAGTTGTTGACGTTGTGGAAGACATCCAGAAGGCCGTGGCCCCCATCATGGCCGGCATGGACGATGGCTATTTTGTGGAATTCGGCGGTCAGTTCGAAAGCCAGCAATCGGCGACTCGCATCATTGGAGCGTTGTTTGCCGTGTCTATGCTGGGCGTGTTTATGGTGCTGTTTACCATGTTTCGATCCATCAATCTGTCTCTGCAGGTGATGGCCGCGTTGCCGATGGCCTTTATTGGTTCCGTTGCGGCGTTGGTGATTACCGGTCAGACGTTAACGGTTGCCAGCATGGTGGGCTTTATTTCGCTGGGCGGAATCGCATCACGAAACGGAATTCTGCTGCTGAATCACTATCTGCATCTTGTGAAGTACGAAGGTGCGGATTGGTCGAAAGATATGATTGTGCAGGCAGGGCTTGAGCGGCTGGCCCCTGTATTGATGACGGCGTTAACGTCGGGGATCGGGCTGGTTCCGTTGGTGCTGGCTTCTGGTGAACCAGGCAAGGAAATTCTTTACCCGGTTGCCACCGTCATTCTGGGTGGTTTGATCAGTTCAACTCTGCTTGACTTTTTCGTCCATCCCGCATTGTTCTGGTTGTTTGGCATGAAAGAAGCACAGCGAGTTATTCAGGAATCGGTGACAGACGTTGAGCTGTTCGAAGAAAGCGAACTGGAAAAAATGGCTCAACATTCAGCGTAGCTGTGGCCCATCGCAGCCCTTTGGAAAATTACATTTACAAAAGCGATGCAAATGTTTTTACAAAGATTGTAGAGACTGCAATTTATACGGAAGGCTCGCCGTTCATTTGGATGGCGACCGGAAGTCTTCCCCAAAGTCTTCACGAAGCGGACGTCGCGAAACAGAAACTTGGCAAAGCTCATACCAACAGGAATCTCACAATGAAAACAAGTATCAAAACAGTGCTGGCGATGTTCGCTTCGTCCGTCGCGGTTGCATTGGTCGGCAGCGGACATTTATCAGCCGCGGAGCCACCTTCCATCGCGTATCGCCTGAAGCAAACGAAGACTCTGCATTTTGATGAATCCCGAAAAGCAGATCTGCACCTGGAAACGGTGAAGAAGCTGGGATGTGAAGCGGTGATGGAAAATCATGGCGGGCACATGAATGTTTCGTACCGGTTGACCTCGTGGAAATCCATTACGATGGCCGATGAAGCAACGGCTCATAAATGGGAAGACTGGATGAAGAAATCCGGTTTCGAAACTCTGCACGCTCACGGTGAAGATCACGCTCATGGAGTTGCAGCGGCCGCTGCAACTGACCCGCATGCCGGGCACGATCACGCAGCCGGAGATCATGCGGGGCACGATCATGGGGCAGCCAGCAGTGCATTGCCTGCGGGCCGCTATACTGGTCAGCAGCAGCCATTGGCCGCAGGTCACTTTCATGGTGACGGACACGATCACGGCAGTCCCCAGGCAGCTGGACTGGAAATTGTGAAATACGCGTTGCCGGAATGGTCAACCACTCACGCACGAGATGCACGTGAATCGCAGGAACTTGTCGCAATTCTGAAAGGCCTTGGCTGTGAAGTTCGTGAAGATCGACACGGAGATCATGGCGACGTAAGCTTCCGCTGCCTGCAGCCGATGCACGTTGAATTCCCCAGCCATGATGTCGCCTCAGGCTGGGAAGGCTGGCTGCAGAAAACCGGCTTCAGAACTCAACACGTACACTAACGGTTTGTCAGCATAGAACTTTAGTTTTAGCCGTTGGCGCTAGTGCTGCGTCACCGCTAAGAATCAGGATTTATGGTAGTGGATCTTGTTAAAGATCCCCGTATTGCAGGATCTTTAACAAGATCCACTACACAAACGGTTGGTGCTCTTGATACTTCTTTAACGTCTTACTGGAGATGATGCGTGCACGGTGCGCGCATGTTGGTCGTAGCGACAACGGAGCGGCTCGGCGATTCGAGCGTTCTACGTCTTCCATTTAACCACGCAACTGGATCAAGGGCGAAGCCCTTGCTGGAAAGTTTTCACGATGAAATTCATTTCAAAAACATGGATGTCACTTATCGCCACCACAACCTTTGCCGCTGCAACGTGCACGTTGGTGGGATGTCAGGACGCAAAGGATAATTCGCCTGCTGCAGAAACTGTCAGCGGGCTTCCTCCGGACACGGTTGATGCCCACGATCATGCCGCGCACGCTCATCCGTCGGAAGGTCCTCACCATGGAGATCTGGTTGAACTTGGCAACGAAGAATTTCATGCCGAAGTTGTGCATTCGGAAGACAGTGGAAGCCTGACTGTCTACATTCTGGACGGCAGTGCCACAAAGCCGGTCGCAATTGATGCCACAGAGTTAACGATCAACGTAACTCACGATGGAAAGCCGGAGCAGTTCATTCTGGCGGCCAAAGCGGAAGAAGGCGACGAAGCTGGCAAGTCGTCTCGATTTGTATCGGACGACAAAGAACTGGCGGCTCACCTGGATGAAGAAGGCACCAGCCCCAAGCTGGTGGTGAAGATTGACGGAAAGGTGTTCCGTGGCGAAATTGTTCATAATCACGAAGGTCATGATCACGGCCACGCACATTAATCAGGTATGACTGGTCCGGGCTGGCATGGCGAACCCCGGCATTGCGTTTGACGCGCGATCTCAAAAGTCTCTGCGAGTTTCTGAACGGCGAAAACGTAACCGGGGCTCGTGGCTGGAAACTTTGAACTTGTCATCACCGTCGAATTTTCAGGAACTTTTCCGGCATACTTGCTTGCAGCCAAAGCCTCGGAGAAGCGGCAGCTTCTTGCCGTGGGTGACAACCCACGGAATATCGGTTCGTATCTCGACTCAATAAGGGCGACAGAGTGGCGGTGTGACCGCCACTCTGTCGCCCCTGAGTTTTTTGGGGCCTGCAATCCGGGGACTCGGGTCCCGGCACCAGGGAGTCGTTCTGCCGGGACTGCCGCAACGGCTGGTCAGGCAGGTTGATCCGGCGCACGCCTATTCCGGGGCAACCAGCACAATGCCGACCAGCAGGTCGTAAGCAGCGTGGCAGCCGACCGTGATGCCGAATCCTCGCAGGAAGAAGATTCCCGCGAAGAACATTCCTGCAGCGGCTCGAAATGAAAACGTGAACAGGTTAAACACATCTGCGGATGGCCCTACGTGGTGAGCCAGGGCGAACACAAATGCCGTCGATCCGGCAGCCATCACGGCGGCCCACTTCGGCGGAAATTCCAGCAGTTTGAATGCGTAGAAAGCAATCGGCACCAGGCACAGCCGGAACATCACTTCTTCGTAAACGCCGGCTCCGATAAACGAGACGGCTCGAGTGAGATTGCCCGTCGCTAATGTCAGCAGTCGAGGATCGCCGACGTCGGTTTGAAGATTTACGAACAGCAGCTGATGAACCTGTCCCACAATCACCAGGGCCACGGCCAGCAGTATACTTTCCGCCAGCATGCCCAGCTGAGTGTCCAGTCGCAGCTGCCAGGGATGTTTGCGGACGACGTGCCAGGTTAAGAAGACGGCGACCACCAGCAGCGGTAGCAACAGGATCTGCCCCAGCCCGGCATGCATCAGCAACGATCGCATCCAATAGTCAGCGCCGTTACGAATTCGTTCCGGATCGCTGTCGGCCAGCATCAGAATTCCGGCTTCGTAAACGGCAATCCACGGAATCAAAAACAACAGACACGATAACGGCCGGCGAGCGTCGTTCCAGTAGTCAATGGTTTTGTGGGAAGAGTCTGTCATCAGCGTTTCTTCAACGTGATCGTCAGAGGCGGCTTGTCTGAGTTACTTTGTTACGTTTGGCATCCGTTGCTGAGTTCGTCGTTTCAGCTGTATTTGTTATCGGTCATTAGACTTCTTAAAGCTGCGAACATGTTCACATTGAGTCAAGTTTTCTGAGCGACAACGGAGCGTTTCCGAGCGGTAGCTCGAATGGTCTGAGACGCTGCCTCATTAGAACCTGTCAGTGTATTCCGGGTCGCTCTGGGCCGGCTGACGTCTCGAAATCGGTTCGTTGGTGGTTGCAGAGATCCGCGTGAGCCGAACATTCGAATTTGCCGTGTTAAGGCATTGTTGAACGATGCTGAAGTCGCGGCGACTGCAGAAACTGCCGTTCCGTCGGAACAGTGGAATGCGAATGCACGTGTTTGGTGTTTCCGGAAGACGCCGCTGTTGGAAGACTTTGACGTCTGACTGCGGGAAGTCCGTTTGGGAAGTCTGCAGCAGGTATGCACAAAGATTGCGAGTGCGCGGCTTCCGCCATTTTCCATTGGCAGCAGACGCCGCAGACGGTTTTCCGGCGTAATGTCTGCATCCGGCGAATGCCGATGACTCAGCACAACCGGGATAACGTGTACCTGCGGCACGCTGGAAGATTCACCGGAATCAGATGTAGAAACAAGACGTCAGAGTCATACTGAAAATGGTGCGCGCATGTTGGCCGTAGCGACAGCGGAGCGGCTAGCCGATTCCAGCGCTCCATGTCTTTCGACGTGCCACGCCACTGGGTCAAGGGCGAAGCCCTTGTTAGGGATAGTCATCAATGAGTCACATTCGGCAACATACCAACACTCTGGAACAAGTCGCTATGTCCTTAATTGCGGCCGATTCCACTTGTCAGGATGATTCGCTGAACCTGCCTTCCGTGGATGGGATTGTCAGCGTTGTGCAGGATGTTCGCGAATTGCTGTTTCCGGGTTACAGAAACATGCGACGGCCGGTCGCCGCGGATCGGCTTTCTGCATACACAAACCTGCTGCGAAGAATTGAAGCTCAGCTGCGTCTGGAAATTGGGCGAGCCATCAGCCATCGCTCGCATTCGTCGTTGAAGCTGCACGTTGGCGGCGATTCTGGTAACACAGATCTTCGTTCGCCAGCAACTTTGGCCAGCCAGTTTTTGAATGCCTTACCAGCTATGAAGCAAATGCTGGACGCAGATGTGGCCGCCGCGTTTGATGGCGATCCGGCGGCAAAGACAAGTGATGAAATTGTGCTGTGCTATCCCGGTATCGAAGCCATCATGGTTCACCGAATTGCTCGCCAATTGTATGTGCAGAAAATTCCTTATCTGCCGCGAATCCTTTCGGAATGGGCTCACCGCGAAACCGGGATTGATATTCACCCGGGAGCCGCCATCGGCCCACGATTTTTTATCGATCATGGAACGGGTGTTGTTATCGGCGAAACCTGTGTGATTGGTGCGGGAGTCACTTTGTATCAGGGCGTCACTTTGGGAGCGTGGTCGTTTCCTCGCGACGAAGACGGAAATCTGATCCGCGATAAAAAACGTCATCCGACTTTGGAAGACAATGTTACCGTCTATTCCAACGCCACCATTCTTGGCGGTTCGACGGTGATAGGCCAGGGATCACTTGTTGGTTCCAGCGTTACTCTAAGCCGCAGTATTCCGCCGAACACGATTGTGACAATCGACAAACCATCACTGCGTTTTCGAGAAGCTGGCTAGCAGCGTGTCCGGATACCCGTTTCCCCCTGGATATCATTGATGAAATGGT
>CALFSX010000162.1 GCA_937916515.1 uncultured Planctomycetaceae bacterium | reverse complement strand
TATCATTTTGAGTAAGACTCTAACAAGGGCTTCGCCCTTGACCCGGTGGCGTGGTGGGCGGCAAGACGTGGGACGCTGGAATCGCCGAGCCGCTCCTTTGTCGCTACGACCAGCAGGCGCGGATCATTTTGATTAAGACTCTAAGCCTCGGGAACAGTTCCGAATTCTGCGACCGATTGCAGACGGCCAAATTGCAGAACCAGGGAGTCAGTGAGGCGTCGTCCACGGCCCGTCGGGCATCAGCAATTTTCGAAATTTGTTACCTTGGAACGCCGAAAACGCGGCGTTGCGCCTAATTTTCAGTGCGATCGGGCAAATTTTCCCCATTTAGGATGTCTGGGCAGGGTAATCCAATAGCATCGACCTGTTGGGATGATTAGTTTGGGAAGCGGATTTGCAGAAGCTTCGCTACAAAGTCAGGCCGTGGCGACGGCGTCCAAGGATCCGAATCAGTTTTGTGCGGCAAATCGCCGATGGTTTCAACACGACGTATGTTGCAAGCACTGCAGTCATTCTCGATTACTCGGATGTTTGTGTTTTCAGAAATGTGAGCATCCGGAGGAAAACGATGAGCACCCTCGGTAAAGTCTGTCTGGTTCTAACTCTGCTTCTTCTGCTTCTGGCGGTTTTGCCTATCCCTGGCGTTTGGGGAGGTTGGACTCCGAAGTTGCTGGTGTTGCACAGCCAGTGGGCAGAAAAATTCCGAGATGGCAAAGCTAAAGCCATTGAAGCTGAGCTGTCGCACGATAAAGCTCGCCAGGAAGAAAGCAAAGCCGAGGCCGACGTCGAAAGCCTGATGATTGGCTGGGACAGAGTCTGGACGATTCCTGCACGAGGACCAGAAACTCCAGCGGACGCGGCAACAATTTCGAAAAGCAATGGCCGTCTGCAGCTGACCAACCTGGGCACAGCCGACGGACTTGTTTCTCGCCAGGTTCAGGCGGATGATGGCTCTCAAAAAATGATGTCGCCGGTGATTCACGCGTTCTATGGCGGACCGGAAGGTTTTACCTACGTCGGCGAATTCACCGCAGAAGACATTACCAACTCAACTGCCAACTTAGTTCCCGCTCATTCCAATATTTTTCAAGAGGCGAATTCCTGGCCTGTAAACAGCACCTGGAGATTGCGTGCTCTGATTCCACCAGCCAGCAGACTGACGATCGATGATTTGTACGCTCACCGTCGCCGAACCAGCGAGCTTACGGCGCAGACTACCGCCAATATCAAACGTCAGCAGCAATTGCTGGCGGCAGCTGAAGAGGCGCATGATGTTCGTCGCGGCGAACTGTTGGGTAACCCAAATCGAGAAGCCGTGCCAACTCGCCCGGAAGTGACTGAGGGCCTGCTGGCCGTGATTGAGCAGCTGGAAGAAGAACGCAACCAACTGCTGCTGGATATAGACAGTCTGCGACGCTCCATTCAAGCCGCTGTGTCCGATCAGCAGAACACGATCGATGAGCTTAACCAGAAGATGAAGCTGCTTCCCGGAGCTGATTCAGTCACGTTTTCGAACGTCAACGAAACTGCTGCAGCTCAGTAGAGTTTCGGAATCCGTCGTTCAACGGACTATGATCACTTTGATCTGTTGGCAGCCGTCCGAGTGTTGCCGCGTACCACGCCACCGGGTCAAGGGCTTTGCCCTTGTCGTGACGAGATGTTTATCTGTGCCTGTTTGCGGTATAGGTACTCCACAGTTGAGGGCGCCAAACTACTATGAAGCAGGCAATCCTGCTGACGTTTGGTCGAGGATTTTGAGTCAACTCTCCTCCGACGTTGTGTCGGAGGAAGTCAGACTTTCAAGCTACTGCAAGGCACTATCACCAATCCTGTGTTGTTTGGGAACGTGCCGTAGCCAACAAGTCGGTGCTCCATCCGACGCAAGGTCGGTGGCGGCAACTCTTCAGGACGGAATCACCCTCGCGGACGACGATTTACATAATGCCCCCCAAAATGACTACCTGAAATCTCTTCAAGGCGTTGGGCGAAGCGCTTGCTCGTAGCGACAACGGAGCAGCTCGGCGGTTCGCACGTCCCACGTCTTGCCGCCCACCACGCCACCGGGTCAAGGGCGAAGCCCTTGTTGGGGCGTGTATTCCGTATAGTTCTGTTAATCGGTTCGAACCAGTCAATTCGACATAGCCGTCGCGATCCTTAAGGGTAAAACGTTGGCGAATTGTCAGCGAAACGAAGCAACGACGGACGATAACCTCCGAAGTGTATTCCGCCAATTTGCAGCGTCCGCAATTCTGGACCTCAGTTGGTGTGAAACTGGCTACCTCGTTTCATGGATGGAACAGACCACCGATTCGACGGGACCCCGTTATGTCTTTTCTAAATGCAAGTCGGCTTGCCATGGCCGTCCGCACCGCCAGTTGGCGAGTGCTAATGATACTTCCGCTACTAAGTGCATCAGTCTTGAATGCTCAGCAGGATGTTACGTTAAACATCGCTGCCACTGACCAGTACAGTCAGGGGTACGAAGGCAATCAAAACGTCTATTCAGCGGAAGACAGCGGATTCTGGTTCCTGAGTACTCAGTATTCACCACAGACGTTCAATCGAGACTGCCCACGATTTGTTCCGCAGGTTCAGAGGTTTGAAAACTGCCAGGGGTTTCGTTGTTCCAGTTTTCACGAGATGACAAGTTCGTTGGTTCCTGGCATTCCTGTCTGCATTATGGTGCACGGCAGCTTTGTAGACTTACCCAGCGCCTGCAATGAATCTGCAGAAACGTGGCGATGGCTGAAAAGTGGTTCCATGGGCCATCAAATGCAGATGATTTATTTTAACTGGCCCAGCTACAAACGCATTCTTCCAACCGTTCAGGTGGAAGTGAACATGCTGGGCCGGCGAGCTGCCAGAAACGGCTATTATCTGGCAGAACTGATTCAGCACATTCCACCCGAGTGTCCGATCTGCCTGATCGGGCATAGTCACGGTACTCGAGTCATCGCTGGCGGCCTGCATTTGATGGCGGGTGGAACGTTGCAGGGAATCGGGCATCCCTGGGCACGATCGAATGGTCGACACATTCGCACGGTATTTGTGGCGTCGGCATTGGATCGCGATTGGCTGAATCCGGGGCAAAAATACGATCGGGCACTGTGCAGCACGTCGTGCGTTTTGAATATGCGAAATGAACTTGATCCGGCTTTGGCAATCTACCCAATGCGACTGCCGTTAATTTCAAAAGGCGCGATTGGCTATAAGGGGCTGTCCAGTAGAGATCGGATGGCGCTTGGCTGTCGCAGTCAGCAGGTGATTGAGTACGACGTGACACAAGTGATCGGGCGATCGCATCTGTGGCCGTATTACTTCACCAATCCGGGTTTAAGTCGAGCCATGCACAACTATGTGTATTTCCCAGACGTCGTGCAACCGGTGACGCTTTCTCAACAGGCTTCTAACGTCGAGGTGCGGTGAAACTCAGGTAGCTTGTAACGGGGGGCGGGCACCTGGAATCGGTGTCGTTTTACCCGCCGCCAGATATTCCTGTTGGCTGTGCTACCTGGCGTTGTTTGCTTCCTGTCTGTTTCCTTGCCGTTGGCTGCGGGGTAAATGAACGACAATTGATGCCTCACCGATTTGGCAGCGGCTTCATTTCATTGACTGGTTCTGCACGGCCAGAAAGTTTCTGATGAGATCGTAGCCATGTTCTGTTAAGAAGCTTTCCGGATGGAACTGAACGCCGTGAACGGGGTATTCAACGTGCTGCAGGCCCATGACTTCAAACGCCTGCCCTTCGTCGTGAACCCACGCCGTAATTTTCAGGCAATCCGGGACGGTTTCTTTGGGAACAACCAGGCTGTGATAGCGAGTGGCCGTAAATGGATTGGGAAGGCCGGCAAAAACGCCTTCTCCTTCGTGGCTGATTTCCGACGTCTTGCCGTGCATTAAGCGCGCAGCTCGAACAACTTTCGCCCCGAACACTTCGGCTAAACTTTGGTGTCCAAGGCAAACGCCCAGCACGGGCAACTTTGGGCCAAAATGTCGGATGACATCGCAGGACAGTCCCGCTTCGGATGGAGTACAAGGTCCGGGCGAAATGATAATGCGCTCCGGCTGCAGTTCTTCAATCTGCTCCAAAGTGACCTGGTCGTTCCGTTCAACTCGAATTTCTACGTTCGGGGCAATTTCGCCGATTCGCTGAACAAGGTTGTAGGTGAATGAATCGTAATTATCGAGCAGAAAAATCATGGCGATGAATCAGGTGTAAAGATGGCTATCAGATGGGGAATTTCCCCAACGCGGGTTTCACTGTTTCCGGAGACCAATTGAATCAGGCCCCGCAGCACGTTTCCGGCGGCGCAGCATTTGATTGCTGGACGGCGAAAGTCAGAACAGGTTCACAATCGGGCGTATGATAGATGCGCCACACCTTTGTTGCTCTTGCCGAAGTGCAAATGGCGTTGATATTTCAACAATTCGCGTTGCGTAATTCAGGTAGTTTAGCATCACTGGTGACGGCGATTGCCAGCGGAAGTCGCAGCTGCTGACTTTTCCGAGTGAATGCCTGTTTCAGATTGCGAGAAAATTCCGACAACGAAGATGAGTCCATGTTATCTGCACGCGACAACGAAAATGAACCATGGATCTTGCTTCGAAAAGCCCAGGACGGCAATTTCAGCGAAGTCACAATTGAGCTCATAAAATAGTTAACTCAGGATGGGACAGGCCATGAGGAAGTACGGCCAGTATTTTATTGCTCTCGCATTTGTTTCGACAATATGCGGCTGCTCAACGGGGCCATTGTCCTTTTTCGGCCCTGGATCCGACGTTGTTGGCGGTGCTGAACCGGGCTCCAACGACTGGTGGTCTCAGCAGGCCATGCTGCCTCCAGGTGTTCGCCAGAAATGCTACAAAGGCAAAAACTGGCCACCTCGCCCCAGACCAACTTGCGAACCGCAGCAGTTCTCGCACACATACCATTCGGCTCATTATTGGCCGTTGCCGTATGTTTGTCAGGACCGCCAATTCATGGCCGACATTATCAACACTCAGGAAAACAACGGCTGGCAGGAAGAAACAACGATGTATCATCGTCACTTCCAGGAAGACCAGATGTTGAATGTTCCGGGCAACCTGCATCTGATTGACATTCTGGAAACGACTCCAAGTCGATACAGAACGGTCTATGTTCAGGCATCGTACAATGCTGAAATCGACAATGCTCGACAGGCCAACGTACAGCAGGCACTTAACGAACTCACCAATGGCGAAGAAAATATCCAGGTTGTGGTTCGACGATGCCGTGGCTACGATCGACCGGCTGGCGAAGTTAAGATGATTAACGATTTGTATAACTCGTCCATTCCTTCACCGCGACTTGCGGGAGCGGCTGCCGGTGGCGGTGGTGGAGGAGGCGGCGGTGGAGCTGCCGGAGCGTTGTCTGGCATCGGCCCATAACGTCTCACCAGCGGCAGGCTGTCGTAAGCATAGAAGCGTCAAAAACATGAACGCGAGCTGTTGAAAAACAGCTCGCGTTTGTTTTTGCGCCGTAAACGAGCTATCGTCTCTGACTGAAAACGTGCCACCAGCGGATTTCAGTTTCTACGGTTGTCTGCCCGGTGGTCAAAACTTTCAGAACGCTTCCTGGCTGGCGGCCTTGCGATGTCTGTTTGCATTGGTGTTGGCGCAGTTCGCCTGTAAAGCGTCGTCGGATTCTTAACCGTTGGTGCGACCGCAAATGAATACACATCAATTAGATTCCCACAGCTCTCAATCGATTTCACGGCGAAACTTCGGCCAGTTGCTGGGGGCCGCAGGCGCCACGGCAGCGTTGGGAAGTCATGCTGCTGTCGACGCGGCTTGCAGAGCTAAATTCCCTGCACTGGAACGGAAAACGATTGGCTTTATTGGATTGGGGTCTCGCGGCTTCAATCTTCTGGACGACTTTTTGTCTTTGCGGGAATGCCAGGTGATCGCCGTCTGCGATGTGGCGGAAGTTCACCATCGGGACCTTGCGTGGGGCAAAGGAACTGCGTATGGGCGTGCACCTGCGGTTAAGCGTGTTGCAAAAGCCTATGGCAGTAGCACGACATCGGCTGTCAGCGTGTTTTCAGATTATCGTCAGTTGCTGGACATGGAGAGCATTGATGCGGTTGTTGTGGCGACTCCCGATCATTGGCACGCGTTGTGTACGTTTGACGCAATCAATCAGGGCAAAGATGTGTATTGCGAAAAACCTGTGACTCACCTGTTTGCAGAAGGCCAGGCGATTGTTGCCAAAGTTGCAGAACGTGGTGCCGTGTTTCAAACGGGATCGCAGCAGCGTTCTGACCCATTGTTTCAGAAGGTTGTCGAACTGGTGCGTAACGGTGTTTTGGGTGAAGTGAAGTCTATGGAAGTTGGCCTGCCGCCAGGCTACGACAAACCGATGGGCAGCACTGAGGTGGTGGCCCCTCGAAAAGATCTTGACTACAACGCATGGTGTGGCCCATCGGCCATGTTGCCACTGATGCAGGCTCGCCATCATCGCTGGTGGCGTGGTCATCGAGCGTTTGGCGGCGGCGTTTTGATGGACTGGATTGGACATCATAACGACATCGCTCACTGGGCCATCGGCATGGAGCGTTCCGGGCCAACCGTTGTTGAAGCCGTTGACTGGACGTTTCCTGATACAGACGTCTACAACACGCCTCACCAGTACACAATACGTTGCGAATACAGCAACGGCGTGACGTCAACAATTTCCAGCCGCAACAAACAGGGGCTGAAAATCATTGGCAGCAACGGATGGGTTTATGTGACTCGAGACGTGATCGACGCTTCTGACAAGCGTTGGCTGGAAAGTGATTTTGTGGCCGGCAACTTCAAGGTGGGCCGTAACATCAGCCATGCCGCTGACTTTCTGGCAAACGTGGATAGTCGTGGTGAATGCATTGCTTCCGCAGAAATCGGACATCGTTCAATTACGCCGGGCCACCTGGGATATGTGTCTGCGGCGATCGGCAAACCAATCAAATGGAACGCGGCTGAAGAAAGAATTGTGGGCGACGCGGCGGCCGACGAACTGCTGAAGGCGGTTTCGTATCGCAGCCCGTGGCAGATTCCAGCCGTTAAGGCGTCGGTGTAGCTGATGGGCACATCTGAGCCACAGGCGGCGGCCAGGGGCAACCAGGCGATGAAGTTTGCTGCGGGGGCGATCGTTCTGGCCGCGATTACGATTTTGCTGATGCCGACTCCCGAAGGCATGCTGCCGGAAGGCAAGCGGCTGATCGCGGTCACCATACTGATGGCCGGGTTATGGGTCACTCAAGCGATTCCGCTGGCGGCGACCAGTTTATTACCGTTGGTGTTGTTTCCAGTTCTGGGTATTCAGACGGCCAAAGAAGTCAGCAGTTCGTATATTAACGACAACGTTTTTCTGTATCTGGGCGGCTTTATTATTGCTCTGGGTATCGAACGCTGGCACCTGCATCGTCGTATCGCGTTGAACGTTGTCAGAGTTGTGGGAGTCAGTCCGAAACGTTTGGTATTGGGCTTTTTGCTGGCGACGGCCGGACTGTCGATGTGGATCAGCAACACGGCCACCACACTGCTGATGCTGCCCATCGCATTGGCCCTGCTGAAGACACTCGACGACGAACAATCTCGCAACGCAGCAGCGACCGGCGCCGATGCCAGGCCCGACTTGCTGTCAAAGCGATTGGCCGTACCTCTGTTGCTGGCCATCGCGTATGCTGCCAGCATCGGCGGCCTGACAACTATCATCGGAACGCCCACAAACAATCAGGCGGTGGGCAATTATCGCAAGCTGTTTGTGGCTCCGGTCACTGCTGATATGAAGCGTGATTCTGGCGATGCAGCGACCGTCGGACAACGGTACGGCGAAGAAGGCGCCGTCGCCGAAAACGCTCGTCGAAGTCAGCTGGATATTTCTGTCGCACAATGGATGCTGGCGTGTGTTCCCATTGGAGCCATCTATCTGTTTGTGACCTGGTTTGTGTTGACGTTTCGGCTACCGGGTTCGACAAGTCACGACGTGACGATGAAAGCGGAACTTGCTAAGCGGCTTCGAGGACTTGGCAAAGCCACGTTCGCCGAACGCATGATGCTGGCCGTGTTTGTATCAACGGCCGTTTTGTGGGTGTTTCGGCAACCTCTGGTGATTGGAACAACGACAATTCTGCCCGGGTGGTCGGGGTTGGTCGCCGGTTGGTTCAGGTTTCTTGGAGTCAACGCCGAAGGGGAAAACTTTGCTGTGACGGCAGCTTCGTTTATCAACGATTCGACGGTTTCGATGTTTGTTGCCGTGCTACTGTTCTGCCTGCCTTCTGGAACGCGCGACTGCGAGGGGCGTTCTGTGCCGTTGATGGACTGGAAGACAGCTTCCGGATTGCCGTGGGACATTATGCTGCTGTTTGGCGGCGGATTTGCTCTGGCAGGAGCGTTCGGAAGTACACAACTTTCGCAGTGGCTGGGAGACGTTCTTCAGGGGCCATTGCAGGGTAAGCCAATCTGGCTGGTGATTGCGATTGTCTGCCTGCTGATGACGTTTCTTACGGAGTTCACCAGCAACGTAGCCACAATCAACATTCTGATGCCCACGCTGTGCGCGATCTGCGTGGCGCTAAAGATCGACCCACGCATGCTGGTTGTTCCCGCAACATTGGCAACCAGCTGCGCGTTTATGTTGCCCATCGCTACGCCGCCGAACGCCATCGTGTTTGGTTCCGGGCGTATCAAGGTTGCAGATATGGTAGCCTACGGGATTCTGTTGAACCTGATGGGAGTGCCCATACTGACGGCTGGCACCTACCTGTTTATCAAACCGCTGATGGGAATTCCATAAGCAAGTGACACGTGGCCGTGGCATTCGCGTTCATGATCGCCGCCCGGCTTAGCTGGACGGTGCCAGGTTCAATGACGCGTAATCATTGGGAAGAGTGCTGGAATCATTTTTCAGCCTCCAGTTTTAACTGGTGGTTGAAAGAGAGATGAATGCCAGGACAGCCGGCAATCGTTTTACCACCAATTAAAACTGGTGGCTGAAGAGGACCATGGCGGGGCACGAATACATAACTTATCTTCGCAAAACAAAAGTGGCGATGTCCACTTAAAGCCTTACACCCAATGATGCGAGCACGGGGGCGTGCGTCATTCTCGTGGCTACAATGGAGCGACAACCAAGCGGTTCGGCGGTTCGAACGTCCCACGTGTTGCCGCCATCCACGCCAGCGGGTCAAGGGCGAAGTCCTTGTCAGGCGGGTTTGGGGTCATTCCAGACGGCGGGAAGATCGTCTGTCACGTATTCGTCAAGAATTTCGTGAGGTTCGAAGCGGTTCTTATAATTCATGGAACCACATTCAGAAATGTAGTAGCCCATGTACAGCCACTGATGGCCGCTTTGCTGCCCGGTTTCGATTTCTCGCAACACAGACATCGTTCCCAACGCATTCTCGCGGTATTCGGGAGCGTGAAAAAAATAGATGCTGGACATCACGCTACCCGTCATGTCAACAATTCCCAGTGCTACCAGTTTGTTGTTGCGACGGTATTGGAATTCACGACTGAATGAAAATTCGCCTTCGATAAACGATTCGTGATATTGAGGAACATCGATTTGGCGATAGGGCCAGTTCCGACGTTCGTGCATATCCAGGTGATAGGCGTTGTACAGGTCAATGTGTTCGTCGCTGACTGTGGGCGGCTGAACAATCAGTTGAATGTCTGAATTGCGGTTGCGAGCTTTCCGCTGACTTCGGCTGGGCTTGAAGTTGTTGATGTCAACTCGCAGGCTCTGACATTCGCTGCAGGCACGGCATTCCGGGCGGAACATTGTTCTGCCGAATCGACGCCAGCCTCGTTCCAGCAAAAATTCGTAACGTTCAGCCGACAGCGTCATGGCAATGCGATAGCGCATCAGCGACTTGCGCCCGTCCAGATACGAACAGTCGGATTCTGCACCCAAAATTTCCAGTTCGTGAGGATGATCGGATTCAGAACCCAGCATGCTCGTTCCCAGTTTGAAAATTCAGACGCCGAAGTAATTCAGAACGGCGACGCACAGGACCCAATTTTAGAAGCAGTTTTGCAGGCCGTTCCGGCAATTTGACACGCGGAATGGCATTCACACAACGTTTGATCTGCAATTCCCGTTTCCCGACAGAACGGCCGGAATGTACTTGTACGGTCGATGAGACTTTATCGTCGAAAGTCGCTGAAACTTCCACTGCAGCCACATTTCCAGTGGCTGCGTTTAGGAACTTCGGGCAAGTCGTCAGGACATGCTGTTGCAGCACGTTCTGGATTCCGTTCGTGATAAATACGGTCTGCCGCGAATGAGCTCACAGCTGATATTGACCAATCGTTAAAGTGTGGCGACCATTCGCGTTCGCGCCTTTTCAGTTGCTGCAAGTCCCGCTGCGATCGCGGTTTGTGGCCGACTTTGGAGGCTTGCTTCCACGGCGCGTATTAATCTGGTCAAATCACAATACCTTCGGAAGAGTCTTGTTTCCTTTGATTGATATGTCTTCCAGCTGCATCGTCTGCAATTTTTTTTTAGCGGTCGCCGGAATCCGGGTCAAGGGGCATCTTTTTGTTGGGTTAGCACTATGAATTTTTGTTTGCTTCAAGCTCACGCGTTACTTTTACTAACTGCGTTGGCACTTGCCGGCTGCGGTCAAACGTTGGTGGATGGCATTGCTGAAGACGGCTCCGCCACAACGCTTGTTGCATCTGCCGGCGAGCCCAGCAGTGTCGCTTCTTCTTTATTCGCTCTGACGACGGAAAACGAATCTCCGATGACTTTGGAACATTCAGAATTTGGCAAAACGCCCGATGGCCAGGTAATTGAACTCTACACCCTGAAAAACACGTCCGGCCTGACAGTGAAGCTGATCAATTACGGTGCCACTGTAGTCTCTGTCGAGACGCCGGACAGTGACGGCAAATTGGCCAACATTGCTTTAGGGCATCAGTCTCTGGAAAACTGGCTGGCGAATCCCTGCTACTTCGGTTGCACCGTCGGGCGTTTTGGGAACCGGATTGCTGGTGGAGTGTTTGGGATTAACGACAACATCTATACGCTGGCGAAGAATGACGGAGCAAATCATCTTCACGGTGGAGTGAATGGTTTTCACAAGATGTTGTGGACAGCAGAAGGCTCCACGGCAGAAGATTCTGCCAGCGTTGTGTTCACGAGAACCAGTCCTGATGGCGAAGAAAACTATCCGGGAAATCTGCAGGTTTCCGTAACCTATACGCTGACCGAAACCAACGAACTGAAGATTCACTATACCGCAACAACGGACAAACCAACCGTCGTAAATCTCACCAATCACACCTACTGGAACCTGACCGGTAATGCCGCAGAACAGACCGTGCTGGATCACGAACTGACGCTGAACTGCAACCTGTACCTGCCCGTCAATGAACAGCTGATTCCAACGGGAGACATGGCGGCGGTTGCTGACACGCCGATGAACTTTGTGGCAGCCCACAAAGTGGGAGATCGAATCGCGGATGTGCCCGGCGGCTATGACCACTGTTTCATCGTGAACCGAACAATCGACGGATTAACCCAGGCCGCGCGAGTGTACGAACCGAATTCCGGGCGTGTGATGGAGGTGTTTACGACAGAACCTGGGATTCAGTTTTACAGTGGTAATTTCCTGAACGGCCAACCGGCTAACGGAGGATTCGGCAAGCATCATGGCTTCTGCCTGGAAACTCAGCACTATCCAGATTCTCCCAATCAGCCGCACTTTCCGACAACTCGCCTGAATCCTGGTGAAACCTACGAAACGACAACAGTGCACAAGTTCAGCGTGTACAAACAGGCTCGCTGACTAAAGTCAGTCGCATCAACGGCGAAATCGAAGCAACAAAAAACGCACGCTGCAGACAAATTCCGCAGCGTGCGTTTCTGTTTTTATCAGGTTCAACACCATCGTGATGAAGGTGTTTTAGCGTTGCCAAACGCGAACTGTTCGCCCCTGATAGTGAGCTTCCGCCACAAGTCGGCCAGAGCCCATGCATGTGGTTCCGCAGCCAACGCCAACGAAGTAGCCCGCTGGAGCTCCTCGAACGTGTCCGCAGGTTCCACGACTGGCCATCAATCGAGCTTCTTCTTCAGCCCATGCCTGCATTGAATTTCCGTATGTTGAGCTTCCTTGAGTCATCGTGACTCCGGATGTGTTGCTGTAGCTCACAGGTTGGATCTGCTGGTTTCCGTTGACGACACTTTGATAAACTGCCTGACTTGTGGTGCCGTTGGAATACACAACAGATTGCTGAGGTTGGTAATTGTTTGTCGAGTAAGAATTTGAATAGTATCGCATGCCGCGATTTCTTCCTCGAGCTTCAGATACTTCACTCACGACACAAATCAACAGCAGTGCCAAAATCCAGCTTCGTAACATCAAACTTGCCTCCATGAAACAATCAATTGCCGCGGAACAGTCCCGCAGCCGAAGTTGGATTCTAGCAGGTGGGCAATCGCCAGTAGAACGGACACCATACCTATTGTGTGCCAGCTTCCTTGCTTTCCAGAAAACGGGGAATATGCCAGAAATGCACCGAATAGGAAGCTTTTCGGGTCGACCGGCGGCCAAGTGTACAAGCGGCGCGGCGTTGGAATTCCTGTTAGTTCCAAGGCGGTTTTGTTCGCCGGAAGCCGATTCGTGCTGGCAATTTTGCCACCAATCGACGTTCGTTCCGCCGGTTTCACCAGTCAAAACAGCATATTCCTCTCAGCAATCGTGGTAACCCCGCCGCATCGGTAGACAGCCTCGCATTCTGCCCTACATTAAGCCGGTCGCAGGTCTTCATTTCTGACAGCAAAGTATCTTTTGTTCCATGGCTTCTTTTCTTGAATCTTCACGTCGCGTCGAATTCTGTGAGACCGACATGGCTGGCATTGTCCACTTTTCCAACTTTTATCGCTGGATGGAACAGGTCGAACACGATTTTTTTCGATCACTGGGTTTGACGATTGTCAATCACCAGGCAGATGGCAGTGTGATCGGCTGGCCCAGAGTTTCTGCGACATGCCGCTACGAATCGCCCGCACGCTACGAGGAAATTATAGACGTGAAGCTGACAGTACAGCGAATTGGTGTCAAATCGATTACGTTCGATGTTCGCTTTACACGAGATGGTGCACCGGTGGCGAATGGATCTATGAAGACTGTTTGCTGTGTCATGGAGCACGATAAGGCGTTCCGGTCCGTTGAGATTCCGGAACAATATCTATCAAAGATTGAAGAGTATCAGCCCGTCAGATGACGTGATTGTGCGGCATTGTCGATGGGCTGTCAGGGAACACATTCAATGACAATCGTTTTAAAAATGGTCAACGTCAGTCGCAGCTTCAGCACGGCCGCCGGTGAACTTACGATTCTGGAAAATGTGAACATGACATTGTCGTCCGGTGACGCAGTCGCGTTGCGGGGACCATCAGGCTGCGGCAAAAGCACACTGTTGCATCTGGCAGGAACGCTGGATCAACCGACGTCCGGAATCATCACGATTCTGAATGAAAATCCGTGGACGTTGTCCGCCAATCGGCTGGCCGCATTTCGAAACCAACATATTGGGTTTATCTTTCAGGAACACCAGCTGCTTCCGCAGTGCAGTGTCATCGAAAACGTATTGCTGCCGACATTGGCGGGCTTTGACAGCAATCGAAAAGAGCTGGCCATTCGTGCGGAAGAGCTTCTTGTACAGGTCGGATTAAAGGATCGCCGAACTCACCGGCCCGCTGCATTATCGGGCGGCGAACGTCAGCGGGTCGCCGTTTGTCGAGCTTTGATTCACCAGCCCTCGTTGCTGCTGACGGACGAACCAACCGGGAACCTCGACCCCGCGACCGGCGAAACCATTGGTCAACTGCTGCTGAGAATGGCGGCAGATCACGGCGCCGCCCTGTTGTGCGTGACTCACAGCGACGAACTGGCCAGTCACTTTCCGCACGTCATTCAGTTGGAAAAACGACAGGTGAATTTTGTCGCTGGCGGTACCATCGTTTAAGCACCACCAGTTGACCGCGTGGTGTCGACCGTCAGTCTGCATCACCGTTCTCGGCCACCCAGTGGCCGCAGTGAATGCTCGCTGTTGAAGCTTAACATCGCAAACAGCAATGCGTTTGCCAACTTCAAACACGCCATTTCAAACTGCCGGAATCTGCGCCCCGAAACTCGACAGGAAGCACGTTGCTGTATCACTACGCACAGCAGGCACCGTTCCCGCTGATACGCGGCACTTGTTCACTCTTTAATCGCCAAGAATGTGTGAGTACTTAAGCTGCTTTTGTCCAGTCTGGTTTTGTCCATATTTACGTTTTTTTATCGCTGATGGCTGCGACAGAAAAATTTGTATAGCTGGGAGTGGAATTACCAATTGTGTGTGGTTAGCGTTTGTACACCACTTTACGGATTCCCATCCTGGGAAGTGCCATGGTTCTTTTTCAGTTCTCACTGATCCACACTTCATCGCAGTAAGTCGCCCCTTCTTTTTTATCTCCGTTGTTAGTTTTACGACTTCACTCGGCAACCATCACATTCGGAAAGGAACATTCGTTCGCGGCAAACGGAGACTCGTTAAACAACACTAGCAGCGTGTCCGGATACCGGTTTCGGCCTGGATATGATTACTGAAATGATG
>CALFSX010000161.1 GCA_937916515.1 uncultured Planctomycetaceae bacterium | reverse complement strand
GCGATGCGCCGACTAATTGCCAGGCCAAGCCCTGTTCCGCCGTACTTGCGAGTTACAGAATTGTCGGCCTGCATAAAAGGCTCAAAAATTCGCTCCAACTTGTCTTCGGCGATGCCAACTCCAGTGTCGCGAACTTCAATGACAAGTTGTGGTTCTTCGTTTGTGGTATCCAGAATGGCCACAACCAACACGCTTCCCTGATCCGTGAACTTGATTGAGTTCCCAATAAGATTCAGCAACAGCTGTTTGAGCCGATGGCTATCGGTTTTGATAGTCTCCGGAATCACCCCATCGCACCGATAGTTTAGGACAATGCCTTTCTCCAGAGCTCGCACTCGCATTAAGGATACAGCATCGACGATAACCTCATGCGGCGAACAATCTTCAATTTCCAGAGTCAACTGGCCGGATTCAATTTTGGACAGGTCCAGAATATCATTGATAAGCGTCAGCAGGTGCTTCCCACTGTGATTTACCGTTGTCAGAAATTCCTCACGTTCCTGCGGAGAACTCACATCATTGTCTTTAAGCAGCAGATTGCTGAATCCCAGAATGCTGTTTAGTGGCGTGCGAATTTCGTGGCTCATGTTGGCAAGAAACTGGCTCTTCGCAAGATTTGCATGACACGCTTTATGTTCACTTTCTTCCGCCGCCACAATGGTCGCTTCCAAACACGCGGTGTGCTCAGCCAGAAGCCGCATTTCCTTAACGCTTTGCCGGATGGTCATCAGCAGGAATACGTCTTCAAACACAACCCACGCGGCATGCTCCAAAGGAACCCAAATCGATACAGCAGAGACACCAAAAACCGTTTCGGGCCACCAAATTCCACGTAAAAGGTGATCGACCGTCACAATCAAAGATGCAGGCACCAGCACTCGCCAGTCTCGATATGCAGCCAGAAATGCCAATGAACCGAAGATGTGAAAGTGCGTTTCGATTCGTCCGCCCGAAATATGAATCAACAGGCTGCTGAACATCATCTGGGCACAGGCAATGATCAAACGAGTCGACAGGCGCCCCGCAAAGTTGCACGCAAGATAGATTGGCAGGCTCGCCAGAACACCACCGCCAACGGCGGCCATGATCACGTGCGGATGTAATTCACTGGCTGCACCATCCCACGTTGCAGGGGACACAAAGTATGCCATGACGATGCCGGCAATCCACTGCAACAGCATTACTTTGGCAAACATGCGATCCGTGCCAACGTGAATCAGCCGTGCGTTTGCGACGTAGCTTTGTTCAGCGGTCATGATCGTTTCCTTTCAATGGACAACGTTGCAGACCGATGAGCCGAATGGGGAGACAAAACAAAATGGCACAGAAACGGCGCCCCGGAAAATTGCGTGATGCGATGCGCTCCAGACGTCATGTGATCATGACATGCTGATGTCACATTGGATGCAGACTCAGTAACGGAAAACTCTTGATTTTCCATTCCAGGTTGTTTCTGACCGATTTCCGCATCACTGCTTCGAACGTTCACCTCCTCGTCAGGAAGGCATAAGCGACAGCCAAACACCGGCAGGTTTCTATCGCCGGAAGTAGCTTTACCGTTTAACAGATTTTTTAAAGTGGCAAGTCCGGAATTCTCGCCCACATGTCCTCTGGAAGCGGTAATCCCTCCCAGAAATATACTGTGACCAGCAGTGTCAAACAGCATCACTGTTCCGCTGGTAACAACTCCAAATTGATCCGCAAATATGCCGCCCCGATCTACAATCAAATCACGATCAGACAAAGCCGCCGCAGCCAGAACATTTGCGGTTTCCGGCCAGTCTTCAGCCCCCGTCTCAGGGATGGTGGCCACAACCAGCACCAATGGCCTTGCGATTGTGCTTTTTCGTGGAAGGCCCTCAGAAAGCAGACGCGAAAGTTCTGTTACCGTTGCCCTGGTGCACGAACAATGGGGATGCACAAACAACAGCAGCGTGGGCGCCGTTGGTGAACGCAGGATATCACAGTCGGTTGGCCAGCTAATGCCAACTGCCGCTTTAGAGTCAGTGTGGGTCTGCAACCCAAAGTTCACTTCCCAAAGCCACGTAGATATAACGCAAGTGCCCCATGCCAGAATAAACATGACACGAAAGTACTCAGAGCAGAAAACACGCCGAACGTTTGCTTTCAGGAATGGTAAAAATTGTATTGCTGTCGATTCCGACATTCTGAACTTCGATCTGGCAAAAGGTTGTTGCCTCACGTGCTTTCGGATCACTTCAAAAGTGATCGAAGAACAACTTTGCCACTTGCGTTCATATTTCGCAACAATCGTCAAGTTGCAGTTCAGCAGCGTTATCGGACGGGTTTCCCCCCTGAGATGCTGCCAGGCCAAGGTAGCATTTCCAGACCTGAACAGATTGCCAATGCTGAACGATTCAGAAAGGCAAACGCGTGAGCACAAAAGCCGGATGCGTTTCACGACGTGAAGTTACGCCGCATCTTCCTGTTCGCGTTCAGCAAATCGCAGTGACATCAGCGGCAGAGGAAGCAGGGCCGCTAAAAATGCAAGCAGTGCCAGAGCCGAATAGCTGTATGTGTAATCTGCAAAACGTTCATCGAACATCGCGATCACTGGTGGCCCCATAGCTCCGACACCAAAGCCCATCATGTTGCTGAACCCAAAGCCGACACTGCGTCTGTTTCTTGGCAGAAATTCCGGAATCAAACTGTTGTAAAGCGGTTGGTTCATAAAGTGAACGAACGCCCACAGACAGGCCGCCACCAAACGATAGCCGCCTTCTGCAAACGTCATCCACACCAGAAATGGAATATTCAACGCATAGACAACCGACAGAAGTCGCGGCAATGTTACAGGCCTGGCCATTCGACCAGCCAACCATTGCCCCAACGCTCCACACACCAACGCCAATGCGGCCGCATAATTGCCCATCGCTGCTTCAGGAATGTGCAGACTAAACGCGGCTTCCAGCTGCGAAAGTGTTCCGCCTTCTTTCAGGTATCGTGGCAGAAAGTGCAGCACTCCGCCGTAGACAACTCCAGACAACGCGGTTCCCGACACCAACAACGAGTACGGAACAATCTGAAACTTCAGGTCAGTTGCATAAGCTCCTTGGCCAGAAACATTCTTCAACACCGAATCCGTGCGTTCGGGGGCTCCATTGCCCGCAGGCTTCAGCAACCACCAGATCAACAGCCCCAAAACGCCGCTGATCACGCCCAACAGCATGTAATAGCCTCGCCAGTCGTTGGGACGAATCGACAACATCAAGCCCGCGATAAACGGAGCGGAAGCGATTCCCAACGAGCCCAGAACTCCATGAATACCCAACGCGCGAGAACGTTCGGATAGACGAGTTTCATTAGCCAGCAACGCCAATCCCGCCGGATGATACATGCTGGCAAAGGCGCCCAAAGCAAACATCTGTCCGTAAACGATGTCGGCTCCGCCAATGAACGAAAACGAAGCCGAAACCAAGGCGGCTCCCAATAGATACAACACCAGTATCCGCTTTTCGCCGAAACGATCTGCCAGCAACCCGGCAAAGAACGCTCCAATGCCATACGGCAATCGCATGGCCGTGCCCAACCAACCGGATTGATCCATTGAGAACCAGAACTCAGCCGAAATCACCTGTTCAACACTGGCAACCGACAGCTCCAGCAAATGTACAAGAGCATGAGCACACGACACCAACAGAATTAATCTAACCACATCTGAAGATCGCGACACGCACAGCTTTCGTCAGTAATTGAAACCATCATCAAATCGCATCGCCAACGTTGAATACGCAAGAGACCACGATAAGGTTTAACGCAGCAACGCACGCTCCGCGACGGCCAATCTCCAATCACCTGGCAAAATATCAAAATTGAAAGCGAAGTCCCGCCCGCCCGCTCGATCGCTGCCCGCTGCTTAACGTAGCACGGTCTTTCCATGCCGTCAGTATTAATGTCCAAACGGTGTCGACACCCCGGAAGGGCAGCCCTGCGATGGTATGTGGGACGACCGATGCTGTGCCGATTTGAAGACGGCAGAAAGACAGCAACTGTGGCATCAATCCGCAGCTGAATATTGCTGCATCAGGTTCTGACTATCGCCGCAGCGAATAAAGTCGGATCAACCAGGGCTGAAGTCACGTCGAACGTACAATACATACGAGGCGCAGCAAAAGACTCTCGACGTTTCAACGGCGAGAGTCTTTCGAATAGACGGCCCCTTGTCTAAATGAGAACGCGACGAGTGGTCGGGGTTGGAGCGAGGTACAGCCTGAACCGCGAGGTTTCCTTCGTACGCTCAGTCCAACCCCAGATGGCATGAAATGCTACCCACCTAAACCACGTTCTCATTTTGGTGCGGAGGCATTTCGCTGCAATCCGTGCGGCTACACAACGGCTGCCAGCAGTTCTTTGCCGAGTTCCTGAATCAGGTTGTCCGCGGAAGCATTCAACGTCAGCTGATGATCTCGGCCACCGATGCTGTAGTCGAGTGTTACCCGCAAGCCGCTATTTCTGAAGTCAGAAACGTTGCCAGCAATCGTGATGCGGTTAACTCGGACACTGTCAATCAGATTCAGAGCCTGCAGAACACCGGCATTGGCATCTTCAACGCCATTCAGAACGAGTTCAGCGGCATCAACTCCCAGGTTAGCGGCGGCAAGAAGCACTTTCAGTCGCACGACTTCCGGGTTGGCTTCGACTCCAGCCGCGTCCAGGACCCAGCCAGCAGCGTCGCGAACCGCTTTGTAAGCTGCGTTTGCGGTATTATAGATGCCAACCTTTGTCGCGTGAACACCTACCGCGTAAACATAGCTGCTGTATTTCGCAACTTCGATCGATTTGTAATAAGGCTTATCGTACCACTTCGCGTCACTGGTATTCTTTTTCGCATTTTGCCAAGCTCTATAGCGAGACGACTTTTGACTGCTCCAGTAATTCCTGCTGGCCAGAGCACTGTCGACGACGGCTTTGGCTTTGGCGATGTTCGCCTTAATCTTGTCTACGGTCTCCTGCGCGTCGGCACGAGCTTCTGCAAGATCGGCCTCAAGGTTCGCGACTCCTCGCTTGGCCAGATCAACGCCGTCCTGAGCCGTATCGATCGCCGCCTGTGCCACGTTGGCCACAGCTCGGATGCCACTTGTCAAGTTGTCCTTGACTGCATTGACGGCTCCTCCGCCAGACGTTGCTACAAAGCGAACACCGTTCTGGTCAACGATGAATTCAACCGAAGCCGACAGTCCTGCCAGATCAACGGCCGCACTTCCCTGCAGTGAAAAGCTGTTGGATGAGATCTTTCCTTCGAGGGCAACTTCGGCTCCCAGCAATTCTGCCGTGCCAGCCACGTGATAGTGCGAATTGTTGGGCGCTAGTCGAATGTCGACAAGAACATCGCTAATTTCGATTGGCCCCAGATTCAATTGTGGCACATCCAGACCGACTTCGAACACGCCGTTCGCCAGATCGACGATAAATTCGCCACTGCCGATCAGCTTGCCGTCGTCGTAGAAGGCGGCTCCGATGCCAAATCCGTCGGCAATACCAAGTGCTGCGTTTCCGCCTTTCGGAGCAAAGTTGATATAGGCGGCTCGCAGTTCCAGATCACCCAGCGAACCGTCTGGAATGGTGGCCGCATTGGGGTCAGCCGCCTGATTCAACGTGTTGGCGAAGTCAATGACATCATCCCCGGCCAACGAATCAATGCTGCCTCGGAAGGCGACTTCCCAGCCTGTGCTTCCAACGCCGACAAGCCCAGCGACAGCAAGTTCGGAACTTCCGATTTCAATGCCTGCTCCGACGCCGATGTACATGCTGGCGGTGCCGCTGCCCGATTCGGCACCGAGCGTTAGAACGACATCATTCAGATTCAGGCCGGGAACTTCGAACGCGTTATCCCACTGAGCCACGCGGCCCGTCAGATTGGCTCGAACACCGCTTCTGCTGACTGCGAAAACACCCTCGAAGGCGATATCGATATTGCCGAAATCGATTGATGAGTCGATTGCGACTTCAAGTCCGTCGACGCCCGCGATCACTGTCAGATCGGCATCGTCCAGACTAAACCCATCGATGCCCAGAAGATTCGTGAAGCTTAATGACTCCGGCGGTGAAAAGCTGATATCGACTCCTGTGGGACTGATGTCCAGGTTGCCGATCATGCCGATATAGCTGCCGAACAGCTTTAGATCGGTGTCGATGTCAATGTCCAAACCAGCCGAACCTGAGTCAGCACCAACGGTGAATGCCGTGTTTCGCAGTTCGAGACCCGCGATGCCGAAGGCGTCCATCCATTCGCCAGACACTGAACCGGTCAGAGTGGTATGAACTTCTTCCGGAGTCACCTCAACGGTGCCGCTGATGCCCAGATCGGTGCCAAACAAGTTCAGGCCGGCTGTTACACCCAGCGACAATTCCGACCCGGCCGCTGTGTTGCTGCCGGCAACATTGATGGTTGTATCATGCAGATGAAGTGGAGCAATTCCGAACGCACTGGTCCATGTTCCAGCGATCACACCGGTTAAAGAACTGCTGATGCCGGTTTCGTCAAAATCGACTTCGCCTGTTACGGCAACGTCGGTGCCAGCCACGTCCAGCCCTGCGTCGAGGCCAATACTTAGACTGTTGCCGTTGTTTTCGTCTTTAACAGCGTTGACGCTGAGTCGCGTGTCCTTCAGTGTGAGCCCGGTGATGCCGAACGCATTCGCCCAGTTTGCTGCAACACTGCCGGTCAATGTTCCTTCAACGCGATCCGGGTCGACATCAATAGAACCTTCGACTCGCGCGTTCGTTCCCTGAATGTTCAGGTCACCTGTCAGGTCGATTCGTAAGTCGTTTTGGCTTTGACGATCAGAGAATGCCAGCACTGCGATTTCGCTGTCCAGCAAATCCAGTCCGTCGATACCGAAGGCGTTATCCCAGTTGTCAATTGAACCGTTGAAGACGGCATCTATCATTTCCGGCGTAATGTCCACGCTGCCGGAAACATCAATGTCGACGTCATCAACCAGCAATTCCGCCAGCAGATCAATATGCAAGTCATAGCTTTCCTGACGATCGGACGATGCGACGACGTTGACTTCGCTGTTCTTCAAGTCTAGGCCGACAACCCCGAACGCGTCGTCCCAGTTGGCGACCAATCCGCTGAACACGGCATCGATTTGATCCGGTTCAACGTCGACGCTGCCGGAAACTGCAATGGCAGTGCCTTCGACGTGCAGGTCTGCCAGCACATCGATTTCAAAGCTGCCAGCACCCTGAAAATCCGTTTGTGCGACGACGTGCAGCTGGCTGTCCGTCAGGTCCAGGCCGACGATTCCGAAAGCATCGTCCCAGTTGGCAACCCTGCCAGTGAAGGCCGCGGTCGTGATGGCTTCCTGAACGTCAACCGAACCACTGATGCCGATGTCTGTACCGGACACCTGCAGGCTGGAACTTAGATCGACTCGATAGCCGTCGCCATCGTTAACATCAGAGCCGGCACTTATGGTCAGATTGGTGTTGGTCAGATCCAGTTCGGCAAGGCCGAAGGCGTCGTCCCAGTTTGCGATCGCTCCAGTCACTTCCAATGCGACACCGTCTTCGGTCACAGTTGCGCCGCCCGTTACAGCGACGGCAGCGCCTGCCAAATCCACGTCGCCCGTCGCGTCAACCTGCAGACCAATGCGTCCGTCTTCGTCAAATTGAGGCGTGATCGTCAGATCCAACCCCGAAATTCCGAACGCATCGTCGCTGGTGACCTGTGAGTCTCCGGACTGAATCCAATTGAACCCCTGACCGCCTTCAAGCACATCGTTGGTGGTGTCGGAATACAGAAAGTCGTTGCCGTCATCACCGTGAAGACTGACCGGCAGGTTGGTTTGGTAACTGAACAGAACATCGTTGCCGCCAAGGCCAGACACGCTTACGGATGACGCGGTACTCAGAGACCGACCTTCGTATTCCGTAAAGACGCCGTCTTCCGTGAAGACCTTCAGGCCCAGTTGATCCTGCTGGACTGCGATGAAGTCATTGCCCTCCGATCCGGTGATCTGCAAATCATCGCCGTCCCACCCCAGTGTGGCCGTCAGTAGTTCACGTGATTCCAGGCGTTCCAATGAAGAAACGGAGTAAGCTTGATGCTGGGGCCGACGTTTACGAAAGCGTTTGCGATTGATCGATCGCTGCTTCAGGTTCAGTTGTTGCCCAAGATCGCCGAGCCATTTGGAGATTGCCATCGTTCAGTCCTGTTCGTGAGGTTGGTGCCTTGTTTCGCCCTGCGTGCCAAACGCACGCGAATTGGACATTTTCCGATCCTCCGGTGATTTCGCTGAATTGGCAGAAATTCACACGGCGTTTTGAATGCCTTTGGGTGGCCCGATACGAATCTATTCAGCGAATCAGGCGTTGATGGCGTTCGTGTTTTCATAACGGGCTTAGATGTGCAGAAACTTCCTGCGGGGGACAGGAAAAACAGGACCAATCTGAAATTGACTCGTTTTCCCCAATGTTGCGGCAGGAAGTGGCATTCTGTGAGGCAGCGAATGGCTGTAAATGGCTTCGGAATCATCTGCGAGCAGCGCGGGGGCACGGGGCGTGTGGGAGAAAACGCGATCGGGTACATTCCGTTTTCATAGTCGCGGAGCGACGACAGGTGATAGCCTCGGACTTCAGTCCGAGGTACCCAGTTGGTTTCGCGGAAAGTCGCGGAGCGACGACATGTAAAAAAGCCACACATGTCGCCGCTCCGCGGCTTACTTTCGTCTGACTGCTGCAAACCTCGGGTTAAAACCCGAGGCTATCACATGTCGTCGCTCCGCGACTCACCTGGCGCAAAGTGCAACGACGCCTGAATGCCGAACATGTTTCCGTGTTTCCTTCGCACGTCGCATGCAGACACGTGGGGCAGGCTTATAACCGGTTTTTAACCTGCCAACATTCCAGGGACGAATGCCCGCATTTCCCGAGCTTCTACCGCATCCTCGGCAGGTTAAAAACCTGCCCCACCCGGGAAATTGAACGGCCTTGGGCAAACGAGGATCATGTCGCCAGCTATTCGTCGTTCAGTGCGCGTTCTGCGTTGTTGACGACGGCGAAGAGTTCCGGTTGCATCCAGCGCAGTAACCAGTCCTGTTGTAGTTCGTCCCAATCGCGGATCTCAGTCGCAGTGGCCAGATGTTTGGCCGCTCGATTGGGTTCGTCGCCTTGATCGGCTTCCAGCGCCAGCAACGCCTCAAAGACCATTCGGTACTCGTCAGAAGGCGACTGGTCGTTTTCCTCAGTAAGATTGGTCGATTGCAGCAGCTGCCTCAGCGCATCCCAATCATCGCGTCGATAGTGAATGTAGGCCAGAACTGTGGTGTGTTCGGGCAATGTCTTGTCGATATCATTGGCTGCGTTGGCGTGTGTCAATGCGACGTCCAGATTTGGCGGATCAGCAAACATTCCGTTGGCCCACGCAAGGTTGCGATGAGCACTGGCGATTTCTGTTAAGACTCGACTATTGTTCGGATTGGCTTCTTGTTCATGCAGTCGGCGTTGCAAGGCTTTTTCGAACAGCTTGATCGCTTCGTCCACAGAGCCGCGCTGTTTCAGGCAATGGGCCAGACGATTTTGGCTGATAGTGAGAAATTGAATCAGTCGAACATCATTCCCAAATTCCTCAAACGCGCTTTCCATGTGTCCATTGGCCGTCCGAAGTGTTTTTTCCCAATCTTCGCTTTGCCCAAACTGAAGCTGAAGCAGCGCTAATTGATCGTAGGCACGAGTCAGCTGCAGGCGATCTCGTAGTTCATGAGGACGAAGTTTGGTGAGTTTCAGGAACGTTGCAATTGCCTTTTCAAGCGGTTCGATGGCGTCGTTGTGCTGCAGATTGCTTCGCGCTTTGCTGAGGTTGGTTTGGCTGAAGGCCAGCTGGTACAACATTTCAACATTGCCTGGATTGGCATCGACCAATTGGGTCGTAAGAGCGACCGCCTCCTCGCAGAGTTCAAGAAGTTTGGGTTCGAGAACACCTTCCTTGAACAACGCATCGCTGTAGTTGCGGGCGGATTTGGCCAGATCAGATTGATAGGCGGCGTTGTCGGGTTCCTGGTCGACGATGCGGCGTCGCAACTCGTAAGCTTTGCGGCTCCATGCGGTTGTGGCGTCTGGATCTTCTGAGGAGCGCCGCATCGCCAGATTGGTGGCCATGGTCTGCGTGACGTAACCCAGCTCGACCAGAAACGTAAGGTCGTCGGGGAAACGCGTGGTCAAATCCTGCAGGATTGAAATCGCCCGTTCAAGCTGCTCGTCGGCCTGCTGGTACTGACCAGATTGATTCAACCCCATTCCGTACATTGCCAAATTGGTGCTCAGCTCCCGCTGCAGAGCGGGCAATTCACCAAACTGGCGAATGAGTTCTTCTCGATCTGCGAGTTCCGATTTCAGTGATTCCAAGCCTTCATGGGTTTTTCCCATTCGCATCAGCAAGCCACTTCTTCGCTGCCGTACGTTGGCCAGCGTTTGTCGAAAAGCCACCGACTGCGGGTTAGCTTCGACCAGGTCTTTCAGGATTGTTAGTGATTGATCACGCAGCGTATTCGCTTCCTCCCAACGGTTAAGGTCCACATAAAACTGCGCCAGCCGATCAAGGTTTTGAGCCGACCGATTGCGCAGTTCATCGGTCATCGCTTCTTCCGGCACGGCGGCGAACAGAGTTCTCGCGCGTTCGAATTGCTCGATGGCTGCATCGGCGCTGCGGGAAGTTACCAGAATGGTTCCCAGCGTCACAACAGAATTAGCCAGCACGGCCTGTAGGCGGTCCACGTTCACATTGCCCAGACTTTCGGTGCCATCCGCTTTGGCGACGAGCCGCTGACCAGCTTCGATTCGCGATATCGCTTGTCGTTCCAGAATCTCAGCCTCTGACGACTTGCCCTGAGACAGAAAAATCATCGCCTGATCGTTTTCGGCTGCAGCCAACTCGATTAAGTACTCGGCCTGATCCGGAAACGCCCTTGTTAACTTGTTGAGTTGGTCCTGAGATCGCTTCAACGAAGCCAGTGCCTTTGTGGAATCACCCTGCATGACGTGAATGGCAGCGATGCGGCGATGTACGCGACCGATCTCCGCCTGAATGGTCGGGTCGTCGCCGGACTCGCGCAGGAAGTCGTCGTAGAAGGCCAACGCATCGTTCAACAGACCTTGTCAAATCTGGCTGGTTCCGGGCTGGTCAGCCAGCAACTCTGAGCCCACTCGGTTCAGCATTTGATCGACGGCCTCCAGTGCCTTGCTGAAGTAGATCTCGCGTGCACGGCTCTCAATTTGAGCCTGGTGAAAATTCGCGGTGGCTTCTCGCCATTGCCATGTGATGCCTGCCATTCCAGCTAGCGTTAACACGACTACAGCCGCAGAAAAAGCGGCAATCGCCGGGTGGCGACGCGACCATTTAACTAACCGCTCCAACGGACTGGTGCGGCGAGCCTGAATTGGCTGGCCCTCCAGAAAACGCCGCAAGTCGTTCGCCAATTCTGTCGCCGTCGCATAGCGATTCCCCGGTTCGGCGGCCATCGATTTGAGAATAATCGTTTCCAGGTCGCGTGGGATACCGGGGTCAATCTTTCGCGGTGCTGCAGGATTTGACTCGGCGACTTGTGTCATCAGCTTGCGCGGATCGGACTCGGGAAAGGCCGGCTGCAGAGTTGCCATTTCGTACAGCGTCAAACCGACGCTGTAGATATCGCTCCGCTGGTCGGACTGACCGGAAAGCTGCTCTGGCGGCAAATAGCGAAGTGTCCCCACAACTTCGCCCGTACGCGTCAATTGGGAACTGTCCGTCAAACGAGCTAACCCAAAATCCGTGATCCAGACTGACCCCGCTTCGTCCAATAACAAATTCGCCGGCTTGATGTCGCGGTGCAGAATACCCATCGAATGAGCATGAGCCAAACCGTCCGCTACCTGCACGCCTATGCGAGCCACGTTTTGCCAATAGCTGCTGCGGGTGCCGGACAAGTTGGCCGTCGAAGATTGGCCTGATACGGAAACCTGAGTGGTCGCTTGATGCATCTTTGCCGTGTCGCTGACGGCTGGATCCGCGGCTGGATCCGATGCCGCAAACTCAACCTTGCGACTGGATGGCCCCTCCGAGAACAGTTGGCCATGTAAGCCAGATGCGATCATCGAAGCAGGTCGATCCGCATTTGCACCGTCCCGAGGTTGCTGTTTAAGTGCCCGCAGTTCCGAAAGAACGCGGTCCAGTCCTGTTCCTTCGATAAACTGCATGACGAAGTACGAATAGCCGTCTTCGTCGCCGATCCCATAAATTGGCACGATGTTGGTATGATGCAACATCGCGGCCAGGCGCGCTTCCTGCTGGAACCGCTGATTCATCCGCGAATCCAAAGCCAACTGCGGCAGAAGCTTCAGAGCGACCGTGCGACCCAGCGATTCCTGCACCGCCTGATAGACGATCCCCATGCCGCCACGCCCGATCTCGCGGACAATCCGAAAATCACCAAGCCGCTCAAACTGAGGCGGTGGTGTTACTGAAGCTTCAGCGGGCTGACCGGATGTGGAACTCTCTCGTTCCATCATCTCCAGCAAAGGAAACAACGTCCGAATGCGATCGGCCAACTGTGGATGCTGATCGGCATAGGCTTCGATGCACGGAACCTCGCCGCGACGTAGTTCTGCCGTAAACTGATCGGCCAGTTGTTCCAGAAGTTCAGTGATCGCTGCAGAGTGGCTTAGCATGAGAACTAATCGATGATTTCCTGTTGGGCCATGATGCGTTGAAGTTTTTCCAGAGCTCGAATGTAACGCTTCTTGACCGCGTCATGACTGATCCCCAGGATCTCAGCCGATTCGGGACCGCTCAATTGCTCGAAGTGCCGCAAGGCCAGAACTTCGCGATCCAGCGGCTCCAGTTGCTCAAGGCCTTTTTGCAACATGCTTTCGCGTTCCTGCCGAATCGCCTGCAACGAAGGGCTGGTGACGTTGCCAATCAGGTAGCGGGCGATGCTAACTGAACTAGCCTGAGGCTCGGCCACCTGAGCCTGTTCGCGGCGGGCGTCCCGATTAGTCGCCAGCAGATGCTGACGATGAGCCTGAATCAGTTTTTGATTGGCCAGGCGCCTCAACCAGAGATACACGGGAATATCCTGGTTCTGCTGCCCGTTCTTCAAAACTCGAGCGGCCTCAAAGAAGGTATCCTGAATCACATCGGACGCGTCAACTCGCCCCTGCAATCGCGGGTGCATGCGCACATCAACCATTCGTCGCAGTCTGCCACGATGCCTAAGCATGATTTCGTTCCAATCGGCAGTCTGCTGATTGTGATCACCGGCCAACAACGACCATTCACTATCGGGATCTGCATGAGAATCCTGGTTATTCATTTTTGCTCCGCAGAAGACTTCCGAGAGAACATCAAGTGAATTATGGGGAAGAAGACGTTGACTCACAATCAAGATCCGCCATCAGAGTTCTACAGGCCTCCGATTCACACACCGTTGTTTCGCCTCCGCCCCGGCATCGATGACACATCAGGCTGCCTATCAGCCATTTGAGCCGCAGTACGTTAGGCCAACTTGTGCAGATCACGTCAGAAAAACCCGCGCTGTCGCCCTGCGGCTGATTCAGACTCGGTGCCCGCATGTTAAAAACGACTGACTAAAAAACTTCATTTGAATCTTTCTGAAGAGACTCACGATCGCATGTCCCATATTCTAAGCCACTCTTTCAATTCTTTTGTCGACAGTCTGACATGTGCGTGGCCGTAAACGTGGGGACAACCTTTTTACAGAATTCTAAGATTTTGTCGCCGAACTGCAGGCCTTTGAAAGGCCGGGCGCAGCCACCACCCCGATCAATGCTGGAATATCGAACGCAAACCCAAAGTTCGATGCCGCCGATGGAGATCAAAAATCGGGGCGGCAAACGGGTATCCGACGCCAATTTCCTTGCAGATATTTCAACGGCACGACGGGCAAAATACAGAACGGCAACTCCACTTGCGAATTCTGGGCCGCTATGGTGCGTCAGGCCTGGAATGTTTAAGCGGTTCAATAACCGAGCCATCACGATCCAATGGATGACCAAATTGAAGCCTGACAACGTTGGCAACTTCCGCAGCTTCACCCGCTCTTTCATTGCGGAATTGACGGTCCAGAGTTTCCCGAACTTTCCTGGTGAGCGTTAATGGCGTGAAAGGCTTTTCAAGAAACGCACTTGCCTCAGATTCCACGCCGTATCGAACAATCGTGTCGGCCGTATAGCCGCTGGCGTACAACACTGATAGCTTCGGCCAGCGTCGCCGAACGGCTTCTGCAACTTCACGACCATTCATGCCGGGCATTACAACATCAGTTAACAGCAGATCAATCGCACCGGTGTGAGATTCCGTGATCGCAATTGCAGCATGTCCGTTGGCGGCTGTTATCACGTGGTAGCCGTGAGATTCCAGAACAAACTCCACAAGTCGTAACACGGCGGGTTCATCTTCAACAACCAAAATCGTTTCCGATCCCCTCGGAGCAATGGGCTGAGGCAGTTGAGCCGGAACGACGGACAGCTCTTCCATGACAGCGGGCAGCAGAATCAGAAAGGTTGTTCCGCGTCCGGGTTCACTATCGACGTTAATGCATCCGCCCGCTCGCTGCAAAATCGCGTAAACGGTTGCCAGTCCCAGCCCGGTGCCTTTACCAACATCCTTGGTGGTAAAGAATGGCTCAAACATTCTCGACTGAATCTCTTTGGGAATTCCGGCCCCGGTGTCTGTGACAAGAATCTGAACGTGGCTGCCTGCTTTCAGTTCAGTGCCACTCACGTCATTAACGCTGAGTTCAAACTGCCGAGTTTCGATCGTCAGATGTCCGCCGCGAGGCATCGCATCTCTGGCATTCACAGCCAGGTTAATCAGCACCTGCTCCAGTTGTCCCGGATCGACTTTTACGCGACTGAGTTCGGGATCCAATCGAGTTGAAAAGGTAATGTCTTCGGCGATTAGGCGGTGCAGCATTTTGCCAAGGTGATCAATCAGTTCATTCACATCCAGTACTCGAGGCGCAATAATTGACTTGCGACTGAACGCCAGCAATTGAGCGGTCAGTCCAGCCGCGCGTTCCCCGGCTTCGTGAATGCAGGTAACGTACTGAGCCAGATCGTCATTGTCGGACAGCTTTGTATGCAGTACTTCCGCGTATCCGTTAATCACCGTCAGCAGGTTGTTAAAGTCGTGCGCAACACCGCCTGCCATCTGACCGATGGCTTCCATCTTCTGAGCCTGCAGAAATTGCTCTTCCAGCCGTTTACGCTCAGTGAGATCGGACAAGACCACCAGGACAGCATCCACGCCGTTGTCTTTGATCGGTGTCGCAACAACCTGTACGGGCACCGCGTTGCCATCAATGCGGACTATTCGTTCTTCAATTTCAGGAACGCTTCTACACTTCACAGACATCAGGTCAATGCGTTGACGGATCGTCGCGTGAAAATCGGGATGAAAAAACTCAAACGGACTTCGGCCCAGAATTTCGTCGCCCTGCGTGGCACCAAACAATCGAACACAGCTTGGATTGCAGAACACAATTTTATCACCACAGTTGATAAACACGGCGTTTGGCAGCACCTCCAACAGGCGACGATATCGTTCCTCGCTGGCCTGAATCATCGCCTCGTGCTGTTTTCGTTCTGTGATGTCCTGATCGCTGCCTTCGACAAGGATCGTTTGGCCGGTCAAATCGCGTGTCACCCTGGCGCGGCTGTGAATCCAGATGCGGGATCCGTCGGGGCGAATGACTCGAAAATCCTGAGCGAAAGCATCTTCGTCCAGTAAAGACGCGTTGTTCGTATTTAAGGAATCTGCGCAAAACGAAGCCAGCACTCGTTCAACTCTGGCCAGGGCGATCGGTCGATCGTCTGGATGCAGAATTCGAAGAAACGTATCCAGGCTCGGGGCTGCCATCGTTGGATCCAGCCCGTAGAGTGCGTAAATGGCGTCCGACCACCAGACTTTTCCAGAAATCGGTTCCCAACCCCAGCTTCCCAGTCTGGCAATTCGCTGAGCATCCGCCAGTCGCGATTCACTCTGGCGCAGAGCTTCCGTAGCGCGAATGGCTGAGAGACGGATTGCTCGTTTTTCCAGGGCCTGTTCGACGGCAGGAACCAGGCGATCCAGACAATCCTTCAACAAATAGTCGGCGGCCCCCTGCTTCATCATGTTGATGGCAGCCTCCTGACCAATCGACCCGGATACCACAATAAAGGGAATGTCCGGTTGCTTGGCGTGCAGCAGTTTCAGTGCCTGCAAACTGTCGAACTGTGGCAACTGCCAGTCGCAAAGAACGATGTCTGGTTCGGTCGTCAGCGCCGCCAGAAATTCAGATTCCGTTTCGACACGAACTGAACGAAACTCAATGCCGCCTCGACGCAACTCATATTCCAGAAGTTTTGCATCCGCAGAATTGTCTTCAACAAGTAGTATTCGTAGTGGCCCGGCAGTCATTTACGTTACTCAGTACGATAAGGAACCCTGTTGACGAGAAGCCAGAACATGCCAAGCTGACGGACCACATTGGTAAACTGTTCAAAATCAACGGGCTTCTGAACATACCCATTGACTCCCAACTTGTAGCTTTCCACCATGTCGCGTTCTTCACTGGACGAAGTCATCACCACCACCGGGATTGACTTTGTCTCACTGTCAGACTTCAATCGTCGCAGCACTTCGATTCCATCAATCAGCGGCAGCTTAAGATCCAGCAATACAACTTTGGGTTGGTGCTGGCCCCGGCGGTCTGCATAGCGATCGGTGCAGAACAGATATTCCAGAGCTTCCGCGCCATCTCGCAACACCACTACCTGATTCGCAATGTTGTTTTTTCGGAATGCATGCATTGCCAGCTTGATGTCGCTGGGATTGTCTTCCACAAGCAGAATCTCAACAGTATCTGTCACGTGGTCACTCCTTCAAACGGCAGAGAAAAATGAAACGTCGCTCCGTCTCCGGGCGTGGATTCTGCCCACACCCGCCCGCCATGACGATGAACGATGCGCTGCACAATGGCCAGACCAACGCCAGTGCCTTCGTAATCTTCCTGTCGGTGTAGTCTCTGAAATACACCGAACAATTTGTCTGCGTAACGCATGTCGAAGCCGACGCCGTTGTCTTTTACGTAATACACCACTTCACGTTCAGAAGTAGCAGATCCAATTTCAATGACGGGTGGATTTGAAAGCCTTGAGTATTTCAATGCGTTGGCAATCAGATTAACCCAAACCTGTTTCAACAGAAACGAATCGGCCTGACAGGACTGAAACGGCAAAATCTGAAACACCGCCGATTCGTTGATGTTTAATTCGGCAACACACTGTTCCACCAGTGTGTCCGGGCAGAACGTTTTGACTCGCAAAGCCAGTCGCCCCAATCGCGAAAAGTTCAGCAGATCGTCAATCAGCCGCCCCATGTACTTTGCATTGCGAGCAACTTCATCCAGACAGTCTGCTGCTTCCGGAGAGATATTTGTAATAAGCTCTTCCTGAAGGATGCGGGAAAATCCGTCAATGGCCCGAACAGGAGCTCGCATGTCGTGCGACACGGAATACGTAAACGATTCCAGTTCTTTGTTCGCCGATTCCAGTTGAGCTGTTCGCTGAAGTACTCGATCTTCCAGTTCAGCGTTCAGTTTTCGGACGTTCTCTTCTGCATCTTTCAGCTTCGTGATGTCATAGTTGACTCCCAGGAACCGGCCAGCCGTCTTTTGCGACCGATGATCGACGACATCGGATCCGCGCAGCAATGCCCCCTTACCGACCAACCACCGAACCCTTCCGTCAGCACGCACAATCCTGAATTCAGTATCCAGCGTGCCCAATCGAGTTGCCGCATCCCATTCCTGTTGCACCCGCTGTAGATCTTCTGGGTGAACGTAACGGAAAAAAGTTTCGGAACACGCGGGAAGTTGCCCTGGCTTCAGTCCGAGCAATTCGAATTCCGCAGAGTTCCAGAATTCTTCGCCAGTCACCAGATCAACTTCAAACGTGCCCATCGAACCAGCTTCGAGCGTCAGCCGACGACGTTCTTCGCTCTGACGCAACGCATTTTCCGCTTCTTTGCGAGACGTCACGTCAACAGTCACGGCAACTCCGGCGACAACTTCACCGCTGCCGTCATGAATCGGGGCACCAGATGCTTCCGCATACCAGCGTCTGCCGTCCGGCATCAGAACTTCCAGATCCATGGGCGGAACCGTTCGATCTTCCGCAACCGCACGCTGCAAAGGCAGCTCCGAAGTTTGAATCCTTCGTCCCGCACTAAAAAACTGCACCTGGCGACCGGGAGCCGCTGGATCCACGGCGGAAGCGGATAAATTATCCGTTGGCTTCACTGCAAATTGAGCCAGCACTGTGGGATTTCCGCTGATTCGTTCGCAGGACCTATCGTCAGAAAAACTGACTCCGACCGGCAGAGCATTCATCAGGGCCTGCAGCCGACTAGTGGTTTCGAACAGTCGCTCTTCAGCAGGCTTTCGATCAGAAATATCGTGCACGGTGCTAATAAATTGATAAGGACTCCCATCCGCAAGACGGTCCAGCGATACAGCATGGTTGACCCAGATCGTCGTGCCATCCTTGCGAATCTTGCGCTTCTCGATGGTGTAAGTTACCCGGCTGCCGTCGAGCAACGTTTCCATAAACGCCATGTCGACCGCAACGTCGTCAGGGTGAGTCACCTGCTGAACCGACAGCTGCAACATCTCCTCCCTGTCGTAGCCGTGCATCCTGCAAAACGCTTCATTAATCTCCGCAAAACGTCCATCCAGTTCAACGCGAGCAATCCCAACAGCCGCACTGGCGAAGATAACACGAAACTGCTTTTCGCTTTCACTTAGTCGGTCATTTCGGTGAATCAGTTTGCCTGCCAGAGCCCATCGTTCGGCGGCGTTTTCGATCGATCGCGTCAGACATTGAGGCGTCATCCAGGCCTTGCCGACATAATCCTGAGCTCCCGCACGCAGCAGTTCGCGACCAACATTCGGGCCATCCTTGCAAGTCAGAACGACCACCGGACACAGAGAAAGCCCCCCTGCTGAATGTATCGCGGCCAGAAATTCTGTCGCACTAAAATCTGGCAGAGACTCGCTAAGCAGAACGCAGTCTGGAACAGGTTGATTAGCAGCCAGAATCAGTTTGACAGCCGACGCACCGGAATCAGCATCGATGAAGTCATAAATTCTGTCGGACCCGGCCCGAAGCAATCGCTGTATCTCAAGACGTTCGTCTGCACTCTCGTCCACGATCAGCAGTCGAAATGGCGAACTTGCTGACTGATTATCCCCTGTTGACAAACCAAATGCCTCTGCTGACAAACGCAACTTTGTAATTGGTGCAAACAGCATTCGGCTAATGCAAGAAACGTTGGCAATGAGGTCCCTGCGAAGAGATCCCTGCACTCAATCCTTACACAAAATTCACAGCGGCCCGCTCAGTAACTGTATCTCCCCAGGCATGCATTGCAACTCGCTCAACAGACCGCATTTCAAAGTCCGGATGGAATAGAACAACTTGACTGCTCGTTGTTAACAACTGGCCAAAAACAAGAGTAATGAACATGCTGCCACCCTGCCCGCACACAGCCGACTTCAGTTGTGAAACCGCTGCGACTGGTGCAGTGCGGTATGCAGGCTGCCTGCCCGCGATGCGAACGTTTCTCCGCCGCGAACTGCAACGCCGGTCGTCGCTCGTAGTAAGTGAGCCCAACAAACACAGAAACGTTCACCGCAAACAACGATTCACAAAGTCGGGCTGTTCCCCGATTCGTTTACCCTGTGGTCGCAGACAACACCATACACATCAGGCCGCGCAAGACATACAGGTCTACGACCACGGATTAAACGACAGCAGAATATGCGACGTCGAAGTCAACAATCCTCGATGCAACATAAGACCACCGCAGTCGGGCACCCACCCCGCCAATTCGACTAAGCCCTGCTTTCGATCGTAGAAAGTTGCTCAGCAAAACAAGACCTCTAAGCCAACAAGACCGTCAAGAGACTTCCAACAGTTCGTCAAGACGAAAAAGATGTATGCCCCTAAGGTTTGCAGGTTTCTGTGCAGCCAGGACAGGTGAACAGGATGCCAGATTGACGTGATCTTTGAGTACTGTTACAATTATGGCTGTTTGGAATCACAGCGTCCTTAGCCTTACATCGGCTGCATAGAGCCTGAAGTTGGATTGCGTCGAATCTATCGGGACGCGTTCGCTGTTAACCGGAAACACACGGCGGTTGAGGAGTAGCTGAGCAATGTCGACTCGACTGTTGTCTATGACTGCATGGGCAGTCTTTAGCACATGCCTGTCGGGCTGTAGCCTGCTAATTTCACAATCCGGCACAACGCTCCGTGACCTTGATTCGCGTCAAATCGTGCAAGACAGATTTGGAAAACCAGACGCCGTGTCGCTGATCAATCTGATCGACCCTCAAAGCGAAGAAACACGACAGTTCGAAGTTGAGCACTATCACATTCATGCGAAGCTGAACACCGAAATGCCAGTTGGATTCTTGCCACCGATCATGCTTCTTGCTGAGCCCGTGCTGACTTGCGCCGCGCTTTACGAAGCTGGAAAGGAATATGTTGAAGGCCATCACCTTGAATTTGTCTACGACCAGCAGGGCAATACGATCGGATCTAAGTTTCCTCAACCCTTTCTTGCGGCGATGCAGGGTAAAAGCAGGTCGACCAACGTGCTTAACTGGAAGCGGGTTGGCAATGACGACAGTCAACAGGACTAACCTACCTCTCCAACGTGCCCGTTAGTCCTGCAAGCGATCTTGTTGAAGAACAGAAGTGTGGCGACTGGCGCTACGTTGGAATCCGGAGCTGGCAACGCAGCTGCCAACCAGCCTCGTAGGTCTATTTTACGCTGAAAGCGTCCGAGACACAGTTTGGCGAAAATCAGTTGCCGAGGAACGCAGCTGTCTGCTGTTTCACATCTGCCGCCATGTTGTCTGCAAACCCCATAAAAAAAGGAGTCGCACTTTTGTGTGCGACTCCATCTTTGTTTGTGTTGTACGATCAGCAAAACGATGAAACGGTACTACTCAGTTTCTGTCACTTCAGAAACAGCTTCAGTTGTGTCTTCAGCAACAACTTCGTCCTGGCTTACAGCGACATCAACGGTGTCTTTTTTATCCTGGCAACAGGCTTTATCGCAGTCACCGTGGCATTCAGCCGCATCTGTTGAAGTTAACACAGCGTCAGCAACTTCGGAGCAACTGCCAGTTTTGGATTGACCGCAACAGGTTGGAGCTGCACCGTCAACACCGGTCAGTGTTGCTGCGGCACCGCCAGAACAGCAGCCGGGACCTGCTGAATCTGTTGAACCAAACACTGGTTGGCCAGTCATGGGGCAAACCAGGCAGCTTTCGCCATCTGTTGAATTGTAAGAGTAGCCAACGTAGGCACTGCCGACGACAGCGGCCAAAATAAGAAGTGCTTTCATCTGAATGATCTCCGTTAAGAAAGTGCGGGCAAGCTGCGAGTTGGTTGTTTGAAAGTATTCAAAGTTGCGAACCAGGTTTCCGTGAACTGCCGCGTAGTCTACAAAACCTCGTGAAATGTCGACGTCTGATTTTTACGCTGACTGACACTTTTAAGGCAGGAAACTTTGAGAATCGTTCAAATATTTCGACCAGACAAAGCCATTGTCCGCGTTTCGACCCCATTTACCTCGAACAATATCCACAGCAAGCTTCTTTCCGGCGAACTGTAAAGGCAGGGGTCCTGAGAGCGATAACCAAACTGAGCTGAGAAGGAAGCCGAAAGCGACGGGGCAAATTGCCTTTGCTGCAGCAAAAACAGATGTGAAATATTTGCCCTAATACCGACCATCGGCCAGTAATTCCCCTGACCGATTTGAAGGCGCGTTTCCGCTTGTCCAAAACACAACCGCCCAGGACGAAAAACCGAAATCCACGGACGCCCCATTCGCCAGCCACTGCAGATTCCGCCTTGCCCCGTTGCACTCAGGTGCAGCAAAGTTGTGTGCATCAGCTAAGCGACTTAATCAACGCCGCGGCCATGACTCGCGTTTCTGTTACATTTAACGCACCATCTTTGTCGACGTCGAATTGCAGGCAGCGATTGACGAACGATTCCGTCACTTCTGAATCATTGCTGGTCGATTCCCCGGTGACAATTGCTGTTGTCCGGTCACTTCCCAAAGAGGCGGGTGGTGCTCCGATTCGGTTCTGGGAATGACGGTTCAGCTCCGCCATCACGGCGGTTGCAACCTCAGCCAATTCTTCCCTGTTTAACTTCCGATCTCGATCACGGTCCATCCGCATGGCCGTTTGAGTAAACTGCTGGGGAGTTGGTTGGCGAATAGAAGCAGCGCCTCGAGATCCCTGATTGCCATTGTTGCCTCTCATCGGCGCTGGCCCCAATCGATTCATATTTGCGAATGCGTTCATCAGGTTGGCATTCATCATATTGCCTGTCATGCCGCCGCCCATTCGGAAACCCTGCCCGGCCATCATGCCTGATCCGACACCAGCGTTTCCGCCGCTTTTCATGCAGCCACCGCCCTGCATGCCACCTCTGCCCTGACCTCCGCCACCACGCTGTGCATAGGACGCCGCAGCAAAAAACGACAGGGCACAAATGACGCTCAATGTCTGAAGTGTTCGTTTTCGCATGGTGTCGTCTCCCAACTTATACGTTGTCCGTGATAGACTTATCCGCAACTCAAATGGTCGCACTCTGGTTTAGTAACGCCATCCGTTTCCATTGATCCGTATCTGCTTCCAGAAATACCGGATTGCCCATGAAATAGCGCCGCACCGACTTAGCCTGCGAATGTTCGAACGCCGCGACTTACTCTACGTTTTTTTGGGGACAGACGCTGATGATTGAGTGATCAGTCTGGCTGCCTGATTCCACGTTGTGTAATGCCAGGCCCATTGCAGCAGCACAAGAACTCGGTTTTCGAACTTTGCCAGCTTCAACACGTGGACGAACAACCAAATCAGCCAGGCGAAAATTCCAGAGAACCGGCGTTTGCCAAACATCGCCACCGCAGAACCTCGACCGATCGTCGCCATCGAACCATAGTCACGATAGTGAAAGGCAGTTGCAGGCTTCCCTGCAAGACGACGACGAATAACATCGGCCACATAATTTCCCTGTTGCATCGCCACTGAGGCAACTCCGGGCAGCGGCTTGCCTGTCTGATGGCTTGAACTTGCCATGTCGCCGATGACAAAGATTTCCGGCTGAAGAGCCAGAGACAAATCCGGCTGAACGATCACACGTCCGGTTCGATCGGCAGGTTCGCCGCTGGCGGCTGCCAGTTGCTGTCCTAATGCAGAGGCTTTCACACCGGCGGCCCACAGCGTTGTTTTGGTGGGAATTTGTCGCACACCTTGAGGAGTTTCCACAACCACAAAATCGGGATACACGCCGGTTAGCTTGGTATCCAACATCACCTCGACATTCCGCGATTCCAGCGATTCCATGGCCGCCGCTGAAAGGTCTTCTGGATAGGGCATCAACACGCGGTCGGAAGCGTTGACCAGAATTATCTTTGCGTCTGACGGATTGATGTTGCGATAGTCGTGCTTCAAAGTGTGGTGAGCCAGCTCCGACAAGGCGCCGGTTAATTCGACACCGGTGGGGCCGCCACCGACAACCAGAAACGTCATCCACGCCGCTCGCTTAATAGGATCGGCTTCAATTTCCGCTGCTTCAAAAGCTGCCAGAATCCGACAACGAATGTTCGTCGCGTCTTCGATCGTTTTCAGGCCTGGTGCCAACGGTTCCCATTCGTCGTGACCAAAGTACGCATGACTGGCTCCTGCAGCGACAACCAGCGAATCGTATTCGAAAGCATTATGGCCAACAATCACCATCTTTGCCGCCACGTCAATGGTTGAAACTTCTCCCAATACGACTTCGCAATTCTTTTGCCTGGACAGAATTGATCGCAGTGGCGTAGCGATGTTAGCTGGCGAGAGTCCGCCCGTGGCCACTTGATACAGCAAAGGCTGAAACAGATGAAAGTTGCGACGATCAATCAACGTAATTCCAACGTTGGCTTTCCGAAGCGCGATGGCAGCATACAAACCACCAAAGCCTCCGCCAATAATCACGACGCGATGAGGTTGATTGGATTTTTCTGTCGCGGAACTCACAGAAAGCTTCAATGTCTGCAAATAGTTAAAGGACGTCGGAAAGTCTTTGCACCTCACACTACAACCACGTTCGTAGCGGAAGAAAGTTCAGTTTCATAGGCCTATGGCGAATTTGCTTTTGTACTCGGAAATTTCGGTTCGAATTACCGGAACTTCGCGCGGTGCGGTAATGCCAATTCGAACCACACCCCCCTTGATCTGCAGCACTTCAATTTCGATGTTTTCACCGACAAAGATGGCTTGGTTGATCTTCCTTGATAGTACAAGCATTCCACCAGTCCTTTGAATTCAGAAACGCAGCAAACGTTTAGCCACCACCTTCGTCTGCACTCTTTGTGCCAGGTGCTGGCAGATTCCGCAGGTTGCCGATTGCAGGATCGGAAGCACATCAGTCAATCAGCGTTTTGCTTAACGACCTGCTTTAGAAAGTCGCGACAATTTCGACAGGGCGCGGTTTACCACATGCAGCGGCTTAGCAATCACATGGAATATTACTTCCCACAGTGGCCAATAATTTGCCAGGTTGGTGTGCTGCAATCTGGCATCAGAGATAGCTGTGGCTATCGCTTCCGAATTTACGTTACTTACGTTTCGCAGCAATTTCCCGTTTGTTGAGACCGGTTCTGCTGCTGCGATCGCCTTCCCACGGACATCCGCACGCGGGCGTGTTAATCACTGACGGCCATTGATCGCACCATCCAGTCATACGACTTCAGCGACTGCGTGCCCAGGCATATGCGGCCTCAGAAAGCACAACTGAGCTGCAGGTCTATGCTTCGGAGTTTGCTGAATTGCCACTTGAAGTCGCGTCTTTGGCACGCCGTTTGAATGCGTGAAGCCGTGCGTGAACAGAATCGTTTTGATATGACATGCCTGGGATTCATTTTCAGAACTGGTTTACTTTCGTATTTTATGGTCCATTGCCAGTCCCCTGGGAAGTCAAGTCTCGTAACCTCCGCTTACTGACCTCCGCCGCCGTTTACCAACACTTCTGACCCATTATGCCTCAACAAGCTCGCTATATTAACTGGGTCAATGTCTTGCTGGCCTTTGCGACCGTGGCCGTCATTGTGTTGTTTGCCGTCGGCGGCGCTACGGCGTGGAATGCGGCTCAAACCAGCGATGATATCTTCCACAACTTCAAGGTTCATCAGGAAATTCGTTCGGTTCTGTCTGCAATCAAGGACGCCGAAACCGGTGAACGTGGCTTTTTGATTTCCGCCGATGAAAGTTATCTTGAGCGATATCACATCGGGATCGGGCACGCCGATGACCACCTTGAAGCTTTGCAGATTTACGCAGAACGCGGTGAAATCATCCCGGAGCGGTTTGCCAGCCTGCGACAATTGATTTCAGACAAGCGCTTGGAAATGGAAGAAACCATTTCGGCTCGCCGACTGGGCCCGGATCGTGACGCCTTTGACAAAGCGAAGGATATCGTTATCACGGACCGCGGCAAACTGCTGATGGACCAGATTCGCACAATCACGGGCGACATGCTGACGGCTCGCGAAGTCGAAATGGAAAAGCTGCAGAATCTGGCACGCAGCCTGGCAACACAACATTTCATCATGATTGCGGTGGGCCTGCTGATAACCATCGGAACATTTGCGGCCGCGGCAGCGTTTACCAATCTGGAACGTATCGAACGCAACAAAGCGGCAGCGAAGGTTCACATGGAACGTGCTCGACTGCAGGCGATTATCGATTCATCGATGGACGCCGTTATTGCGGTCGACCATCAGCGCCACATCGTCATGCTGAATCCAATCGCTGAAGACGTGTTTCAAAGGCGAGAACGCGATGTTCTGGGGCAGCCGTTTCTGAGCTTGATTCCGGAACGGTTTCGAGCTGACTTTGCACCGCTGATTGATGGCTCAGCAAGCGGACCAGCTCGCACGAAAGTGAACGACGGCGACATCATTTCGGGCCTCAAAACAGATGGAAGCGAATTTCCGGCGGAAGCTGTTGTATCCAGAACACTTGTAGACGGACACCCACTGTTTACGGTAATTATGAGAGACGTCACCGAACGCGAAACCGGTCGCGTAAGACAGCGGGAACAGACGGCCATTCTGGCAAGAATTCGCGACGCAATTCACACGCGTGACCTTCAGGATCGAATCCAGACCTGGAACGACGGTGCTCAAAAACTGTATGGATGGAGTGCGTCAGAAGCTATCGGCAAACCCGGCACTGCTCTGCTGACAGGCACGTCCTGCAATGCGGAATCGGATATTCTGTCCCGATTGCTGGCAGATGGCGTCTGGATTGGCGAGCGACAAAACAGAACTCGAGACGGGCAGGAACTGATCATCGAATCACGACGTTCGCTCATCGTCGACAGCTCGGGTCACCCAACTTCTCAATTGGTAATTGACATCGACATCACCCACGAGAAACGCCGCGAACAGATCGAACGGCGATCTCAGCGATTGGAAAGTATCGGCACACTTACCAGCGGCATCGCTCACGATCTGAACAACGTGCTGACCCCGATTACCATGGGAGCAAAATTGCTGCGGCGAAAGTCGACCGACGCTCAGGAAACCGGACTGCTGGACACGATCAGTTCCAGTGCCGAACGCGGAGCCGCCATGATCAGACAACTGCTGTCATTCGCTGGCGGAACAACGGGACCGCGAGCCGTTGTCGACGTTGAAGAACTGCTGCAGGAAGCGTGTCGAATTCTGGAACACACATTAACACAGTCGATTCGCGTTCAGGTCGAAGTGACGGGTGAGCTGTGGCCGACGCTTGGCGATTCAACCGAACTATCGCAGGTGCTGATGAACCTGGCCGTCAATGCCAGAGACGCCATGCCGGACGGAGGCACTCTGACGTTCGAAGCTGAGAACGTTTCGTTGCACGAAAATGCATCCAATGTGGGCTTGCCTTCAGGAAAGTATATTCGAATTTCGGTTGCCGACACGGGGGTCGGTATTCCCAAAGATTTGATTGAGAAAATCTTTGACCCGTTCTTTACCACAAAGCAACAAGGCAAAGGAACCGGGCTGGGGCTGGCCACCTGCATGGGAATTGTGAAAAGCCATAACGGAAACATGTCGGTCTACAGCGAACCAGGCAAAGGCACAAAGTTCACCACCTATTTGCCCGCTGAACAGGGTGAAACAGCCCACGACGCTGATGAACTGACCAAACTTTTCCCGGAAGGCCGTGGTGAGCAGATTCTGATCGTTGATGACGAAGAAGCAATTCGCGACGTGGCTCAGGCAACTCTGGCATCCTACGGATATCGAGCCATCACAGCCCCCGGCGGTGCTGCGGCCATCGAGATATACCAATCCAGACACGCTGAAATAGATTTAGTAATCGTCGACATGATGATGCCCGAAGTGGACGGCCCCATGACCATCAAGGCAATTAGGGCCATCCGCCCCGATGCGAAAATCATCGCCAGTAGCGGTCTGCGAAAACCCGAACACGGCAAAGGCAGCATCGAAGGCAGCGATGGCTTCCTGCCAAAACCCTACACTGACGAATTGCTGCTGCAGAACATCAAAAGCGTGCTGAAACAGGTAACGAAATAACTGTGGTCCTGAACTCGTTCAGACGCATGCACATCGTAGTGTAAAGGCGCCGCCACGACTTTCCGAAACTGCAGCGTTTCGCTGACAAAGCAGTCTATCGAACAACAGTAGCAATCACGCTCCGCGTGATGTAAAGCTACACATTAATTGCGGCCAATTATCAACCAAGTTGCCGTCATCGACGTTTTCTGAACAACCGCCCTCTGCACTGGAGCTATTCGTCACGCCGAGCGTGACGGCGACTATCGCAACAGATTCGTCGCCATCACATTCCACGAAATCTTCCGTGTTAGGCGGAAGTCGAATTCAGGTAGTCTTCGATCATGTTTAACAGCGCCGACTTGTCGATTGGTTTGCTCAGATAGTTATTGCAGCCGCTGGCAATACAGCGCGACATGTCGCCCTGCATGGCGTCAGCGGTAAGAGCGATGATTGGACGGGTGTAGCCCAGGGCTCGCAGTTGCACGGCGGTTTCGTAGCCATCCAGTTTTGGCATCTGCATGTCCAAAACGACCAGATCAAACGGACAGCCATCTTCCATTGACTTCGACATCATCGCGACCGCCTGTTCGCCGTCTTCCGCTTCACTGACCTTAGCGCCTGCATCGCTTAGAAATCTGCGGCTCAGGAAGCGAACATCACGTTGATCGTCCACAACCAGAATGGGACACTGCAGCCTGATGTGACCAGTCAACATTGCGTTAGACGTCGGTTCAGCTGTGAGCTTCGGTTTGTATCAGTTCCACATCCTTAACGTCGCCGACGGCAATCGTCACAGTAAACGTGCTGCCCTTGTGTTGCTCGCTGCAAACGTAGATTTCTCCCCCCAGCATCGTTGCTAACCGCTGACTGATTGCGAGCCCCAATCCGGTTCCGCCAAATTCGCGATTGACCGTGTGATCGCCCTGGCTGAATGGCTGGAACAGTCTCTGCTGTTGTTCCCGGCTTATTCCGATTCCCGAATCGGTGATATCAAAGCGAAGCTGATCGTCTTCGTATTGGACAACAATCTGCACCTGACCTTCTTTGGTAAATTTTATCGCATTGCCAACCAGGTTAATCAGAATCTGTTTCAGGCGTTTCGGATCGGATTCAATGACCGCCGGAATTTTACCTTTGTAATTCACCGTTAGCTGAAGCCCGCTTTCTGCGGCTCGCACATCCATGATGCTGCGAACGTCTTCCACCAAAGCTGCGGGTGAGAATCGATCGGGATTGACGTCCAGTTTGTTGGCTTCAATTTTGGACAGGTCCAGAATATCGTTAATGATCCCCAGCAAAAAATTGCCGTTGCGACGAATCGTCTGCAGGTGTGCGCGTGCTTCGTTTTCTCTGATCAGGCTGTCTAAAAGTTCGGTATAACCAATAATTGCAGTCATTGGCGTGCGAATTTCGTGGCTCATGTTTGCCAGAAAAGCACTCTTGGATTCGTTTGCCGCTTCGGCAGCAACTCGGGCTTCCTGCAACGACTGTTCAAAGTGACGTCTTTCGGTTACGTCTTTAGCAACCAGAATTCCCTGCGTGGGTTTTGGTGGCATGGTGGTTTCATCGAAGAAAATCTGCTTTCGAACGTCCAGCCAACGCACGGCTCCATTGGGATGAACCACGCGATGCTGACACGCCAGCAATCCACCGTTTTCGGATCCCAAACAAGCGGAAATCTGTCGGCCCAATTCAGCTCGATCGTCCGGATGGAAGGTTGCATGTAGTTCCATGCGAGAAACGGAAGTGGCCTTTTCCGCAAAGCCATACAGGCGAGCGGCTTCTTTTGTCAGGTGAATCGTTTCATTGGGATAGTCGATGTGGCCTAAGCCAAGATTGGCAATTTGAATTCCAAGTTGCAGCTGATGTTCTGAATCTCGTAAAGCTTCTTCAGTTGCTTTCCGCTGACTGATGTCGACACCTGAAGGAATGAGATATTCCACGTTCCCGTTGTCGTCAAACACCGGAGCCATCATGAAATCGATCATCAGTCGTTGAGACTCACCCCCCAATCCGGCAGCGTAAAGTGGCACGTCAAAACGCACAACTTCCCCCTGGAACGAACGAGCCATGGAATCTCGCATCTGCTCGGCAACCGCGTCATCGTATGTCCACCAGGCGCATTCGGCGAAGTGTTTTCCAATAACGTCATCTCTGGTCACACCGGCAATCATCATCGAATTGTCGTCGACTTCCAGAAGCTTACCGTCTTTACCGATGACACCTACCAGCCCCAATTGGTTATTAATCACACGCCGCAAGTGAGCTTCACGTTTTGCCAGTTCCGCTTCGGCTCTGGCCCGTTCTACACGGATTCCAACGCGGTCAGCAATTTCCTGCAGCACCCGCAGTTCGTCGGTCTGCCAGTGATGTGGGCGGGATCTAATCGCTGAAATGGCAAACTTTGCTCCGCCATCGGTGACATATGTGGAGGTGCAAAACGAACCAATTTCCACTTCCAGAAAGTTGCTGGCCAGTCCGATTTCTTTGGCCTGAGTGTCATTAACGATCACCTGAGTTCCGGACATAATCGCAGAACGTTCCGCATCGCTGAGGAAGTCTTTTGCGTTCAGGCGACCCACCAGACTGGGAGCATCCAATTGGCTGTGTTCGCACAAAACATCGACAACTTCGACAGCAGCGTCAAATTCCAGAAATACGCAGCGAGCCAGATTCAGATGTTCACACATGATTCTGGTGGACACTGACATCAGGTCGTCAACCGTTGTTAACGGCACCAGTTGCAACTGAAAGTTCGCCAGAAACGACAGGCTGAGTTCATTGCGTTTTCGTTCTGTGATATCGCTGAATACGCCAGTAATGCGTCGTGGTTGACCACTGGCGCTGCGTTGAACCAGCCCCATCGCTGTTGTCCAGACGATTCCCAGTCCATCACCTCGAATCACACGGAAGTCGATTTCGTAGCGGCGGGAATCGGAATTCAGAGTCTTCTGGATGACTTCCTCAACAAGTTGCTGATCGTCCGGATGCACAATTTGCAGGAAGCCCTTGATGGTAGTTTCAAACTGAAGTTCCGTGTAACGAAAGATGCGATAAATGTGAGGCGACCAGATGACAGTGTCGGTCGCAATGTTCCACGACCACGCACCGATGCGGCCTGCCGTGAGTGCCAGGTCCATCTGCTTTTCGCGTTCTTCGCGTTCCACTTCCAGTCGCCGGCGTTCTGAAATATCCAGAAACGTGACGACACAACCGACCACTTCACCATCCTGAATCTGTGGGTGGGACCAGTATTCGGTCGCAAACGATGATCCATCCTTCCTCCAGAACACTTCATCCTCAACGTGAACTTTTTCTCCTCGCCGATAAGCCTGATAAATGCGACAGTCCTGATTCTTATAGATGGAACCGTCTGCTCGATGATGGTGGACTAATTGATGCATCTGTTGCCCCAGCAATTCATCCGGACTTTCGTAGCCCAGCAGATTTGCACACGCAACATTCGCAAACGTGCAGTTGCCTTCTACGTTGATTCCGTAGATGCCTTCCGCCGTGGAACTCATCAACGACGCCAGCATGGATTCGCGATCCACAATGTCTGACACGTCAATAAACGTCACCACCATGCCTTCAGTGGCTCCATCGAATGATCGGTACGGCAGCACGCGGCGAATATAGAATTCTCCCGATCTTGCTCGGATGGTATGTTCAATCACTTCGCTGTCACGCAGCTTTGCCAGGTCAGGCAAAGGGGGCATATTGTCAACCTGAGGCACAAACTGTTCCAACCGTCGCCCGATATCGGTGCTAAGCAGACCATAGATGTCTGCGATCGCGGGGGTGAAGCTGCGAATCAATCCGTCTTCATCAAGAAAGACGGTTGCAATTTGAGTACTACGCAACAGGTTCTCAAGGTCGGCGTTGGAGCGAGCAAGTGCATCACTTCCGGATCGAATTTCTTCCTTCGTTGTCTCCAGTTCTTCATTGGCAGACTGAAGCTCTTCATTCATTGACAGCAACTCTTCATTCGAAGATTTCAGCTGTTCAATGACGGATTCCATCTGTTGCATGGTTTTGTCGAGATCGTCACGGGTCGCAGCCAGCTCGCGTTCCAGCTGTTCAATCATTTCATCAGCCGCACGATCCAGCCGGCCGCGTGAAGCGACGGTTGCTTCTTTGGCTGGCGGATTGACGCTAAGATCCATCGGCAGGCCGAGGTCGTGAAACACAACCATGAACAACCCGGTATCTTCGCCAAGTCGCATCATTGGCTGAACGGTCAGCATCACACGCTGCTTACCGTCGGCTGTCTGAACAGACACGTTCTCGTGCGTAATACGGCGACGCTTCAGCTTCGCTTCCGCAAGAGTTGTGCGAAGTCCGATTCGCAGGCCTTCATTGGCCATTTTAAGAATGTTGTTTTCGTACGAGCCTTCGCCGATTGACAGATACTTCTGAGTATCCGCTGAAGAACACAGGATTTTCGCATTCTCATCGACCACCACGCACTTGGGAGAAAATTCGTCCAGAACAATTCTTTGCATGATCTGCACAAGTTCAGTTCGATCGCTGCTTATGGCAGAAGATTCCGGCGACCGCAGCAGGCCACTTGCCGGTGGTCCTTGTGTGGTCGGTGCGTTAACCGAAATTGCTGTGCCTCTGCGGCGACTGATACGATTCCTTTCATCAATTGCCTGAAACAGTTCGGCGTGAGAAGAAATGTTTTCGCTGGGCCCCAGAAACAAAAACCCCTTCGGGCGCAGAGCATAGTGAAACAGCGGCATCAGCTTCTTCTGCAGATGCGGGCCCAGATAGATCAACAGATTGCGACACGAGATGAGGTCCAGCCGCGAAAAGGGAGGATCGCTGATCAGGTTGTGCGACGAAAACAGAACAAGCTCCCGCACCTGCTTCGAAATGTGATATTGCTTGCCCTTCTTGACGAAGAAACGCAGCAAACGTTCTGGCGAAACATTCTCTGCTATTCCCAGCGGATAGATGCCCTGTCGAGCAGTCGCGATGGCCCCATCATCGATGTCGCTGGCAAATATCTGAACAGGCGGAATTCGCGAATCGTCTTCCGCTTCGCCATTGTCATCTCTAAGTTCAACGCCGGAAATCGAGTCCCAGTACTCATAACACAGCATCGCAATTGTGTAAGCTTCTTCTCCTGTGGAACATCCAGCCACCCAAATCCGGACGGGGTCGTCTGCTGCTCGGTTGGCAAAGATCTTTGGCAATACGTCTTTGGCAACGCGTTCAAACGCTTCGGGGTCTCGAAAAAATGCGGTAACTCCAATCAACAGTTCTCGAAACAAGCTGTGTGATTCGGCTTCGTCATCGCGTAGTCGTTGCAGATAGTCTTCGATGCGAAATATCTTCAGCACCTGCATTCGGCGTTGAATTCGGCGTCCCAACGTACTGGTTTTATAGTGCTGGAAGTTGTGGTCGGTGACTCGCATCAATTGATCGGCGATATCCGGAATGGCCCGTTCAATGATGTTGATTAACGGTTTGTTTTGGGAGTCCGCTTCTGATTCAGCAAGATACCTGACATAGCGAATCAGTTCCTGAGCGATTTCGGCCGGAGACAGCACATGATCCGCAGCACCGGTTGTGGCAGCGCTGCGAGGCATTGAGTCGAACCTGGCGGTCTTCGGCTCCTGTGCGAACGTGAGTCCACCGCAGTCACTGATGGTCTTCAGCCCCAACGTTCCATCACTGCCTGATCCGGAAAGAATAATGCCGACTGAACGGTCAGTATGGTTGCGGCCTAGTGAACGAAAAAAATGATCGATCGTAGTCGGCTGCCTGAATTCCGCAGCGGAACGCGCGAAAACGAACTCACCGTTTTCGATTTCCAAAAGCGTCTGCGGTGGACACACATAAACGGCGTTGCTGACGACACGAGTGCCCGGTGTGACTTCTTCAATCTTCAGCGAAGTTGCTGAAGGCAGCAATTCGTTCACAACTGACGTCGCGTTTGAGGCAACGTCCTGCACAAATACAATTGCAAGGCCCGTCGCGTCACCAAGTGCGGACAGAAATTCCGTAAACGCAGCAAGTCCGCCAGAGGATGCTCCCACGCCGACAATCACAGGATGAGTGTCGGCACTGCCAGAGTCTTGTTGTTCGGCCTTGTCGCCCATTGATCTATTCGTTCGGTGGTACGGTTGTAATCAAGCCTGAATTTCGCGAAATAAGCTGGAACTGCAGCTTACTAAAAAGTGCGAAGCCGCAGAATTCCGTTGTCGCATTGCTGTTGTAAAGAAACTCCGCACGTTTGCGGCCGACTTAGAAAACCGAGACTTTAAGAAGCCATAGTATCAAAAACATCTTCAGCTAAGCAGGGCCCCCAGCGTCTTGCCTTCAACAAGTTCCGTAACGATAAACGAATGTTGCGGGTCTTCACAAACTTACAGCAGACGAGTGATATGTGGGCCGTCTGCCTGAGCAAGCAGTACGCTTTCTTTCTGAAAACGCCGCAATGCGCCTTGTTGCCGCAGGAAAGCAGAAAGCAGAATCGCAACTCGATTTCCCGTTTGCCTGTGTATGACGGCGAACACAATGCCCATGCCGCCTCTGTGGAGTAATTCCTGAATTGCTGATAGCCTTGCAAAGTGTCGCCGGTTTGCCACTTGCGTGAACGATTCAAGTACTGCTGCAGACGTGCAACCCCTGCACTGGAATCAGCCGCCTTTGTACTTAAAGGCGGCGCAAGCGGAAGGTCGTCGAACTCGTCATCATTGGCGGGATGGTCGGAAAGTTTCATGGGTTTCAATGATGGTATCGAGTCGCCGTCCAAATGTCTGCGTTTCCTTTGCCGATTCCACCGGCAATTTCAGGGGGGGGGGAGCTGCAGTAATGGTTCTATGCGCAAGTTGCTGCGGGCAGCGTCTTCGTCTCGGTTCCCATATACGCCTCTTCAAATCCCGCTGGCATGGGCCGCTCGTCTTCAGAATCATCATTTTGACTGCTGGCGCATCCTGATTCAGCAGGTACACAACATAGCGCACCGCATTGTCCACCTGACGCCTCACGATTGTCGGGGCTATGTCGCTGGTTGTGCGAACCGGCGACAGCACGGTGGTCTCGAAGATAAACTCTGCTGCAGCACTGTGGCAGCTATTGCTGATTGCATCCGACCAGCGAATCGACCAGCGAATTGGTCCGTTGGGCAGATCTGCAGCGGGTGTGTATGCTGTTCCCTGCAGATTCGTTAGAACCATATCGCCATTGAATGTCCGGATGTACAACTCGTGCCCCGACGTGTTGGGGATTGCGTTCCAGACAAACGTGGGTCGACGATTAAAACGTGGTGTTGTTGGTGAAACAACCTCTCACAGTCGCAAGTTATGCAGCACCGATCAAATCATCTGCATCGTGTGATGTCCGCCCATTGAGTCACCAAAACTGTACTGAATAATTTACCGTTTGCTGGATGACTTCGAGTGGCAGATGGCTTATCAGCAGGAAGCTGGTATGTTGCATTGTGAAGAACAACTGATTGCGAAACCGATGCGACCGGAACCAAAGCGTCAGGCCATAAGCATCCTTCATTGAAAGAGATTCCTTGAAACGTATTTCCGTGATATCTCCCAACACTGTGCTGTATCAGCTTGTTGTCGCGCTGTTTGCAGCAGCAGTTGCGCCTTTAGCCGCAGACGATTTTCAGCCATTGCGCTGCGAGCTGCTGCCGCTTCCCGATCATCAAGCAGCAATTCCCGTCGGCATGTGAAAGTGTTGAAAACGGGGTGTTTTTTGG
>CALFSX010000160.1 GCA_937916515.1 uncultured Planctomycetaceae bacterium | reverse complement strand
GCGGCGTTGGCTCGCGGCTGTCGCCACTTACACTGGATCGCGCAAAGCCAGCGGTTCCATTCGGAGGCCGGTACCGAATTATCGACTTTACACTGTCCAATTGTCTGCATTCGGGCCTTAAGCAGATTTTGGTCATGACTCAGTACAAGTCGCATTCCATGCAAGAGCATCTACGCGACGGCTGGTCAGTCTTCAATCCTCAGTTGGGCGAGTACATCACAGCGGTGCCCCCTCAAATGCGAACCGGCGATTCCTGGTATTCTGGAACTGCCGACGCGATCTGTCAGAACCTGAGTCTGATCAAACGCAGTGGCGCGAAGAATGTGATTATCCTTTCCGGCGACCATATCTATCGCATGGACTATTCAGACATGATTCGTCGTCACGAAGAATCATCTGCCGATGTAACGGTTGCCTGCATGGAAGTCGACCTGAACGCTGCTCAATCGTTCGGCGTGATGTCTGTTGATGACAATGATCGCATTTACGAATTTCAGGAGAAGCCGCTGCGGCCAAGACCGATCCCTGGCAGTTCGGATCGGGCGCTGGCGTCAATGGGAATCTATGTGTTCAGAACAGAAATGCTGTCTCGCGAACTTTGCGCCGACCATGACGATCCGAGTTCCAGTCACGATTTTGGGAAAGACATTCTGCCACGGCTGATTCATACGCATCGAGTCTTTGGTTATCGCTTCGGTACAGACGGCAAGAACGCAAGTCATTGTTATTGGCAGGATGTTGGCACAATTGACGCTTACTATCAGGCAAACATGGATCTGCTCAGCAGTTCACCGCCACTCGATCTGTACAGCGAAGACTGGACCATCAAGACATACGATGTCTCGGCTCCACCAGTTCGAATCGGCGTAGATTCGTTTGGCAAACACGGTGAGGCCGTGAATTCGCTGCTGAGCAATGGTGTCATCATTGAAGGTGGTATTGTTAAAAACTCCATACTTTCAACTGGCGTGCGAGTTGCGTCAGGAGCACTTGTGGAGAATTCGATTCTCTTTGACGGCGTGCGTGTTGGGGAAGGGACGCAGATTCGCAATTGTATCATCGACAAGAATGTTCATGTTCCGCCGGGATTCACCATTGGAATAAATCCAACACTTGATGCTGAACGATTTACCGTTTCAGATCGAGGCATCGTGGTCGTCCCCAAAGATTACCGATTTGCAGCAACTGAACGAAAAGTCCCCCCTGCAACGGTGCTTTCCGCCCGCACACAAGAACCAGAACTTGTTCCAGTGTCAGCTGGTGTCAGCTAAACGCTGAGGCTGCCAACGCCCGCAACTGATGTGTTCTGCGTTGTATCAAAAACGGACAACCCCCGCACATAACAGTGCCCTCTGGCGCGTTGATCCCGCCAGTTTACAGCGGCCGTCACCTGGCCGAATTGTCTGGACAAGCCAATGCTTAAAAAGAAAGCCGCTTCTGATCGGCTCTAAGGAGCCATCGCTGGCCACCAACTTGTGGCCGATTCCGTGCTAATTGATTGGCTGTAGTATCTGGCCTCCAATGACCAGGACGTGCGGGCGCGATCGTTCGCACAATCTTTCATCCGCAGTGGCACACCTGTTGCGTCGTGCTATCAGAGAATGACTGAAGCTTTTACGTTCAACCACTTCACAAACAAGGAAATCGAAATGACGTCTCTAACTCCTACACAGGCCCACCAGGACCATACCCGCTGGAACAGCGAATCCGCCATGTGGCGCGACGACATCCAGCAATGGAACAAAGAGCACAAAGCCGCTCGACTGGCACTCGATGACGCCCTCGCAACTCAAAACGGCACGTTGAGCGAACATCTGGAGTCGATTAATCAGCACGGAAAGAAAGTAAAGGCGGCAGAACATCACATTGCCGAATTCGAACGGACTATGGTGGAAAACACTGACTCCGATGAACCTGAACTCAACGAACATCACCGTGCTGAGGCTGAAACGCAGAATCAACTACGTGATGTACACGAGCAGATCAAACGACACCACTATTCGGCCATGGCGAAACTCAATGTCCTGGTCGAAGCAGTGCAAGCACAGATGTAACGGTTGCCCAGGTCCATTCGCGTATCCAACAGCTACACAGCAGAACGAGCCACCCTATGCAGCCAAACAGAATCACTTCGCCCGCACTCCGCGTTGTTGCGGCAGGCATCACGATACTTGTCGCATATTCGAATTCATGTTCGGCTCAGGACACTAAAACCGTGACTTCCACCAACGCCACTGATAACAGTGGTGCTTGGCTCCGACGAATTAACGGCTGGTATCCTAGGCCGTGGTGCACTGACACTGGATCAGATTTCGGAATGGCTGTCTCGTGACAATAACCACCAACCGCTGAAACTCAAATTGCCCGTCGGACTCGACTTACTACCGAACCGTCTGGACAAGCTTCCCACCCCGTTAACTCGGGCGAAGATTGAACTTGGCCGGCAACTTTTCTTCGACACACGCTTGTCGGTCGACAACACCATAAGCTGTGCTTCGTGCGATAACCCCGACCATGGATACACAATTCTTCGACGATTTGCGAAGGGCGTTCGTGGACAGACCAGCGACCGCAATCCGCCCACTTTGATCAATCGCGTCATGTTCGCCGGCGTCGGTGAAGAGGAATTCTGGGACGGTCACGCGGCATCGCTGGCTGATTCTGTTCTCGCATCCATCAGACTTCACGCCTGTTTGCACGACGGAATTCATTGCGTTCGCGAAAGCGTTCGACCGATTTCAGGAACTGAATTGTGATCTGCTGGGGCTGTCCATCGACAGCCTGTTTTCACACCTTGTGTGGACGCAGAACATTAAGGAAAAGTTCGGCGTCGAAATTCCGTTCCCAATCATCGAAGACTTGTCCATGAACGTGACAAACGCCTACGGCATGATCCAACCAAGCGCGAGCGACACGTCAGACGTGCGAACAACGTTTCTGATCGATCCCAGGGGAATCCTGAGGGCCATGGTTTATTATCCCATGAGCAATGGACGCAGTGTGCAAGAGTTTCTACGGTTGCTTCAAGCTCTGCAAACCAGTGATCAGCACAAGGTGGCAACACCTGAAGACCGGCAACCCGGTGACAAAGTGATTGTTCCGCCGCCGTCCAGTGTTGCCGCGCTGCAGGCGCGACTGGAAGAAGAAGGTGTCGATTGCGACGACTGGTATTTCTGCAGGAAATCGCTGGACGAACAAAAGACACGGTCAGTCGTTTCTGCTGCCGGTCCTGCTTAAACATAGGTAGAGGACTCATGTCCAAACGCCTCTGCGCTATTATGTGTCGAAGCGATTTCAACCATTCAATCGCCTGAGGGATGCCGTCATCAATCATGGACTCGTAGTGGTCAGTGCAATCCAGAAATGTCACAAACTCCAGGTCCGAGCGTGAATGTTTTATGATCTGTGTCCATCTGAGAAATCTGTGATGTAGAAATCTTCGATCAACGCTGATCACTTCGCAACCCGCTGGATTCGTGGGCTTGTGTGCTTAGAATTCTGCAGCGACACTGTTTGAGACGCCTGTGATACGCAGACTTTGCATAGCGCAAGACTACAGCATGAATGGCCCATTTCCTGCTTATGAGCGAGTGAATTGATGACCAGATCACTCAACCGGCGACGGCTTGTGCTGATTGGCAGTTTAATAATCGTCGTGTACGTCGCCACTTTCGCAAGCACTGTCCAGCAAGGCCATGTGATGTATGGCTTGTTGGGTGACGGCACTAATCGAGGCAGTTTCCGCTTTTACTGGTTCTCAACAGAACATAGTCGGAACAACGCGGCCGGCACTATCTTTTTCCCAATACTTCGATGGGGCCTCAACAGTCGACGGTACTCGTCATTCAACAACGATGCGGATTGCATTGAATGGTGTGAATCAGGGAATGACGTCTTTATGGATGACGTTACCCAGCTAAAATAAGGCCCGTCAAAATCATCAACGCAACGCTGAAACACATCACGATTAGCCACTATGATTTTGACGGTAGAAGTCTGCAATCAAGCGGCTGACGTATCAATCAGTCCGGCGGGTGAACCTGATCGAGGCAGCTTCAGGGTGAAAGTTGTGCCTTTGCCAACTTCACTTTCGACTCGCAAACGTCCCTTGTGAGCTTCGATGATCTTTCGGCAAACGGAAAGTCCAATACCAGTGCCACCCTGGCCGCGAGCGTCGGCCTTCTTCGTCGTGTAGAACGGGTCAAAGATCTTCTGCAGCTTATCGTTGGGAATTCCGCAACCCGAATCGCCAATCGAAAGTTCGGCCCAGCCTTCCTCGACGTTATCGCGAATGGTCAATTTCAGGCGGCCACCTTCGCCCATGGCCTGCCGACCATTCACGATCAGGTTCATGATAATCTGCTGAATCTGACTGCTGTTCACGATCGCCCAAACGCCCGGTTGCAAATCTTCATCAATGCCGATGCGGTGCATCTGCAGGTCTTTCTGCACCAGAATCAAAACGTCCTGCAGCAGCTTGTTCATTTCACAAGGCTCAAAGCGATCGCTGGACGTTCTGGCATATGCCAGCATGCCTGTGGTAATTTTCGTAGCTCGCTGACCGGCCGATAGAATGCGATCAAAGGCCTTGTCGCGCGTCTTCGCATCTTTGTGACGAACGCCCATTTTGGCGTAGTTAATTACGGTAGTCAGAATGTTGTTGAATTCGTGAGTGATACTGCTGGCCAAAGCACCCACCGAACTTAACCGCTGAGTCTGCATCAGCTGCTCTTCCAGCATCTTTACAAGCTGTTCAAGTTCCTGGATCCGTTGCTGATCACTCATAACTAAAGTTGCCATTTCAAACAAAGTATTTCATCTGCCGAACAAGGGCTTCGCCCTTGACCCTGTGGCGTGGTACGCAGGTAGACATGGAACGCTCGAATCGCCGAGCCGCTCCGTTGTCGCTACGACAAAAATGCGTGCAAAGTGCTCGCATCATTCTAAGTAAGTTTCTAACGAGGCTCTGCCTCAGACCATTCGAGCTAACGCTCGGAAACGCTCCGTTGTCGTTCTGAAAACCTGACTCAATATGAACATGCCTGTTTGGACAAGAAGTCTGACATTGTCGTATTGGATGTGCGCGCAGTGTTGGTAATCTCGCCCTTGTTTAGTTATCGGCACGAATCACGGCAAAGTAGAACGGCAGATGAGATGGCCAGACATTGATGGAACTTCGGCAATTGCTGCCGAACGATGAGCTCAGCTGGACGAAGGCCACGGGAAGAAACCAGCAGGTCGCACACTGCAATGTACCTGGCAATGCTAGCGCTGCGTCACCACTAAGAATTAGGCTTTGTGGTAGTGAATCTTGTTAAAGATCCCCGTGTCACAGGATCTTTAGCAAGATCCTCTACCGTATACCGTAGGATTGGGCTGTGATGCAGCACTATTGAATCCAGCCGCCACCCAAAACCCAATCGCCATCGTAAAACACGGCGGCCTGCCCGGGGGCAACTCCGATGATTGGTTCAGCGGGAGTAATTAACGCTTCGTTGTCGTTAAGAAGTTCCACGGTGCAATCTTTCGACTGCTGCTGATAGCGCACCTTCACGGAACATTCAAACGATGAAGCCGGGCGATCCACCAGCCAATTCAAATCGACGGCGCGGATGGCACTGGTCGCCAGATCTTCTCGCTGCCCGAGCACCACCTGACGGCGTTCTGCATTGACACTGATCACAAATCGAGGCTCGCCGAATGTAATCCCAAGCCCCTTGCGTTGGCCCACTGTAAATTTTTCGTATCCCGCATGTTGCCCCAGAACGTTGCCTTCGGTATCAACAAAGTCGCCTTCAGTATCTGCATAGCCCCGATAGTTTTTCAGAAACCCGGCGTAATCGTCGTTGGGCACGAAACAGATTTCGTAGCTGTCTTTCTTCTGAGCAACCCGCAAACCGGCTTCTTCTGCAAATGCTCGAATCTCCGGCTTTTGATATCCACCAACCGGCAGCAAAATTTTGCTCAGCAGTTCTCGACGAATACCAAACAGAACATACGACTGATCTTTCTTGGGGTCGCTGCCGCAATGCAGCGAATGCTGCCCGGTCGCTTCATCCTTCAGAATTCGAGCATAATGTCCGGTCGCAATATGGTCTGCTCCCACCTGTTCAGCAAACGTCCACAGCTTGCCGAATTTCAGCCAGTTGTTGCACTGCACACACGGATTCGGCGTGCGACCGGCAAGATATTCATCCGCGAAGTAATCCTTGATTCGCTTAAACGAATCGCGAAAGTTCAGCGAATGAAAAGGAATCCCCAGCTGATCCGCAACTCGACGAGCGTCGGCTGCATCTTCGGCACTGCAACAACCCTGCTTGTGCGTGGGAGTATCCAGCACAGGCAGCAGCCCGTCGCCGGAAACGGCACACGCTGTTTTCTCCGTTTCGCCCGATCGCATGAACAGGCCAATCACTTCGTACCCCTGCCGATGCAACAACACGGCTGCCGCCGAACTGTCGACTCCACCGCTCATGGCAAGGACTACGCGTTTGGACATGGAAATGAATTTCTGTGACTGCGGGCGAAAACAAAGTTCTATCAAAAAGTCATCTTAACAGCGTCGGCCCTGCGAAAAAGACAAGGACTTTGGTGATTCCACGGGTTTTCTGACAAACACGAATCATTGACATTCGCAACGCCACGACAGGCAAACTGCACTGGAAGACTGAAGCTGCGTGTGTCATGACATCCGTCAGCAGCAGCAGGTTTCAGGCGGCTGCGAAATTGACTACGGAATGGTTTCTGCTTCTTCAGTGTCAGTCGCAGAGTGCTCAGGATCAACCTCAGCGTTCGTGGAAGCATCGGAAAAATACCGGCGCATGGGCATCATAATCACCTGCTTGATCATTGATCCGGCTGAATACACCACGCCCTGTCCGGCATCGTTCAAAAACGTGAATGCGAAAACGGTCAGGCAGGCAGAAAAGCACAACAAAATCGTTCGCAACTGTTCGTCGCTGGCTAACCTTAAAATGATACCATGATAGAACGGCAGTTCGATCGCGGCGATTTCAAGAGCAGCAACTTCATCGCTTTGCCCAAACAACAAACTACCACTCACCGGAATCAATTCTTCGCCCGGTGCGTCACTATTCAACTTTGATACGCCCGCCAGGCGTTGAACAAATTCAGGATCCGTCTTCAGCGCTGTCTCAACGCGTTCCAGGTACTCGACATCGTCCTCTAAAGCAACAAGCTGCCGTACGTTGTTCTGGTACTCCGTCCTTACCTTATTCCAAACGGCAAATTTGGGAGACAGCGCCACAGACCCATACACCGCAGCGGCCACCAGCAACGCAAACCAAAAGCACAGCGACACGGCCCACGACACTGAAGCCTCCTGCGGCTCAGGAACGTGCTGCGTGTTGGCTTCAATGGTGTCAGTGTCTACAGTCAAGCGATCGGTCTTTGTGGAAGATGCGAACCGGCGAAATAAAAAAGCCCGGTCCTGTTAAGACCGGGCTTCGATAGCTGTTCAACAAAATACGAGCAGAATCTCTGCCGTACCGGTGTTGGCAAAGTTCTACGAAATCGTTCCGCCGAAGACAGCCGTGTCGCCAAGGATCTCTTCGATTCGCAGCAACTGGTTGTACTTGCAAATACGGTCTGTGCGGCTGGCCGAACCTGTCTTGATCTGACCAGTGCGAAGAGCAACTGCAAGGTCTGCAATGGTGTTGTCTTCTGTCTCGCCGGATCGGTGACTCATCACAGCTGTGTAGCCATTCTGGTAAGCCATTTGCACGGCCTGAATGGTTTCCGTCAGAGTTCCGATCTGGTTGACCTTAATGAGAATACTGTTTGCAATGCCTTTTTCGATTCCCTGGCTTAGACGCTTCACGTTGGTCACAAACAGGTCATCGCCCACAAGCTGGCACTTGCTACCAATGCTATCGGTCAGCTTCTTCCAGCCAGCCCAGTCGTCTTCGTCCAAACCGTCTTCGATGCTGCAGATTGGGTACTTATCGACCCACGACGACAGCAATTCGACCATACCGTCAGAATCGACAGACTTGCCTTCCAGCGTGTACTTGCCGTCTTTGTGGAATTCAGACGCCGCACAGTCCAAAGCAATCTTAATCTGATCGCCAGGCGTGTAACCAGCATTTTCGATGGCCGTCAGAATGACTTCAATCGCTTCGTGGTTCGTCTTCAGGTCAGGAGCAAATCCGCCTTCATCACCAACAGCCGTCGACAGACCTTTGTCAGAAAGAACTTTCTTCAGGTGATGGAAAACCTCGGTACCAGCTCGCAGCGAATCGCTGAAAGTACTGAAACCCAAAGGCATCACCATAAATTCCTGAATATCAATGCCGTTGTTCGCGTGCGAACCACCGTTGATGATGTTCATCATCGGAGCTGGCAGGCAGTTTGCGCCGACGCCACCCAAATAACGGAACAATGGCAAAAAACTGGTGCGAGCTGCTGTGTGAGCTGCCGCCAATGAGCACGCAAGAATTGCGTTGGCACCCAGGCGAGACTTATTCTCGGTGCCATCCAATTCCAGCATGATCTGGTCAATGGTTGCCTGATCGGTCACGTCCTGATCAATCAGAGCATCAGCGATTTCTTCGTTAACATTGCGAACAGCCTGCTGAACACCCTTGCCAAGGTATCGGCTTTTGTTGTCAGTGTCGCGAAGTTCGCAGGCTTCGTGAGCACCAGTGCTGGCACCGCTTGGAACCGAAGCTCGTCCGGTGGTGCCGTCTTCTACCTGAATGTCTACTTCAACTGTGGGATTGCCGCGGCTGTCAAGAATTTCGCGTGCATGCACGGCAGTGATTGCCATACTCATGGAACTGATTCCTTTAAGGTTACTTCTAACTGTGAATAAACGACCGGCACTTAGCCGACCTGTGCCCGCTTTCTATCAATAAAAAACAGACGTAATTTCAAACACCTCGGAAACGAAATAAGACGGAGCCGAATGCAGCTCAATCAAACAACGCTACGTTTCCAGGTATCGCTTGTTGGCGGACGCCACGCCCGCTCCTGGTTCGGGGATTTTTCCCTGAGCAGCAAGACATTGCTCAAGAGCCGCCAAAAACAACAACACATTGGACTTTGATGCCGCTTCGCCCATCAGGCCGATTCGCCAGGTCTTGCCTTTCATGGGGCCAAGTCCGCCGCCAATTTCGATTCCGAATTCGTTTAACAACTGCTTGCGAACAGCAACATCGTCGACGCCTTCCGGAATCCAGACGGAGTTCAACATCGGCAGACTGCAGTTCGGGTCCGCGACCGAATAGCTGATTCCCATCGCTGCCAATCCGGCCTTCAAGGCTGAATGGTGCAGCTGGTGGCGAGCAAACCGAGCTACCAGGCCTTCTTCCAGCACCAATCGCAATGCCTGGTGCAAACCGTAATTCATGTTGATCGGAGCCGTATGATGGTAGGCTCGATCAGCGCCCCAATAATTTCGCAGCATGCCGATATCCAGATACCAGCTGGCCACCTTGTGCGTACGCGCATCCATTGCTTCCAGTGCCCTGGGCCCAAACGTCACCGGCGACAAACCGGGAGGACACCCCAGACATTTCTGCGAACCACTGTAAGCCGCGTCGATACCAATTTTATCGATCTCAACCGGCAGCCCGCCCAACGATGTCACGCAATCCACCAGCAACAACGCTCCAGCATCGTGAACCACTTTGCTGATCTCTTCCAGTGGCTGCAGCGCACCGGTCGACGTTTCGGCATGCACGATACCAATAACTTTAGGCTTGTGTTTTTCGATCGCCGTCGCGATTTCTTCGACTGAGAAAACTTCACCAAACGGGCGTTCCAGCTTTAGCAGGTCTGCGCCGGCACGTTCCGCAACGTCGGCCATGCGACCGCCGAACACACCGTTCTGGCACGCAATCATGCGATCGCCAGGTTCAATCAGATTCACCACGCAGCATTCCATACCAGCGCTACCGGTGCCGCTGATGGCCATCGTCATTTTGTTGGATGTCTGAAACACCTCGCGCAGCATCGTCTGTACTTCGTCCATCACCTTTAGAAAGTAAGGATCAAGATGGCCGACCGTGGGAGCCGCCATGGCTGCGGAGACGCTGGGATGAATATCACTGGGCCCTGGCCCCATCAGAATTCTGACAGGCGGGTTGATAGGTGGAAAACTTGGCAAAGAATCGTTCACTTCGATTGGAGTTAAAGGCCGAAACGCATTTTCAGCCAGTGATATCAGCACAATACCAACCGAACGCCGTCGCTCAAAACACGTGACCGAATTGCTAACGCTGAATTCGCACTTTCGAGAGCCTTTACCCCACAAAAACACTGACGAAACGCATCTGCAGTCGAATTTCAGTCGATTTGTGGCCGCTGCCGCAAATTCTGACCGATTGCAAATCGTCGGTTCTCAATGAATTCAAGCTCCACGGTTCAGCTGTAAAACAGTTGAACAGAACCTACGCTCGATTCGCATCGCGTTCGCGAACAAGTCGGCTGACTTGGCGAAATTCATCGGTGCCTGCCACTTCGCACCATTCAAACACGACGCTTTCTGCCGTGCAAACAACGGCCCCCGCGTCACGAACTCGCTGCAACGCAACCTCGCGGTCAGCTTCTGAACGACTGCCCACAGCATCCGCAACGACATAAACTTTCAGACCGCTATGCAACAAATCCAGAGCCGTCTGCAGCACGCAGATATGAGCTTCAATCCCCACAAGCACCACCTGGATACGACCATTCATCACACTTGAATCGTCGCTCGACGCATGCGCATTCAATAAACATTCCGACGCGCTGAATCGCAGTTTTTCCACAACCTGCTTTTGAACAGCATGTTCGGCAATCGACGAAACGGTTGAACCAAGCCCTTTCGGATACTGCTCCGAAACAAACACGGGAACACCCAGCGTCGCCGCAGCATTCATCAGGAAGATGGTCGCTTCCTCCACCGCTTCTGAATTTCTTATCAGCGGCAACAGCTTGGTCTGGATGTCCACAATCAACAAGCAGGACAGCTGACGATCCAACAACGCTGGGCTTCGCACTTCACTGGAATGTAAATTGTCGGTTGTTGGTTTGGATTCGGTCACAACACGTCTCAAGCAAGGGAAGGGCGTTTGCGTCTACTCTAACAAGAGCTTCGCCCTTGACCCAGTGGGGTTGCACTTGGAAAAACGTGGAACGTTCAAATCGCCGAGCCGCTCCGTTGTCGCTACGAAAGCTTCAATCAATTTGAAACAGGTTCGCAGCAATAGAAAGTCCAACATATTCCGAGGCACGTCGACATTTCCTGCCGCTCGTATTATTCTGAAACTTCAGCGTTTAGAAATAGTTTCGCGTACTTCTGACGAGCTGCTTCTCGATCGGCATCGGTCTCAAACCCGATGGTCTCGTTTGCAAATCGGTATCGCAGGTCGCGAGGCTCATGTTTGCCAAAACCGAATTCCAGAGGATTGCCGCCTCGCAATGTAATGGCAACCGCCATTGCCATATCGCCGTTGTACGCCTTGTATTGAATGCTGGTCTTCGTTCCCTGAACCAGCACGCCCGTGTTATCAAAAACCGATTCCAGCAACGGTACGTCTTCCAACGATCCCTGTTCGACCAACAACATTAAAGCGAAGCGTCCGTTTTGCCCACGCAAAGCGGTTTTCAAAGTGTGGCGAGCCAACTGCAAGCCATCTTCGGTGGGAAACTGGCGAGCAAACTCCAGCGGCTTCTCAACGCTGATATTCGCTCTCAGTATCCACGCTCCGGTCAAACTCAGATAGTGCCGCCCATCAGCACCGCTCAAAGCCGACGCAAATTCTTCGCACTGCAGCAAACTGCTGATCGAAGGCGAAGTCGCTCGACGAAGCGTCACTTCGTTATTGCTTGCCAGCAACAAAAGTGCGGCATAAGAATCCACCGAAAACTCTGTCTGTATCCCGAAATCCGCGCCAGCTCTTACACTGGCAGACTGAAGTACTTCCGCAGCACGTTGCTCCAGCAACAATCGCAATTCAGCCGGTTTGTTCATCCGAGCGGCAAACAGCTTCGGTTCCGCTTCCAGCAGGCGAGTATAAAAATCAATCGCCTCAGACCCTTCGCCGCAACGCTCTGCAAAGCGAGACCACTCAGGCATCTTCGCAGCTTGTTCAACAGAAGGTTGCTCTTTCAAAACAGACAACCTGTATTGAAATGAATTCTGCTCCAATCGCTTCAGAATAGATCCAATACGAACTCGCACTTCCAGCGAACCCGTCAACGCGGCATTTTTCAACGGGGCGATCGCAGCATCACCTGCGTTCATCAATGCTGACGTTGCTTCCTGTCGAGCTCTGAAACCCGGCGACGCAAGTTCTGTAATCCATCGCTGAATACTCTCCGCAGAATCGGCAGAACTGGCTGATTGGGCGCCGGCTTCCTGGGCCATCAAATCAGCGCACGCCAGCGTTAGCAGCAGCAAAGCTGTTACAACGGAAGCTCGTTGAATGGCGGTTGAAATCATCTGGGCAACAAAAAGGCAGCTAAAATCGACAGACCTGTCGCACACAAGACGACTGAACGCAACAAATCTATCGCTTTTTGCCGCACAACCACGGTCGAAATTGTGCCCAAACACCCGCAAAAACGCGGCATTTCTGACATCGCCCGGAAATTCGTCACATTTTATGACGAATGCTCGTTCACCCGCCCCAGACTCCCGTAAACGAAACTTCAGCAGGTCCGGTCAGAAAAACGCTGCCCGATTCCGACCAGCGAACGCTTAAGCGGCCACCAGGAAGTTCCACCAAAACGTCCACATTTCGATCACAAAAACCCTGTTGCACACAAGCCACAACGGCGGCACAAGCCCCGGAACCGCAGGCCAACGTTTCTCCGCTGCCACGTTCCCAGACGCGAACTTCAAGGCGCTGCCGATTGATTGCACGAACCCATTCCACGTTCGTCCCACCAACAAACTGCAAAGACTTCTCAATGGCTGGCCCCAAGCCTCGCACCAGCTGATCAGTGATTTCATCAACCACAAACACCGCGTGAGGATTCCCCATAGAAAGTGAAACGCACTTTAACGGCCACTGAGGCAAATCAACGGCGGCGGCCACGGCAGAAAGTGATTCCAGATTGACCTGGCCAACGGCGTCAATTTGAGGCGGACCGTGATCAACACAAAAGCGACCAGCCTGGCGTTGAGCGTCAATTTCAAGAGTCTCAACAGTGACGACTCGCGACACCATCTTAATGCGACAGGGGCCAGCCAATCTTCCATTGACATTCATCCACAGGGCCACGCAGCGAGCCGCATTGCCGCACAGAGCGCCTTCGCTTCCGTCCGCGTTCCACATCCGCATTTCAACGTCAGAAGCGTCGTCAGCAGGCGGGCTTAGCAGCACCAGTCCATCCGCCCCAATTCCGAAATGCCGATGGCTGACCGCAATCGCCAGTCCAGGTGCATCCTGCGGCAGCGGGTGAGAAAACCCATCAACGAAGACATAGTCATTGCCCGCTCCATGCATCTTGATGAACGAAAGAGAGCTCACAGCGTCCCCAACCATTCCACAAGTTGCCGTAAATCGGCTTCATTCATACCAAGCACCATCTGCTGACGGTGCGACGGATGAATGGCCAACACATGATCAACGTGGCACAGAATCTCATCGCCAATGCTGATGCTGTGCAGGCGAGATTCATACAACGGGTTGTCAACGATCAGGCGAAGTACGTCGCCCTCGCGTTCAACCACCTTCGCCCAAAAGTCTTCCCCCCATCCTCGCGATGGTACGCTCTGGTGTGGCAACTGGACCAAAGAAGCCGGTTGAACATGGCTCAGCACCGGCTTGCTGGCATCCCCATTGCAGAAAGAACACATGCAACGTTCCGGAGCATCCGGATGCATGGAAAACCTGGGCGAGTCAACTCGCAGTTCCACAAAATGCCCAGCGCCAATGTGCTTCTTCAGCACAGGATGCGGAATCTGGAACCGATCACCATCTTGCTGGTGCATAGCCACACCATTTACCAGTTCATAGCCATTGCCAAAGTTCTGATTAGTCAACTGTTCAACAAAACTCGCCATAGCGCACGTCTCTTCCAGGCGATTGCATACTGTCCGCTGTTCAATTCTTACTCTCGGCTCATCAAAAGTTTTGCCGTATACCCGCCGACCATTTCCTCGCCATCAAAATACAGCCAGTCTTCAACTTCGGAACGATCAATCGATACCGGATCACCACTGGAAATATTCTTTACAAGGGCAGGGTCGTTTCCAAGAACCCCACTGAACCGACCCTGGTTGTACGTCAACTCTGTGATCCACATATGCTCATAAGTATCACCATCCCTGAAGGCATACTTGACTCCAAAGCTGGACTGATTTGGGGTTGGAGCTTGCATCGCCATGATGAAGTCATCCAGGGTATCACGAGCCTTCTGTTCGGCCGCCGCCATTTCTGGGTCGTCATGATCGACCATCACAACAGGATCATCAGCTGAGCCGATTGTATCGGCCGAATCCTGACAGCCAGTAAGTACCAACAGAGCCAGCAAAAAAATAGTTCTATTCATGTGAGCATTCGATAAGGGGGACTCAGAAAACGTGATTCAGTAAACTAAGTCCTAAGGATAACAACTGAACTGCCGTCCCCAAGGCAACGGCAGCTTTATCAGCATGTTTGAGCAGACGATTGCCAATACGTTTTCCCCTCCGCAATTGCTGCCCCAAAACCCGCGAAGGGCAATA